>NZ_CP007034.1:0-317500 GCF_000512915.1 Barnesiella viscericola DSM 18177
TGCACGGAGAATTTCTTCGTAAAATACCCATAGTTACCCTTGTAGGGGTTTATTTGTTGGGTGGAAAGGTGTGATAAAAAGTATGCTGAAAAACATAGTATAATTATAAATGGCTGATTTTTAGAGTGGTGATAGTTTCTAAATTTAAAAAAATTGTAACGAAAGGTGTCCCTTTATAAAAACTTTGAAATCAACCGTTTGTAATCGAAATGTAAAATGCAAATATTTTCCGATTTGTTTTTGAGGAAAAATAGTTTGAATTTTGTAAACGCAAAAGTTTTTTGATAGAAGATTTACATAAAATGGGTTCAGAACAACATGTTCAGTTGTGGGACCAATGTTTGACAATTATCAAAGACAACATCAATCCTGAGGCATTCGAGAGTCTGTTCAAGCCGATAACCTCGTTGGGTGTTGATAGCGATAATGTGTTGACTTTGCTTGTCCCTTCGCATTTCGTCATCGAGCAGATTGAGGAGCATTACCTCAATCTCTTGAAGAAGGTTTTGCCTCGCATCTATGGGGCAAACGTAAAATTGGTGTATCGTGTGCAGATCGTCCGTCAGCCCGAAGCTACGGTCGACTTGACTGCTACGACACGGTCGACTGCCGTGAAGAAGATGCAGCAGGCGATGCCCGACCTTTTGGACCCCTTCAAGCAACGCGTATATGATGAGCTCGACCCCCGCCTGAACCCGATTTATACTTTTGAGAGCTACTATCAGGGGGCCAGCAATATGTTGGCGCGTACGGCTGCCGAATCGATTGCCGCCAATCCCGGTCGCAATACCTTCAACCCCTTGTTTCTGTTTGGAGAGTCGGGGGTAGGAAAGACTCACCTGATTCAAGCCATCGGTTTGCGCATCAAGGAGAATAACCCTTCGTCGCGCGTACTCTATCTGTCGGCTCACGATTTTCTGGTACAGTATACCGATGCCGTGCGCAACAACCGGGTGAACGACTTTATCAGCTTCTACCAGAGCATCGATGTGCTGTTGATGGACGATATTCAGGAGTTTGCCGGGAAGACACAGACCCAGAACACCTTCTTTCACATATTCAACCACCTGCATCAGAGCAACAAGCAACTGGTGCTCACCTGCGACCGCCCGCCGGTCGAGCTGGTAGGTATGGTTTCGCGCCTGCTCACCCGTTTCAAATGGGGTTTGACGGCCGAGGTGGAGCGTCCCGATTACAAGTTGCGCTACGATATTCTCATGAGCAAGGTGCATCGCGACGGCCTGATCATCGACGAGGAGGTAATCGACTACATTGCCCGCAACGTGACCGACAACGTGCGTGACCTCGAAGGGGTTATCGTTTCGCTGATGGTTCGTTCGAGCGTCTTGAAAAAGGAGATTTCGATCGATATGGCCGACCAGGTGCTGGCTGCCAGCGTGAAGATGGTGCAGAAGCAGATTACCATCGATACCATCAAGGAGGCTGTGTGCGGCTATTACGGATTGGACGTTTCGCGTCTGCTCGAACGTACCCGCAAGAGAGAGGTGGTAGTGGCTCGGCAGATGTCGATGTATCTGGCCAAGAAATACACTTCGTTGTCGTTGGCCGGGATAGGCGACGTGTTGGGTAAGAAGGACCACGCTACGGTGCTCCATGCCTGCAAGACCATTACCGAGCAGATCGGGGTCGACAAGAAACTGCGAGCCGATTTGGAAGAGATAGAACAACGTATCCAGCAAGGATAAAAGGATAACCTGTCATTGCAGGAACAGATCAATAACAAAGCCCCGGAACCGAGTTCCGGGGCTTTGTTATTATATAATAGGTATATGGCCTTCCTATTCAGGCAGCTTGAATCCCTGCTTTACGATGAAGTCGAGATAGATTTTGGAGAACAGCTCGTTGTTCTCGCGCGTGTAGCGTATGTCGGTGAATACCTGTGCCAGAGTCTCCTTGTGGTTCTCGGCGATGAACTGTTGGTTCTCGGGCAGGCTCTCCTTGTAGGCATAGAGGCGTTGAATATCCTCGGGCGAGTAGTCGCGATAGCTCTCATGGTGGACAATTGCCTCGATGGGCAGGCGGTCTACCTGAGCCGGTGTGTGAGCCGGATAGCCTACGGTGAGGGTGGTGATGGGGATAACCAGGCGGGGCAGATGCAGCGCCTCGGCTATCTGGGGGGCATTGTAGGTAGTGGTACCCAGGTAACAGCAGCCCAAGCCCGAGAGCTCGGCTGCCGTGCAGAACTGTTGAGCCACGAGCAGAGCGTCGATGGCGGCGGTGACAAACGATTGGAAATTGTCGTAGCCCGGTTGGGCGTGGTTGAGTTCGCACCATTTTACAAACCGGTTGAAATCGGCGCAGAAGGTCAGCACCACGGGAGCCTGGGTCACTGTCGGTTGGTTGAAGTGAGCCGGAGCCAGCCGCTCCTTGTTCTCCTGCTGGCGGGTAACCACTACGCTGTACACTTGCATGTTGCCCGTGGTAGGGGCGCGGAATGCCGTTTCGAGCAATTCGTTGAGCAGGCTGTCGTCAATCTCCTTGTCGAGATATTGCCTTATCGTTCTTCTCTCTTTTAGCTGGTTTATCATAAGTGTTTATCTTAATAGGGTAAATTTTTATCTTTTGTAAAGGTAGTGAAATTTATTGATTTTGTTGATAGTTTGTCTCAAATCAAAGGGAAAAGTGTAAATTAATTGAAATGTATGAATTGTTGTAATTGTTAACTTTCCTGTGCGGGAAATTTATGCAAAGTGAATACTGATGGGCTTTCCAGAAGAATCTGACTTTTCTTTATGAATTTGCCGGTTATTTTGCTGATTTTCAAAAACGGGAAACTTTTTTGATTTTTGAAAAATATAATATATTGATAATAAGTGGTTTGATTTTTAAAATTGAGAAACTTTGTAAAATGTTGATAATTAAAAAAGAGAATATTTGTGTATGTAGAATGTTTTTTATAAACTTGCACCGTAATTCTTCTATCGAAAAACCTTGGTCTAAGGAATTAACAAATTAACATAAAAAGAAAAACATATATCTCGTGGAACCAACAACTTATACTTATGATGAGGCTTATAAAGCTTCATTGGAGTATTTCAAAGGTGACGAACTGGCCGCCCGTGTGTGGGTCAACAAGTACGCTTTGAAAGATTCGTATGGGAATATCTATGAAAAGACTCCCGACGACATGCATTGGCGCATAGCCAATGAGATTGCTCGTATTGAGCAGAAGTATCCCAATCCGCTTTCGTCGCAGGAACTGTTCGATTTGATGAAATCGTTCCGGTATATCGTGCCGCAGGGTAGCCCGATGAGCGGTATCGGCAACAACTACCAGGTGGGGTCGCTCTCCAACTGTTTTGTGATTGGTCTCGACGGTGCCCCCGACTCGTATGGAGGCATCATCAAAATCGACGAAGAGCAGGTGCAACTGATGAAGCGCCGCGGTGGAGTGGGGCACGACCTGTCGCATATCCGTCCCAAAGGTTCGCCCGTGAAAAACTCGGCCCTCACCTCAACCGGTCTGGTGCCGTTCATGGAGCGTTACTCCAACTCGACCCGCGAGGTGGCACAAGACGGCCGCCGGGGCGCGTTGATGTTGTCGGTATCGATCAAGCACCCCGACTCCGAGTCGTTCATCGACGCCAAGATGGTCGAAGGCCGGGTAACCGGTGCCAACGTATCGGTGAAGATTCACGACGACTTTATGGAAGCTGCCACCGCCGGCAAGCCCTACATACAACAATTCCCCATCGACTCGCCCGATCCCAAGGTGACGAAGGAGATTGATGCGCAAGCCCTCTGGAAGAAAATCGTGCACAATGCCTGGAAATCGGCCGAGCCCGGAGTCCTCTTCTGGGATACCATCATTCGCGAATCGGTGCCCGATTGCTATGCCGACCTCGGTTTCAAAACCGTCTCGACCAATCCTTGCGGTGAGATACCCCTCTGTCCCTACGACAGCTGCCGTCTGTTGGCCATCAACCTCTATTCTTATGTAGTTAATCCTTTCACGCCGGAGGCCTATTTCGATTTCGACCTCTTCCACAAGCATGTGATGCTGGCTCAGCGAATCATGGACGACATCATCGACCTCGAAATGGAGAAAATCGACAAGATTATCGAGAAAATCAAGGCCGACCCCGAGACCGACGAGGTGAAGAGTACTGAACTCAACTTGTGGTACAAGATACAGAAACGCACCCTGCAAGGCCGTCGTACCGGAGTGGGCACGACAGCCGAGGGAGACATGATTGCCGCCATGGGCTACCGTTACGGTACCGAAGAGGCCACCGACTTCTCCGAGAAAGTACACCGGGCCTTGGCTCTGGCCGCCTACCGTTCGTCGGTTACGATGGCCAAGGAGCGTGGTGCCTTCTCCATCTATGATGCCGACCGTGAGGTGAACAACCCCTTTATCAAACGGTTGAAACATGAAGACGAGGAGCTTTACAAGGACATGTGCAAATACGGTCGCCGCAACATCGCCTGCCTCACCATCGCTCCTACGGGAACGACGAGTCTGATGACGCAGACCACCTCGGGAATCGAGCCTGTGTTCATGCCGGTCTATCGTCGTCGCCGCAAGGTGAATCCCAACGATCCCGCCGTGCACATCGACTATGTCGACGAGACAGGCGACGCCTTTGAAGAGTATGTGGTTTATCACCATAAATTCATCACCTGGATGCAGGTAAACGGCATCGAGGTAAAAGAGAACTATACCCAGGAAGAGGTTGACGCTCTGGTAGCCCGGTCGCCCTATTACAAGGCTACGGCCAACGACATCGACTGGTTGCAGAAAGTGCGCATGCAGGGCCGTATCCAGAAGTGGGTCGACCACTCGATAAGCGTGACCATCAACCTTCCCGCCGATGTGAGCGAGGATATGGTAGGTCAGTTGTATGTCGAGGCTTGGCGTTCGGGCTGCAAAGGGTGTACGGTCTATCGCGACGGTTCCCGCTCGGGAGTGCTCATCTCGACCAAGAAAGAGGAGAAGAAACCGGTGGTTCCCGTGCAGGCCGAGAAGCTGGTGCGTCCCATCGAGTTGGAGGCCGACGTGGTCCGCTTCCAGAACAACAAGGAGAAGTGGATTGCCTTCGTGGGCCTGAAAGACGGGAAACCCTACGAAATCTTTACCGGTTTGGCCGACGACGACGACGGTATCTTCTGCCCCAAGAATGTGGTGAAGGGTAAGATCGTGAAGGCGGTGAACCCCGATGGCACGAAACGTTACGACTTCCAGTTCTCCAACAAACGGGGATACAAGACCACCATCGAAGGCCTATCCGACAAGTTCAATCCCGAGTATTGGAACTACGCAAAACTCATCTCGGGTGTGCTCCGTTACGGAATGCCCATTCCCCAAGTGCTCAAACTGGTATCGAGCCTCGAACTCGACAGCCAGTCGATCAACAGCTGGAAGAACGGTGTGGAGCGTGCCTTGAAGAAATACCTGCCCAACGGTACTAAGGCCAGCGGCCAGACCTGCCCGAATTGCGGTAACGAGACGCTTATCTATCAGGAGGGCTGTCTCATCTGTACCTCGTGCGGAACTTCGCGTTGTGGATAATTTTTTGGTTACAAAATAAACGTGCAGCCTCGGGGGCGGACTCTTAATTAGAGTCTGCCCCCGACTGTTTTCAGCTTCCATGAAAGAAGGGTCGAAGGGTAGGTGGGTAGCGATATAAAGACCTGTTATTGAGCCATACGGCAACGATAAATGAGCCGTATACTAACATTGTTTTATCTGGCTATTCATACCTTTGCTATCGATAATTCAAGTGTAACCAAATACGTATGAAACCCCTGTTATTGGTTTGGCTTATGGCTGTAAGTAGTGGAGTGGGCCATGCCCGCCAGATTGTCGATGTGCACAGTCACAACATATTCCCGTTTTATCGGGAGGTTATTGAGCGTCATGGAGCCGAGATGGAGGAGGGCTTTCCCTTGCCGGCGTGGGAGGTCGATTCGCACCGGGCCTTCATGGACAGCGCGGGTATCGGGTGCACCATACTCTCGATGCCGGCACCTCAACCCTGGTTTGGCGACCGTGACGAGTGTCGTCGGGGCGTGCGACAGTACAACGATTCCTGTGCCCGGTTGAAGGCTGCCAGTCCCGAGCGTTTCCGCTTTTGTGCTTCGTTGCCCTTGCCCGATGTCGATGCGGCCATTGCCGAGGCCGTCTATGCGCTCGACACGCTTGGGGCCGACGGGGTGAAACTGGCTACCAACAGCCGGGGACAATATCTGGGCGACGAGGCGCTCGACCCGTTGATGGAGGTACTGAATCGTCGGAAGGCAGTCATCGTCGTTCACCCCCACAAGCCCGTTCCTGTGAACGAACAGTTAATGGCGAGGTTGCCGCTGGCGGCCTATGAATATCCGGCCGAGACAACCCGTGCTCTGATGAATATGCTGACCCGTAACCTGTTGGTGCGTTACCCCGATGTCAAGGTCGTTGTGCCGCATGGCGGCTCGTTTCTGCCATTGGCCATACCTCGCCTGAAAGCCCTCGTCCCGGTACTGCAAGCCCGGGGTCTGATGGGCGAGGTGAATATCGAGGCCAACCTCTCCCGGCTCTATTACGACCTGGCCGGTGTTACTTCACCGGCCGTCATACGCACGCTGCTCACCATTACCAGTCCAGATCACATCATGTATGGCTCGGACTATCCCTATCAGTCGGCCGAACTCCTGACCCGTAACTTGCGCCGGTTGGAAGCGGCGTTGGCTGTCGACAAGGAACTCTCGGCTTATGCCGATGACTTTTTGTGGAGGAATGCGGCCCGGCTTTTTTTCCTGCCCGTGGATTCCCAGTCCGTAGCCAGTCTGGCGAACCAGCTCCCGACGGTCGTGACCGATACCGATTCGGGTATGCTGGTGCGCATCTCCGAGATAGAGATCTATCCCCAGTATCTCGATGCCTACCTTGCCGCCGCCTTGGAGGTGGGGGCCACCTCGGTGCGTGAGGAGCCGGGCGTGATTGCCATCTATCCCATGATACAGCAGCGCGACTCCTGCCAGGTGCGCATCTTGGAGATATATGCCAGCGGCGAGGCCTACCGGCATCACCTCACGACTCCGCATTTCAAGACCTACAAGCAGGGTACGCTGCACATGGTCAAATCGCTCGACCTGGTCGACATGATACCGATGAACCCCTCGGCCATGTCCGAAATATTTCTCAAAATGAAGCCGGAGAAATAGCTGTCCTGTCTTATCTTTGTCGTATGAATGGACAAGTAGAGAGTCTGGTCAACTACGGGGATATTCTGTTGAGTTGCTGCATTCCCCACGACATGCATGTGGAGCACCGCATGCCGGCGCACTCCATTATTTTCGTCCGTTCGGGCAAGTTGGTCATCGCCGGTCGCGACAAGAGCGAGGCGGTCGAGGCCGGGCAGTATGTCTTTATCCGCCGCGATTGTACCATCGATGTTACCAAGGTACCGTTTGACGGCGAACCCTATCGGGGCATCAATCTGACGTTGCCCCGCAGGGAGTTGAAGGAGTATTACACACGCATAGCCGGTAGCTGCAAGCGGTTGCAGGGAGTCGCACCCATCGGTAAGACGGTGAACGTGTTGCCCCGCACCGTGGCGTTGAAGAGTCTGTTCGATTCGTTCCTGCCTTATACCGACAGTGGCGAGACTCCTGCGACCGAGTGGTTGCAGCTGAAAGTGCAGGAGGCTGTCATGTGTCTGCTGGCTCTCGACGACCGGTTCTATCCGACCCTGTTCGATTTCAACGAGGTGTGGAAAATCGACCTCTTGGATTTCATGGAACAGAATTTCACCGAAGAGCTCAGTCTCGAAGAGTTCGCCTCCTATACGGGGCGCAGTCTGGCCACCTTCAAGCGCGATTTTGCCAAAATCAGCCCCCTCTCTCCGCAGCGGTGGATTCTGGAACATCGTTTGGAACGGGCCAAAAGTCTGCTCCTGGCCGGGGGAATCACGGCGCAGGAGGCAGGTTATCGGGTAGGATTCAAGAATCGGTCGCACTTCTCGCAAGCCTTCAAGAAGCGGTATGGCTGTGCCCCGGCCTATTACCAGCGGCAGAATCGCAAAGATTGATTTCCGAAGCGCCGTTTCACCCGTAAAAAAAGCGTGGGACAGATGCCGACTTTCTCTGTAAAGTTTTCTATCTTTATGACTCCAATTAACGACCAATGAAGGACTATCATGAAGATAACTTTTGAACTATATTACCACACCTGTTGGGGTGAATTGCTCATGCTCTCGGGCGATGTCGAGCCGCTGGGAGCGGGCGACGAAGCCCGGGCCGTCGTGATGGATTATCGGGGCGGCGACCTGTGGAGCTATACCATCGAGGTGCCCTCCTCGACAACTTCGTTCGCGTATCGGTATTGGGTGAAGTCGGGCGATGCGGTGCGTCGGGAGTGGAACCGTCCGCACCGGTTTGTGCCGGGCGAGAAGGTGTCCGAATACCGGTTGCTCGACCGTTGGCGCGACTGCCCCGACGACCTGCCGTTCTACTCCTCGGCCTTTACGCAAGGTATCTTCTTTCGTCAGCACCCCCAGCCGCAACTCGAGCGGCCGGCGGCCGGCACGATCACGTTCAGGGTCTTTGCCCCGCAACTGCGGCCCGACGAACAGCTGCTGCTGGTGGGGAGTTCGCCCGCATTGGGCAGCTGGAATCCCACCCAGGCTCCGGCCCTCGACGATACCGATTTCCCCGAGTGGCACATCACCCTCGATGCCTCGCAAACGGGTATTCCCTTTGAATACAAGTTTGTCGTCGTTCGCACGCAGCAACGGGAGGTCGTAGCGTGGGAATCGGGTGCGAACCGAGTATGCGACGATTCCATGCAGCCCAATTCGGCTGCCGTCGTCGTTTCGGACCTCCGTTTTCAGGCCCCGGAACGTACGTGGAAGGGAGCCGGCACGGCTATTCCCGTCTTTTCGTTGCGTACCGACTACGGTTTCGGTACGGGCGAGTTTCTCGATTTGAAATATCTGGTCGACTGGGCCCTGCGCACCGGGCAGTCCTTTATCCAGCTGTTGCCGGTCAACGACACGACCTTCACGGGCGGTTGGCGTGACTCCTATCCCTACAATGCCAATTCGACCTTTGCCCTGCACCCGCAGTATCTGCGTCTCTCGGAGGTGGGGCGGTTGCGCGACGAGGCCGAACAGGCCCGTTTCGACACTCTGCAACGGGAGCTGAACCTGCTGGCTGAGGTCGATTACGAACGGGTGAACCGGGTCAAGATGGAGTATCTGCGTCTGTTGTTCGACGAGCAGGGCGAGGAAACCCTCGCCAGCGAGGGGTTCAAGAGCTTCTTCCGGGAGAACCGCTTCTGGTTGCAGCCCTATGCGGCATATAGCAGTCTGCGCGACCGTTTCGGCACGGCCGACTTTACCCGCTGGGGCGAGTTTGCCAGCTACGACGAGTCGATGATTGCCGACTACTGCGCCGTGTGGAGTCCCTGGTACCGGTCGGTCGCTCTTTACTATTACATACAGTATCATCTGCATCTGCAACTGGCCGATGTGCGCGAGTATGCTCACCGGGCCGGGGTTGTGTTGAAAGGCGATATCCCCATTGGCATCAGCCGACACAGTGTCGATGCGTGGGTCAATCCCGACCTCTTCCGCCTGAACTGCCAGGCCGGAGCTCCCCCCGACGATTTTTCGGTCGAGGGGCAGAACTGGGGATTCCCCACCTACGACTGGGAGGTGATGGCTCGCGACGGATATGCCTGGTGGAAGGCTCGCTTGCGCAAGATGGCCGGCTATTTCGATGCCTACCGCATCGACCACATCTTGGGCTTCTTCCGCATTTGGGAGATTCCGCTCGATGCCGTTCACGGGCTGTTGGGCCATTTCCATTCGGCCATGCCGCTCTCGCCCGACGAGTTGGAGCAGCGGGGATTTCACTTCGATGCCTCGTGGCAGACCGTGCCCTATGTGCGCGAGGAGTCGCTGACCGACCTTTTCGGGCCCTATACCGATGAAGTAAAGACTCGCTTCCTGATCAACAAGGGGAACGGCCGTTGGGACCTGAACGTGATGATGAATACCCAACGCAAGGTGGTCGACTACTTTGCCGGGGCCGACGACGAGATGAACATACTGATACGCGATGGTTTGTTGAAGTTGCTCGACGAGGTGCTCTTCCTCGAAGATCCCGATAAGCCGGGCTATTATCACCCCCGCATTCTGGGCAGTCGCACCCAGGCCTACCGGGCGCTCGACGAGGAGCAGCGGGGCTGTTTCGACCGCCTCTATGAGGATTTCTTCTACTGGCGGCACAACGATTTCTGGAAGGCCGAGGCGCTGCGCAAACTGCCGGTACTTGTGGCCTCGACCGATATGCTGGTGTGTGGCGAAGACCTGGGTATGATACCCGCCTGCGTGCCCGAGGTGATGGAGCAGTTGCAGATTCTCTCGCTCGAAATACAGCGCATGCCCAAGGAGTGGAATTGCGAGTTTGGCGATGTGAGCCGTTACCCCGTGCGGTCGGTCTGCACCACCTCGACCCACGATATGTCGGGCATACGGAGTTGGTGGACGGAGGACCCCGTGCGCACTCAGCACTACTTCAACCAGGTGTTGGGCGAGGAGGGAACCGCGCCTGCCACTTGCGAACCGTGGATATGCGAACGCATTGTAGCCCTCAACCTCTCGGCCCCTTCGATGCTGGCCATATTGCCCTTGCAGGACTGGCTCTCCATCGACGGCCGTCTGCGCCGGAAGAATCCCGATGAGGAGCGCATCAACATACCGGCCTGCCCGCACCATTACTGGCGCTATCGCATGCACTTGTCGATTGAGCAGCTGTTGGCCGAGGGGGAATTCAACACCCGCCTGCGAGAGCTGATAGCCCGTAGCGGCCGTTGTGTCTGAGAATAACCGGTTCCCTTTTCAGAAGCATACGAAAAATCCCTGGTAACCCGTTGGGTAGCCAGGGATTTTTGTTGAGTATGCAAGACCGAAAGTCCTCACCTCGTAGAGAAGGGGTAGGGCAGCCTTTCGGGTCTGTTTCAGAGTTTGTATCCCTCGAAGTCGTAGAGGACGGTCGAGAGGTATCGCTCGCCGGTATCGGGCAACAGCACCACGATATTCTTGCCCTGGTTTTCGGGACGCCGGGCCAGCTGGGTGGCGGCCCAGGCGGCAGCCCCCGACGAGATGCCCACCAGCATGCCTTCGGTAGCGGTGAGTTCGCGGCTGGTGCGGATAGCGTCGTCGTCGCCGACGGGAATCACCTCGTCGACCACCGAGGCGTCGTAGGTCTTGGGTACGAATCCGGCCCCGATGCCTTGCAGCTGGTGCGGCCCGGGTTTCCCTCCCGACAGGACGGGTGAGCCGGCCGGTTCTACCGCTACAATCCTGACAGCCGGGTTGTGGCTTTTCAATCCTTTGCCCACACCGCTCACTGTGCCACCCGTGCCGACTCCGGCCACGAAGATGTCGACTTCGCCTGCGGTGTCGCGCCAAATCTCTTCGGCCGTTGTTGCTACGTGAGCTGCCGGGTTGGCCGGGTTCTCAAACTGTTGCAAGATGACACTGCCCTCGATCTGCTCGTTAAGTTCCTGTGCTTTTTTGATTGCACCCGTCATGCCTTCGGCTCCCGGGGTGAGCACCAGTTGCGCCCCCAGCGCTTTGAGCAGGTTACGCCGTTCGAGGCTCATGGTTTCGGGCATGGTGAGTATCAGGTGATACCCCCGGGCAGCGGCCACGAAGGCCAGCCCTACGCCGGTGTTACCACTGGTGGGTTCGATGAGGGTGGCATGCGGTTTCAGCACTCCCCGCCGTTCGGCATCGTCGATCATGGCCAGAGCGATGCGGTCTTTCACACTGCCGGCAGGATTGAAATACTCCAATTTGGCAATGACCGTAGCCCCCAACTCGTGCTTGCGGTTGTAGTTCGAGAGTTCCAATAGGGGCGTGTTCCCGATGAGGTCGGTCAGGTTTTTAGCTATCTTTTTCATGACTTGTTCTGTGTTGGGTTGATATGAGGCATCGGCACCTATCGGGCGGCCGCCAGTTCGTAGAGTCGGCTGATTTCTTGCGGCCAGAGGCTCTCGTCGGGCGTTTCGAGAATGAGCGGAATGTTGTCGAAGCGAGGGTCTTGCATGAGGCGCTCGAAGAAGCCGATGCCCAGCACGCCGGCTCCCAGACT
The DNA here is from genome assembly GCF_000512915.1 of Barnesiella viscericola DSM 18177. Taxonomy (GTDB): domain Bacteria; phylum Bacteroidota; class Bacteroidia; order Bacteroidales; family Barnesiellaceae; genus Barnesiella; species Barnesiella viscericola. The sequence goes on from NZ_CP007034.1 coordinate 12,109, forward strand.
GTCGTGACGGTCGACCCGCGAGTTCAGCCCTTTCTTGGCATCGTTCAGGTGCATGCCCCGCAGGTAGTGAAATCCGATTATCCGGTCAAAATCCTTCCACGTCTGTTCATACCCCTCGGCCGTAGCCAGGTCGTATCCACCGGCAAAGGCATGACACGAGTCGATGCATACCCCTACGCGGCTCTTGTCCTCCACCTGGTCGATGATAGCGGCCAGGTGTTCAAACTGGAATCCCACGTTGCTGCCCTGCCCGGCGGTGTTTTCGATGACGGCGGTAACCCCCTGGGTCTTGTCGAGTGTCTGGTTTATCGACTCGGCGATGCGCGACAGACACTCGTCCATCGAAATCTCTTTCAGGTGGCTGCCCGGGTGGAAGTTCAGTAATTTCAACCCCAGTTGTTCGCAGCGCTGCATCTCGTCGAGGAAGGCTGCCCGGCTTTTGGCCAGCCCCTCTTCCTGCGGGTGACCCAGATTGATGAGGTAGCTGTCGTGCGGCAAGATGTGTTCGGGGGCAAATCCATACTGCTCGCAGCGCTCCTTGAATGCCTGTATACTCTTATCCGACAAGGGGGGCGATTGCCACTGCCGCTGGTTCTTGGTGAATAGAGCGAAAGCCTTCGCTCCGATGGTGTGTGCGTTTACGGGAGCGTTTTCTACACCGCCCGAGGCACTTACATGAGCTCCTATGTATTTCATATCGTTGTCTGATAAGTTTAGTCTATTCAAAGATAAGAAAGAGGGTTGGGTTTATTACAATCGGTTTGGATTTTTTTAATGATTATTCAATCTCTTACCTTCGGTATTTCCGGGTTACGGTGGATATTATCTTTATATAATATTGCTTTATTTCGAACCGTCGGGATAGGGGCAGGCCTCGCCCGTAGCCTTGTAGACGGGGCACTGGGCGTCGGTCGATTTCAGGTAGTCGGTCAACTCCCGGGCCAGCGACTCGGCCACTTCGGGCAGTTCGCTCGATAGCTCGTGCTGTTCGCCCACGTCCTCGCGCACGTTGTAGAGTCGTCGTTGTTGCGTCTCCCAGTGGTAGATGAGGTGATAGTCGCCTTTCAGGATTGAGGAGTAGGCCCCGTAGCCCTCCTCCTTGTTCTGGCTTTCGCCCCACAGGTTGGGGAAGTGCCATATGATGGGCCGCTCGTATCGGGCCGAAGGGTTGCGCAGCACATCGGTAAAGCTCACCCCGTCGACGGTCTGTACGGTCGAATACTCCTTTACCCCGGCCATGTCGAGAATCGTGGGGAAGAAATCCTCGATCATTACTCGTTGGTTACACTCGCTGCCAGCCACGGTTACACCGGGCCAATAGACCATCATCGGTTCATGCACACCACCCATGAAGGCCGACCCCTTGCCACCTCGGGCCGGGTAGTTTGGGTCGCGGTTGGCACGGCCCTGACGCACGTTGTTCAGTCCCTGTCCACCGTTGTCCGACATGAAGAGGACGATGGTGTTGGCGGCCACCTCGGGCTGGCTTTCGAGAAAGTCGAGCAGGTCGCCCAGACTCTTGTCCATACCCTCGACCAATGCCGCATAGCGGGCTTCGTTCTCATTGAGCGGAGCATGGAGTTGGGCATCGGGCCGGTTGCGGTAGTAGTCGCTGAATCGGACGTCATCGTCGTAGGGCGAATGTACCGCATAGTGCGACATATAGAGATAGAAGGGGCGCTTCTCCCCGATAGGGAGTTTCATCGCCTCGATGGCTTCGAGGGTGAGTGCCTCGGTGAGGAATATGTTCTGTCCGTAATATTTTTCCAGACCCAGGACCTCGAAGGGAGAGCCTTGTCCGAAATTCCGGGTCCCCAGATAGCTGCCCGGTGCACCGTTGGCTCCACCGGCAATGTTGACGTCGAATCCCATCGTCGAGGGGTCGGCTCCCGAAGTTCCTTTGGCTCCGAAATGAGCCTTGCCGCAGTGTATCGTGTAGTATCCGTTCTGGTGTAGAATCTGAGGCAGCGACGTGATAGGTGTCGAGTTCTTCAAGTCGGCAGCCTGTGTCGTGCCGGCCGGTTGTATGCCGTTGTAGTTCCAGTCGGGCAGTTGGATTACCTCGCTGGTAGCGTCGGTCTTCTGGTCGTAGTTCAGGGTCCAGTTCGTCACCCGGTGGCGAGCTGCATTCATGCCCGACATCAGGCTGCATCGGGTAGGCGAGGAGATGGCACAGGCATACGCTTCGGTAAATTTTACCCCCATGCGGGCCAAGCGCTCCATATTGGGCGTACGGTACCGGTTGTTTAGCGGGGTCGATTCGGAATAGAAGGGAACCGACGTATCCTGCCAACCCATGTCGTCGACCAGGAACAGGATAATATTGGGCTGTTGTTGAGCCTGCATGAGCGAAGCCCCGGAGAGGGAGGCTAGTACCAGGGCGCTTTTCAAGGATAAACTCTTTTTCATCGTGTGTTTCGGGTAAAAAGATTCCCGGCGTTGTGCCGAAAATCGATTACAATGATAGTGAATTTTTTCGGTTTATCGGGTTGGCATGTCCGAATAAAACTTGTTAAACCGTTATTCCGGAGCTTTCGGTTTTCACTTGCACCGATACATGGCCGTCGTTTGAAAAAATTATTTTACCGAAGGTGGGTATGTTGGGACAGTCTTGTCGTCTTATCTGTGTTACCTTATATACTTAATTTGAGACCATGAAAAAAAGACTTTTGTTTTTTTCGCTGTTCAGTTGTCTGTTGTTGTTTGCCGCCCGAGGTGAGATGCGCGACGGACAAGCCGATGCCCGGGCGATTATCGAGGAGGGCGAAGTGAGATTTACCGTGTTGACCCCCCGTGTAATCCGTATGGAATGGGATTCTCTGCGACAGTTTACCGACGATCGGTCATTCGTGGTGGTGAACCGTCATTTGCCGGTGCCCGACTTTGAGAAAAAGATAAAGGGAGGGAAACTGATTATTCGTACCGATGAGTTGGAGTTGACCTATCGGCTGAATTCCGGAAAATTTTCGGCAGAAAATCTGAGTATAAAATATAAGAATAAGAATAATCCCTTCACTTGGAATCCCGGTGTGAAGCAACAACGCAATTTGAAGGGCACGGCCCGCACGCTCGACCGTATGGACGGCACGACATTTATTAAGCGCAACGAGCCCCGGCATGAGTTGCAGTTGGAAGACGGTATACTCTCGCGCGACGGCTGGACGCTGATCGACGATTCGAAGAGCCTCCTGTTTGACAACAGCGATTTTCCCTGGGTCGAAGAGCGGGATAAAAACCGGTCGGTTCAGGATTGGTATTTCATGGCCTATGGGACCGACTATAAGACGGCCTTGAAAGATTTTACCCTCTTTGCCGGGAAGATGCCCTTGCCCCCCCGTTTTGTATTCGGCTACTGGTGGTCGCGCTACTGGGCCTACTCCGACAACGAGATGCGCGATGTCGTGTCGCGGTTCGAGCAGTATAACATACCACTCGATGTGCTGGTGGTCGATATGGACTGGCACGAGACCGACAGCCTCTTTTCCAAACCCGATGCCTGGGACCAGCGCAAGCACTGGACCGGCTACACGTGGGAAAAACGGCTCTTCTCCGACCCCGATCAGTTTTTCGACTGGACCAAGTCGAAACATTTGAAGACTACGTTGAATCTGCACCCCGCTTCGGGTATCGCCCCCTTTGAGTGCCAGTACAACGATTTTGCCAAACAGATGAATTTCGATACCTCCACGCGGGAAAATATCCCTTGGCAAGGCGCTAATAAAAAATTCATGCAGACCCTCTTCGATGTCGTGCTGCACCCCATCGAAAAGCAGGGGGTCGACTTCTGGTGGCTCGATTGGCAACAATGGGTCTTCGACAAGGATATACCGACGTTGAACAACACCTGGTGGCTCAACTATACCTTCTTTGAAGACATGAAGCGCAATACCGACAAGCGGCCGCTCATCTACCATCGCTGGGGTGGGTTGGGTAATCATCGCTATCAAATTGGTTTTTCGGGCGATGCCTACATCACCTGGAATACCCTCGAATATCAGCCCTACTTTACCAACACGGCGTCGAATGTGCTGTATGGCTATTGGAGCCACGACATTGGCGGACATAAATTTATTGAGGACGACAACGTCTATGAATTTGAACCCGAGATGTATGTGCGTTGGGTGCAGTATGGCGCATTGAGTCCCATCTTGCGGACTCACTCCAACAAGGACCCCTCGCTGGTTAAAGAGATCTGGCGCTATCGCGACGAGTACTACGACGCACTATACAGTGCCGTGCGGTTGCGCTACCAGCTGGTACCCTATATCTATACGATGGCTCGCGAGGCCTATGAAACCGGTGTTTCGCTGTGTCGTCCCATGTACTATGATTATCCCGAGGAGGAGTTGGCCTATACCTACTCTCGGCAGTATATGTTTGGCGACCAGATTTTGGTAGCCCCCATCGGGGCCCCCATGGAAGAGGGCGTTTCAGAGGTCAAGGTGTGGCTGCCGGCCGGTAACGACTGGTATGAGTGGCACACCGGAACGATGTTGAAAGGAGGGCAGGAATTGGTACGCTGCTTTACCCTCGAAGAGTATCCAATCTACATCAAGGCCGGAGCCGTGATTCCCATGTATGGTGAGGAGGTGAATACGCTCGACGAGAATCCGAACCGTTTGATTTTCGGCATATTCCCGGGACGTGAAGGAGCGTTTACCGTCTATGAAGATGCCGGTAACGACCAGCAGTACGATACCCAATATGCCACGACACAAGTCGTTTCGCAGACCGAAAACCGCATGCAACGCATCACCATTGCCCCGAGAGCCGGGCAGTATGAGGGCATGACCGACTCGAAAGATTATCTCGTGCGACTCTATGGTGCCGAGATGCCCCGGACGGTTCGTGTAAACGGCGAGGCGGTCGATTATACCGCTTTGCCCGATTCGAACCGGTGGTCCTACTCGGGAAAAGATTTTGTGGTTTCCATACCGGTACCCAATGCCGATTGTCGCAACACGTATGAGATTGAAGTGGAGTACGACAAAACCGATTCCATTGATGTAAACGACGGCATGATCAAGCAGATGAAAGAGTTGCACGAAGCTATCGCTGCCCGCAAATTCAAGTATGCCGGCAACTATGTGGTTCCCGAGGTCACCGGGTTCTGTTCGGAGACCAATTTGAAGGTCTCTTATGACCCTGCCGGTTTCTACCGCTATATCCGCTATTTCAAGGATAACTTCCAACAGGCCATGGAGATTACCTTGAAAGATGATTTGGTGAGTCCTTTTGCCAAGTAAACAACTAAATAAATGCTCGTCGGGGAGGGTATTCTTCCCGGCGAGCCATTGTCCCATATAAATCTTATGCGTATGAAAACACTTTACTTATTCGTTGTTTTTGGAGTTGTAGCCAGCCTGTGTGCAACTCAGGCCCAGCAGGTCTACTATGTAACACCCGAGGGTGGTGGCGACGGCAGCAGTTGGGCGAGTGCCACCACGTTGGAGCAGGCAATCGGTAGTGCTTCGGGTACAGCCGAGGCCGCTGACATCATTCTGGTCAAGAAGGGGACTTATACCGCACCGGCCACCGATGGACTTGGGTTCTATTTTCAGACGAAGAAACAGATTGTTATTTATGGGAACTGCGAGGGAACCGAATCGGAGACCGATCTGCCCGTAATCGATGAGGAGACGCCTATCGAAACCTATTTGGTTGCTCCCGTTGATGAGAATCAGGAACCGGTATCGCGGGTGATTACCATATATAAAGGTAGTGTTGCTTTCGAGGGATTCGATATATCGGGTGGAACATCGGCATTCAGTACCAGTCGAGGCCCCAATGAAGGCGGATCGGTATGGATTTACGGACAGGGCGTTTTACGCAAATGCCATATCCACGGCTCTTCTTCTCAAAAGGGCGGAGGTGTATACCTGTCGACTTTCGAGGAAGGAAAAGAAGCCGGACTGGAATCTTGCCACGTGTATAATAATAGTTCGACAGGTGACGGAAAGAGCTCGTTGGGCGGTGGTGTCTACATGAAAAACAATACATTCGTAAAAGATTGCGTGATAGAAGACAATGTGTCTCCTTACACGGGCGGTGGTATCTATTGCGAGTCTACGGGTGTCGTTTACAACTCGGTTATTCGCAATAACCGGGCCGAGAAAAATTCATCTGGTGGAATTTGGATCCATTCTGGCGTAATAGCTAATTGTTTGATAATAGGGAATCAGGCTATGTCTGTAGGAGCAGGTGTACAACTGGGTTCTGAAGAGGCACAGATTATTAATTCTACAGTAGTCTCCAACCAGTTGAATAATACGTCGGGCAGTGCCATATCGGGAGGCATTATGGTTGATAACGGCCATGTGAGGAATTGTATCGTGTGGGGAAATACCGTTAATGGAGGAACCGTTGAACGAGATATACGTATTTCCAATATGAGAACCGGTACTCTGACCAATACCTGTTACAAGGTTGCCTCAATTGTTTCTGCTGATGCTCAGGAGATAGATTGCATACAAGACGATCCTCTCTTTGTCGATGCCGAGGGTGGCGATTATCGTCTGGCCGAAGGCAGTCCCTGTATCGATACCGGTAATAACGATTCGTATGCAGTTGTCCCTATGGATACCGATCTGAACGGTGAGTCGCGAATTGAAAACAACACGATTGACATGGGGGCTTACGAGTATCACAAAGATATTTCAACCGGAGTTGCAGAGCTTGCGGGCGGGCCCAGGATTTATGCCGCGGCAGGTCGCCTGATTGTCGTTGAGGTCGAAGGTAACTTGATGGTATATGATGTGTTGGGAAGGTTACGCCATACCCAGATTGTATCGGGACAAGCCGAAATCACTTTACCCTCGGGCATATATATTGTTCGTCTGAATAAAGTATGCCGAAAGGTATCCATACGGTAAAATTTTGTTCATCGATATTTTTTTGTCTTCATACAAAAAAAATAAAAAAAGAAGGGTATAAAGAGACGACAGTGTCGTCTTTAATATCAGTATTATTAATCTTAAATTTAAAAGACATGAAGAAAATTGCTTTACTCTCGAGTGCATTGTTGTTGTCAGGAGTATTGTCGACAATGAATGCAGATGTGATTTACGTGAAAGAAAACGCTTCGGGCGACGGTATGTCGTGGAGTAGCCCTGCCAGTTTGGAAGATGCTCTAACTTGGGCAGCCAAAGGTGATGAGATTTTTGTGGCCAAAGGAACCTATACCGGTAGCTTTTCATTAAAAGTGGCTGCTACGATATATGGGAACTGCGAAGGTACCGAGACATCGGCTCCTACCTATACGACGGCCGAAGGTCTTGAAACGTTCTTGAAAGGTCCCGGTGACAAACGTGTACTTATTCTGGACGGTGGAGCCTCCATTTATGGTCTTGATATTTCGGGGGGTGACGCTACACTCGAAACCACAGGGGTAGGCCGTGGTGGCGGTGTTTATGTCAACAGTGGTGGCGGTAGTATCAAATACTGTCGCATTCACGACAATATGGCTGTCGACGGGACCAAAAAGGCTACCGAAGATAACGGTCGTATTCCTCTGCGTGGTGTAGGCGGTGGTGCCTATGTGTGGAATGGCCGGGTAGAAAATTGTATCATTGAGAACAACGTATCGACCGATGCTCCTTGGATGATGGAAGGAAACAATGTTTGGTCAATGGGTGTTGGTGGTGGCCTCTGTCTCGAATCATCGGGCGATCCCGAAGCTGCCGTTGTCATGAACTGCATTATCCGCAACAACAGTACGACTCCCGAAGACGACGAAAATTCATATCCCTGCCAAGGTGGCGGTATCGCTATCAAGTCGGGTTATCTGGTCAATTCGCTGGTCGTAGGTAATCGCATCAACGGATCGAACAACAACCAAAATGTGGGCGGTGGTATCGCTTGTACTCAGAATCAGGCTTATGTAATCAACTGTACGGCCTATGACAATCATGTGATGGGCTTGGGTGGCGGTATTGCCTTCCAGTCGCAGAATGCCGACGGCATGAGAGCCGTTGTATCCAACTGCATCGCCTGGAACAATACCTGTCGCGACGATGATTACGGCGCAGGATTGGATAATATCCGTATGGGTAACTCTCAAACCGATGGTAGTTTGCCAGACCGTGTGACGATCAATGTAGTTTGTGTCCCCGAGTCGACTGTGGTCAAGGGTGCCATTACCTCGGATCCCAAGTTTGTCGATGCCGCTGCCGGCGATTTCCGTCTGGCCGAAGGTAGCCCTTGTATCGATGCCGGTGACGATCCTGCCGTAGAAGGCTACGATGTCGATTTGGACGGGAATCCCCGTATCGCAGGAGCCGCAGTTGACCTGGGTCCGTATGAATATACCGGTGGCAGTGCCATTGACGAGGTAGAGGCTTATGAAGGAGAAGTGGTTCGCACCCAGTATTATACCTTGCAAGGTGTCGAGGTAACTTATCCCAGCGTATCGGGCCTTTACATCGTGAAGAAAACCCTTGATACCCGTGAGGTGATTACCGAAAAACAATTCATCACAATAAGATAGTAGAATGATAATATCCATCTGTGAGAATATAGAACATTCTCACAGATGGATATTGCATAAGACCAAAATAAATTTAATAGCATGAAAAAAAAATGTTTACTATCAGGAACTCTTTTATTCTTGGCCGGAGCATTATCGACAGCGAATGCCGAGGTGATTTATGTAACAGAATCAGGTGCGGGATCGGGCGATGGCTCGACGTGGAGTAATGCCGCTACCTTGGAAGATGCCTTTTCGTGGGCATCGACCGGTACCGAAATATATATAGCCAAGGGGACCTATACGGGCAGTTTCAAATTGAGAGCCCAAGCCAAAGTATATGGAAATTGCGAAGGTACCGAAACCGAACCTCCTACGTATACGACCGCCGAGGGACTTGAAACCTTTTTGAAGGGTACCGGCGACAATCGGGTGCTTTATCTGGACGGCAAAGCATCGGAACTCTACGGTTTGGATATCTCCGGAGGTGATGCTTCGTTGGAAAAGACCGGTGTAGGTCGTGGAGGTGGCGTCTATATCAACAACGGTGGTGCCACTTTGAAATATTGCAACATTCACGATAATGTGGGTGTAGATGGTAGCCGGGAGCTCCTCGGTTCCAATGGAAAACCGCAAAAGGGTGTAGGTGGTGGATTGTATATCCTGAACGGCCGCCTCGAAAACTGTATTATTGAAAACAACATTGCCACGAAGGCCCCTTGGGTAGATAGCCAAGTATGGGCTACCGGTATTGGTGGTGGTATCTGTCTCGATGCAACCGAAGGCAATGGGTGTAATCCCGATAAGGCTGTGGTGTTGAATTGTATCATTCGCAACAACAGCACGACTCCTGCCGACGATGAAGACTCTTTCGCCAGTCAGGGTGGAGGTATCGCCATCAAGTCGGGGAAACTGGTCAACAGCCTGGTGATTGGTAATTCGGTAAACGGATCGTTGAATAACCAGTCGATTGGTGGCGGTGTGGCTTGTACCGAAAAAGAGGCCTATGTGATTAACTGTACGGTTGTGAAGAACCATGCACAAGGCTTGGGCGGAGGCATCAGTTTCCAAACGACCAATGCCGACGGTATGACAGCTTCGGTAGCCAACTGTATCGCTTGGGATAATACCTGTCGTGAAGATGAGTATGGCGAAGGAAATGCCAACATTCGGTTGGGCAATTCTAAAACCGATGGCAAGTTGCCCGAGCGTGTAACGATTGGTGCCGTGTGCGTGCCCGAGAAGACCGTGAGTGCCGGAGCCATTACGGTAGATCCCCGATTTGTCAATGCTGCGGGTGGCGACTATCGTTTGTCGGAAGGCAGTCCCTGTATCGATGCCGGTGACGACCCTGCTATCGAAGGATTCGATACCGATTTGGCCGGTAATGCCCGTATCTTCGGATCATCGGTCGATTTGGGCGCTTATGAGTCGACCGACGGCAGCGCGATTGACGAGATAGAGGCTTATGAGGGCGAAGTGGTTCGCACCCAATACTATACGTTGCAAGGTGTCGAGGTCGCTTATCCCAGTGTGTCGGGCGTTTATATAGTTAAGAGAACTCTCGATACCAATCAGGTAATTACCGAAAAGGTGTTTGTTGCGGTTAAATAAATCGTTTGAATTTCTCTCTATGGGGCTGATAAGGAGAAGTCCTCATTGGCCCCACTTTTTTATTATACCTTTAAATCTTACAATCATGAACACAAAAATATGGGGACTTTTAATCCTTTCGGCTCTTTCATTGCAGAGTCTGTATGCAACCCGATATTTCGTAACCCCCGAAGGTAACGATGATAACGACGGGTTGAGTTGGGAAACTCCGGTAACCTTGAACGGAATATTGACCGATACCAAACTGGTCGAAGGTGATGAGATTCTGGTAAAGAAAGGAACCTACATGGCGCCCGAAGGAGCCAGTTTTACTTGTAACCGTGCGGCAGTAAAGGTATATGGCAACTGTGAAGGTACCGAGGTAGATCCTCCCACAAGCTATCAGTTGGACAAGATCGAGACCTATCTGGTAGGTAGCGGCCGCCGGGTCTTGTATTTCAAGACAGCTTCCTACTTGGTTGGATTCGATATTTCGGGAGGCGATGCCTATAATTCTACGGCCGGTGGTTCGGGCCGAGGTGGAGGCGTCTATATCGATGACCCCGACGGGGTGATAGAATATTGTATCGTACACGATAACTATGGGTCGAAGTTGGCCCAAATCAAGGGCGTAGGCGGTGGCGTTTATGCTCTTGGAACCGTTAAGAACTGTATTGTAGAAAATAATATCGCCACGGCAGCCGAGGGTAAGAAACCGGGTGTAGGCGGTGGCGTTTGTCTGGAAGGTGGTTATCTGATCAACACCATCGTTCGGAATAACAGTTGTGTTGATGAAAATGTCAACAATACCTCTGCGGGAGGAAACGTCGGCGGAGGTGTCTCTATTAAAACGGGCTATGTAGTGAATTGCCTGATTGAAGGAAATGTGATAGGCGGTACCCCCAACAATGCCAACTATGGCGGCGGTATAGATTGCAGCCTGGTGAGTGAACCGTCCGAGCCGGGTATCGTGGCTCACATCATCAACTGTACCATTGTAGGCAATGATGCCACGAGTGGCCGTGGCGGGGGTATAGGTTTTGGAAACAAAGGCAGTTCGGAGGTCGTGAATTGTATTGTCGTTGACAATGTGGCTCGTCCCGAAGCCACCCCCGATGGCTCTAATATTTTCATGGGAGCCGAGTCGACAACCGAGGTCTCGTATACGCTGTGGCCCGAGGCCGAATCGGGAACGGGAAATATCAGCGAGGCACCTCTGTTTGTCGAGGGTTCCTATACGCTTCAATCTTCGAGTCCAGCCGTCAATGCCGGGAATAACGAGGCTATTGCCGGATATGAGAAAGACCTGGCCGGTAAAGTTCGCATCTTCGACGAGGTGGTAGACCTGGGGGCCTATGAGTTTGACGGGATTGCCAGTGCTGTTGATGAGGCAGTTGCCGATGCCGATGATCCCATAGTTGAAGTTCAGTATTTCACCTTGTCGGGCGCACGTGTAGAAGAGCCGCAGGTGACCGGCATCTATTTGGTAAAAAAAATACATGCTTCTCGAAATTATACGGTAGAAAAGATGATATTTGTATATAAATAGTTTTCATGGAAAAATGGGGAGACTGCGCGGCATTCGGGCCGGGCAGTCTCTTTTATGAACGATAGCTTATTTATGTGTTAGACCTTAATTCAGCCCAAAAACAGCAAGACAATGGACGAAGTCGTTTTTCAAAGGTTTGTTGAGGGAGATGATGCGGCATTTACTTTCATCTATAACAAGTATGTCGATCTCCTTCTGCAATATGGTAGGAGTTTAGGATTTGAGAAAGAGGTTTTGAAAGATGCCATTCAAGATGTTTTCGTGAAACTCTATCTCAATCGTAAAAACCTGAGCGAAGTAAGAAACTTGAAATTTTATTTGTTCAGGTCTTTGAAGAATAATCTGTTGGATATGTTGAAAGCATCGGTAGATACTTGCAACATAGACGATTATCAGTGCAAGTTTTCAATCAAGTGGAATGTTCTGAACGATCTGATTGCCGAGGAGGACAAGAAGGAGATTGAGGGAAAACTGAACAAGTTGCTCAACTCGCTTACCGGCAGGCAACGAGAAATCGTATACCTGCGATTTATACACGAACTGGACTATGAAGAGATAGCTGCGCTGATGAATATGACTATACAGTCATCGCGTAAAGCTGTTTCGAGAGCTATTGTGAAGATGCGTAAACTGAAAGTTGCCTTTCTTTTTGCGATTATGGGGTAAATAATAGAGAAAAACAGGGGATAAAAACCCGGTTTTGTCGTCTATATAGTGTATTTGTGATTTAAGAAAAATAAATAAGCGATAAAGATGAAAACGAGAGCAGAATATACGGTCATAGATTTCCTTAAAGACGATTCGTTTTTGAGGAGCGTTTTGCTTTTGACCGACGAAGATGTCGCTTTTTGGAAGAACTATATTTTGGAGAATCCGGAGAAAGAGCAGGAGATGGAAGCTGCCAGGCAACTGTTATTGTCTATGTCTTTTGATAAGGAGGTCTACTCCGAGCAGGAGAAACTGGAACTCTTGGATCAGATAAATAATGAAATCAAGGCTGTCAGGAAACGTAAAATCTATGTGGGATTCGGAAAGATTCTCGCTGCGGCATGTGTGGTAGCGCTGGTATCGATAGGTATTGTCATTCACTTTAAGCCAGCAACACCTGCTTCTTCGAATCTGGTTGCCGATGAGACAAGTTCGCTTGCCTTGGAAAAGGAAACCCGCCTTGTTTTGGCCGGTGAGAAGACAATAGCCATAGAAGAGGGGGGAGATATACTTTATGAAAATGGCGAAATGACTATCTCGTCAATGAGCCAGCAGGACAAGCGATATGCCGTTGATACGGAGAGTGAAGAAGTACAGTATAACGAGTTGATTGTGCCCAAAGGACGCCGGGCTTCGCATTTGATTCTCGACGATGGCTCGAAGGTTTGGGTCAATTCGGGCTCGAAATTCCGTTTCCCTGCCACGTTTGCCCAGGATAAGAGAGAGGTCTATGTCGAGGGCGAAATCTACATCGAGGTGGCCAAGGACCCCAAACGACCCTTCTTTGTGAAGACCTCCGAGATGCAGGTCAGGGCTTTGGGTACCCGGTTTAATGTGACGGCTTATCGCGATGATTTGTCGCAAATGGTGGTCCTGGTTGAGGGTTTGGTCGAGGTACAATCCAATGACGAAACCAAAAAGAAAATTTTGCAACCCGACCACATGCTGACTTTGGCCGGCAACTCCATGGATATAAAGGTAGCCAATACTTACGATTTCATCAGCTGGAAAGATGGGCTGCTTCAATTCCGCAGCCAGCCTCTGTCGATGATTTTGGCTAAGATTTCGAGACATTACGACCTGTATATCGATTGTGAACAAGATATTAAAGACCTGAAATGCAGTGGAAAACTGGTCTTGTTTGACGACCCCAAAGATGTGTTGGAGACAATCGCCCGCACTATCTCCCTGGAAAAGCCCGATTCCAAGACCGTGCCGATGGCCTATGAAATGAATGGCAATACCATATTGCTGAAAAAGAAAAGCTGATTGTAAAAGAGATGTTAACTACTAATACCGAAAAACTTATGTTACCTTGGAAAAATCTATTGGGAGCGTATCGGATAGGGCATTTCTGCAATAAATTGAGAGTCTCGATGTTATTGCTGTTTTTGCTGGGTATTCTTCCGAGTGCCTGGGGGCAACAGACTAATGTTACGTTGAACATGAAGAATGTCCCCATCAAGAGTGTTTTGTCGCAAATCGAAAAAGCGACAAACTACTATGTTTTTTTCTACACCGATAATTTGAATGCCGAATTGTCGAAACGGGTAAATGTGACTGTCAACGATACTCCGGTTGTTACGGTGCTGAATCAGATTTTCAGTTCTACCCATATTTCGTACGAAATAAAAAACCGGCGACAGATCAGCCTGTTCTGGGTAGAGAAACCGGCTTCGACCGCCAAGGCTTCACCCACTGTCAAGAGTAATAAGATACAGATTTCGGGTATCGTATCCGATGTCAAGGGCGAGCCGCTTATCGGCGCCAGTGTGCGGGTGCTGGGCACTACCGTAGGTACGATGGCCGACGTGAACGGAGCCTATAAACTGGAAGTGTCGCCGGGTGATGTATTGGAGGCTTCGTTTATTGGTTATGATTCTCGACAAGTAAAGGTGGGTGAATCGCAAAACCGATTAAATTTTGTATTAAGAGAAGGAGTCAGTTCGCTCGATGATATTGTGGTGGTAGGATATAGTTCGCAGAAGAAAGAGACGGTAACCGGTTCTATCTCCATGGTGACAACCAAAGACCTTCTGCAATCTCCCCAAGCCAATATCAGTAATGCTTTGGGGGGTAGAATCCCGGGATTGTTGAGTGTGCAACGTAGCGGTGAGCCGGGACAGGACATGTCGACCCTGCGCATTCGTGGTGTGGGTACTTTTGCTAGCGATGATGGGTCGCAGGATCCCTTGATCATGGTCGACGGTATTGAGGTGAATAATCTCAACGATATTGACCCCAACGAGGTGGAGTCACTCTCTATCCTGAAAGATGCCTCGGCTACGGCTGTGTATGGTGTGCGAGGCGCCAATGGTGTGATTCTCATCACAACGAAACGTGGTGAACTGGGAAAACCCAAAATCAGTTTCTCGACCAACATTGCCATTACCGACTTTCCGATGCTGAACGAGCCGATGAACTCGTATGACTATGCCCGGGCTTATAATACCGCACAGGCCTACGATTATTATACGCAGCTTTCGTATAACCCCTTGTACTCCGACGAGGCTATTGAGGCCTATCGCACGGGGTCCGATCCGCTCTTCTATCCTGACATAAATTGGTATGACTACATGTTGAAAGATTTTTCGACTCAGACTCAAACCAACTTTAACGTAAGCGGCGGTACCGAAAGGGTGAAATATTTCGTGTCGTTGGGTGTCTTTACCCAAGATGGTATGCTTGATACGAGCATTTATGATCCCGGATATAGCTATCAGATAGCATTCCGTCGATACAACATGCGTTCTAATTTTGATATAAATGTGACCAAGAACCTGTTGTTAAGTATCGATGTATCTAATCAAATGGGTAATCTGCAAAATCCTAACTGGAATACAGGAGCAATTATCGAGTCATTGAATTCAACACCATCAAATGCAGCACCAGGAGTAATCGACAACAAAGTGGTAACGATAAGTGAGGTCTATGGTAGTGGTAAAAATCCGGCTTCACCCTATACGAGAGGTTGGAAATCGAAATATGAGAATAACCTGAACTTGTCGGGGCGCTTTACTTATAAAATGGATTATCTGCTTAAAGGTTTTTCGTTGCGGGGGGCTCTTTCGTACAAGAGTTACAGTACTGAGACCAAAACCTATAATGACCGGGGCATTACCTATGACCTCCGTCATGCTGGTGACGAACTCATTTATGTACCCTCTACCGATCCGGGTAAACTTACTTATCAAGGGACTAATACCCGCAACATACGGGTTTACTCCGAAATTGGAGCCGAGTACACCGGGAAATTCGGATTGCATACGGTTACTGGATTGATCTTGTATAATCAGGGTAAATACTATAATCCGACATTGAAATACAATATTCCTAACGGTTATCAAGGCCTGGTGGGTCGTGTAACCTATAATTATGGCAACCGCTATTTGGCCGAAGTCAATGTGGGTTACAACGGAACCGAGAACTTTGCCCCCGGCAAGCGGTTCGGCTGGTTTCCAGCTTATTCGTTGGGTTGGGTCTTGACCGAGGAGCCTTATTTCCCTCGAAACGAAGTGTTATCGTTCTTGAAAGTAAGAGGATCGTATGGTATTGTAGGAAATGATAAGATTGGAGGTGATAGATTCTTGTATTTACCTTCGGTATATACTTATACGGGTAATGATGCCTATTACTTTGGAGATGTAGGTTCTACTTATGTCGGGTATAAGGGATCGAATGAAAGTAAAGCCGGTAATCCCGATTTGACGTGGGAAAAAGCCATCAAATGGAATGTGGGTGCCGACATCAAGTTCTGGGGCGACCGCATCGGCCTTACTTTCGATTACTTCATGGAGCACCGCGACAATATCTTGTGTAATCGCAACACCGTGCCTACCATCATTGGTATATCGGCCTCGAACCTGCCGGCCTACAACATGGGTCGCATGCGCAACTCGGGTTGGGACGGCGAGATTTCAATTGGCGACAACATCGGTGATTGGAGCTATTTCGTGAAAGCCAACTTTACCTATGCTCACAATAAGATTTTGGAGCAGGACGAGGTGATACGCAACGAAGACTATCTCTATCGCACGGGCTTGCGTTATGGACAGTTCTTCGGTTATGTAGCTGATGGCCTCTTCAACTCGTGGGAGGAGGTGAATGCCGCCGACCGTCCCGAGTATGTGATGGCCAATAACAACAATAAGATTCAGCCGGGTGATATCCGTTATGTCGACATCAATGGCGACGGCAAAATCAATGACGACGACCAAGTCCCCATTGGATACTCCAATTTCCCCGAAATCATGTATGGTATTTCGCTGGGAGGGTCATACAAGAACCTCGATGTCTCAGTGCTCTTCCAAGGAGCCGCACATGTGTCGAATATGCCGTCACGACGTATCATGCGGGGGTTCTACGAATATACGGGAGCCAATAAAGACCTGTTGAAGAGTTGGAGTTACGAACGACTCATCAATAATCAGGAGATTGTTTATCCCCGCTATGGTGTCAATGGAATAGGACATAACTATGTGACCTCGACCTACTGGTTGGAAGATGCCTCATACCTGCGTTTGAAGAATGTCGAGATAGGCTATACCTTCCGTCAAGAGGCACTGAGAAAAGTAGGCATCGGTTCAATAAGAGTTTATGTCAACGGTAGCAACCTGCTCACGTGGGCCGACATGCTGCCGGGACAAGATCCCGAGGTGGCTAATGGTGGGGTGACCAACAGTGAGCCCTATCCGGTGACCCGGGTATTCAATCTGGGATTGAATGTGAATTTTTAACGGAATAGAAACGACCTAAATTATTATACCATGTATTTGAAAAATATAAATCCGAAAAGGCTGAGGCAACTGATTTCTCCTCTGCTGATCATATTGGTTTTGGTCCTGCCCGCTGCGGTGGTTTCGTGCGAGGATATGATGGGTAACTACTTGGAGAAACCACCGGGAGGAGATGTGACCGAGGATACTATTTTTTCGTCGAAGACTCAGTTGGAGACCTTCATGACTAGTATTTACCAGATGGGTATTCACTCCAATTTGGGATATGCTTCGGTAAAATCCAATATTTATTCCAATCGAGACGAGAATATCTTTGCCGGAGCTTGTGACGAGGCTGAAACCTGTGCCAACTGGTATCGTATGAACTGGTGGAACGAAGGTTCTATTTCGGCCAACCGTATCGATGATTCCCGATTTGATTATCGGTTTATTGCTATCAGAAAAGTGACGGTGTTGCTTGATCGCATCTACGATGTACCTGATATTACCCCCGAGTATAGAGACCAGTTGATTGCCGAGGCTAAACTCATACGAGCCTTGAACTATTTCGAGATGATGAAACGGTATGGCGGTATGCCTATCATTCGCGAGCGCTTGCAACTGGACGACAACTTGAAGATACCCCGCGCTAGTTTGCGCGAGATGCTCAATTTCATCTTGCAGGATATCGATGAAGCTTATCCGGCTCTGCTCGACAATGCGTTGCAGAATTTACGGGGACGCATGCACAAGGGCGTAGCCTTGGCTTTGAAGTCGAAAGTGTTGCTCTATGCCGCCAGTCCGTTATTTAATACGAATGTACCCTATCTTGATTTTGGAGCTAACAACAATCTTATCTGTTTGAATGAACCTAAGAATATGGTGTGGTGGGAACGCGCGGCAGCTGTGGCCGATTCGTGTATCCGCTGGGCCGAACAGAATGGCTGTTATTTGATAACCGATCAAGGTGTCGATGCCAACTATCAATATAGTTGGGAGGTCTATGACAATCCTGAAATTATTCTGGCGGAGAAATGTTCTTCTGGCATGGGGTGTTGGAATCGTCCATGGTCAGGTATTATACCTAGTACAATTATTGCCGGTAGTTCAGGCACCAACGGTACGACCCCGTTGTTGAATTTCGTGCGCAAGTATGAAGACCGAGAGGGAAACAAGGTTGAGTGGAATGGCGGTGATGATTTGCAAGCTAAGATGGCTAATCTTGACAGACGTTTCTCCCAAACGATTGCCTATAATTTGTCGTGGTGGAATTCACAGACGCCTGAGGTGCAATTATGGGAGGCTAACGCTGAGTTAGGTGTCTCAGCTGGGAAACACATCAAAGATTGTTACGGGGGATTTTGGTTGCATAAATTGGTTTCCCCATCGATTATGAGGCCTGATAATCAAAATCCGGTACCCAATTCGACCCTCTTTCAATTGAACGAAATCTATTTGAATTTTGCTGAGGCCATGAACGAGGCTTACGGACCCGACGATCGCCACGGCTTCAAGTACACGGCCCGTGAGGCCATCAACATCATACGTCAGCGTTCGGGGCAGCCGGCTATCCTGTCGGGTAGCGGAGCTTACCCTGATTTCAGAGAACTGGTGCGTAATGAGCGAGCCATCGAGCTGGCCTTCGACAATCACCGGTTCTGGGACGTGCGCCGTTGGATGATAGCCGAGGAAGACGGCGTGATGAGCGGTCCCATGTATGGTATTAAAATCTACTGGATCAGTACGAGCCCTCAGGAATTCCGTTATACCCCGTACCTGTATGAGAACCGCACGTTTACAAAGAAGATGTATCTGCACCCGTTCTCTACCAACGAGGTCAATAAGGGATATTTGATACAGAACCCAGGTTATTAACACAGTCATACTATGATTAACATGAAGATAAAGAAAGAGTCCCCAATGAAACATAGAATGTTTTTACTGGTGCAAGGATTGTTGTTTGCCGGGCTGTTGTCGGCACAGGTAGTCGTTACCGACTCGGCATCGACCGAGAGGCTTGTCCCGATTGCTTACGGTGAACGTCCCGATTGGGAAATGACAGGAGCCGTATCTTCGGTAAAAGGAGATGAACTTATCAAGTCGTTTACGACAAATGTGGCCAATACGTTATACGGCCGGTTGCCTGGGCTTACGGTAGGGCAGCAGAGCAGCGAACCGGGTGACGATGCTCCCACTTTGCATGCCAGGGGTATAGGTACGTTTGGGTCGGGACGCGATGTAACTATTATTATAGATGGTTTCCCTTCTACCTATGAGTTATTTCAGCAACTTTCTCCACAAGAAATCGAGTCGGTCAACTTGTTGAAAGATGCTGCATCGGCGGCTATTTACGGGAATAAGGCTGCTAACGGTGTACTGCTCGTGAAGACAAAGCGAGGTGTGAATGCTCCGTTGGAGTTAAAACTGGGGGTACGGTTCGGTATGCAACAGGCTACCCGGTTACCCGATTTCCTGGATTCGTATGATTATGCCCGGTTGTACAACGAGGCGATGGTCAACGATTACGGGCCGGGTTCCGAAGTCTATTCGGCGGCTGATTTGGACGCCTATAAAAATGGCACCGATAAATATCGCTATCCCAACGTAAACTGGTATGACCAGCTTTTGCGCAAACTCTCACCGATAGCCGACTATAACCTGTCGGCCCGAGGCGGTTCCGATGTCGTTCGTTATTTCGTTTTGCTCAATGTAGCAACTAACAGTGGTTTGTACAAGGGAATCGAAAAGGAGTCGGACTATACGAAAGATTTCTCATATACACGTTACAATTTCAGAACTAATGTCGATGTGAAACTGTCGAAGCGCATATCTTCGGAGTTTACGTTGGGAGGTAGTGTAGAAGATCGGGTGAATCCGGGTCGTGTGAGAAACAACGTGAGTGGTGAGTACAGTACCAATGTATTCAACCTGATGGCCAAACTTCCGCCCAACGCATTTCCCGTATATTACGAAGATGGTCGGATAGGAGGTAACTCGGCTTATTATAATCCTTGGGCCGAGATTACCGAGACCGGGTACTATTCGACCAACCGACGGGCTGCTCAACTGTCGGCCAAA
This sequence comes from Barnesiella viscericola DSM 18177, assembly GCF_000512915.1. Lineage (GTDB taxonomy): Bacteria > Bacteroidota > Bacteroidia > Bacteroidales > Barnesiellaceae > Barnesiella > Barnesiella viscericola. The sequence continues at coordinate 32,216 of NZ_CP007034.1, forward strand.
TTGATTGGCGATTTGGGTATGATTACCCCGGGATTGAGTATTTCGGGGGCCGTAGGATTCAATACCATTTACAAGTCCTATACGATTGCTTCGCGCGAATATGCACGTTATGATTTGAGTGGGCAGTCCTTTGGAGAGGTGTCGGCGATGTCGATAAGTGAGAGTGCTTATAATCAGTGGCGTAATTTTGTGGTTCATGGCTTTTTGAATTACGATCGCACCTTCGGAGCCCACCACGTCGATGCCATGTTGATGGGTGGATATGAAGAGTATAACGTCTCGACGACCGATTTGCCCTATAAGGATATTGTATCGGGAGGGCGGTTGACCTATTCGTACGACAAGCGGTATGTAGGTGAGTTTTCGTTTGCCTACTCGGGTTGCGATAACTACGCTCCCGGTAAGAGGTTCGGCTTCTTCCCTGCTGGGTCATTGGGGTATGTCATCTCCAACGAGGAGTTCCTGAAAGGAAACCGTGTGATTGACTATCTGAAACTGCGGGCCTCGTATGGGCTTACCGGTAACAAGGATAACGGTTCTACCCGTTTCCCCTATAACCAATATTATACGGGAGGAAATTACTACTTGGGAGAATCGAATACTGCGACTTATTACTATGTGCAGAACTATTATGCCAATCCTGATGCTACGTGGGAGAAAGATACGAAATTTAACATTGGGTTTGATGCCATTCTTTTTGATCGGTTGAGTATTACGGCTGACTATTTTAAGGAGCGCCGTTACGATATTCTCACGATGCCGTATGATGTGCTGCCCAGTTTTGTCGGGTTCGAACGTCCCGAGTTAAATATCGGCGAGGTGAGCAACCAAGGCTTCGAAGCTGTGGTTCGCTATACCGGCAAGGAGACGAGAGATCTTACCTGGTTTGTCGAGGCCAGTGCTTGGTTCGCCCGCAATAAGATTATCTACAATGCTGAGGCTCCCCAAAACTACGATTATCAGTATCGCACCGGCCATCGTGTCGATCAGCCCTTCTTACTCGAATCGCTCGGATTCTTCAACGACCAGGCCGAGATAGACCAGTCGCCTACGCAGACTTTTGCTACGGTTCAGCCGGGCGACTTGAAATATGCCGATTTGAATAACGACGACCGCATCGATGCCGAGGATTACAAAGCCATTGGTTATACCGACGTGCCCGAATGTACCTTGGGCCTGCATGCTGGAGCCACCTATAAGGGATTCGATTTCGATATTCTGTTCCAGGGGGCCGTTAACCGGTCGGTCTATTGGAGCGGTTCCTATTTCGAAGCCTTCCAGAATGACGGGCAGATATCGTCGATAGCATTGAACCGTTGGACCGAGGATACTAAGGCCACGGCTACTTATCCTCGTCTCTCGGCGTCGAACAATCAAAATAATTATCAATCCTCCTCTTTCTGGCAGAAAAACGGTGATTTCTTGAAACTCCGTTCGTTGGAGATTGGATACACGATACCGTCGAACTTAACCAAGAAAATAAAAATCGAGGGTATCCGAGTTTTTGCGAACGGAACCAATCTGTTCTCGCTGGATCATATGGACGGATTTACCGACCCTGAAACCCTTACTGGCTATCCGGCCATGAGGACGGTAAGTTTAGGCCTCAGTGTTCAACTTTAACTTAAAAATTAAGTATTATGAAACTATATAGAATCCCGATTGTCCTCGGACTACTGTTCCCGCTGCTGATTAGTTCTTGCGACGACCTGCTCGACCCTAAGGCCGAGACCAAGTTGACTGAAGAGTTTGCCAATATTTCGTATAGCAATACCTTATCACGCTCGGTAGGTTTATATTCTTATCTGCCCGACGGGCTCTCTTATCTGGACGGAGCCATGATGGCATCGGCCAGCGACGAGGCTGAGTTTACGTTAGAAACTGCATCGATTCACAATTTTAACGTGGGTAGCTGGAATGCCAACAGCAATCCCGATGAATCGGCTTGGGAGCGTAACTTTGAAGGTATATATGCCACTAATCTGTTCTTGAAAGAGTCGGACGATGTAGACTTGGACTATCTGAAATACGATCCGGCCAAGCAACAGGATTATCAAAACCGACTCAACAACATTCACCGCTGGAAATATGAGGCTCGGTTCCTGAGAGCCTACTACTATTTCGAGTTGGTGAAACGTTATGGTGGTGTGCCTATTATTACCGAACCGTTGAGTTTGGAGTCGGACTTGTCGGCCTATTCGCGAGACTCGCTGGCTGCCTGTATCCGGTTTATCGTCAATGAATGCGATTCGGCTGCAACTGTGTTGCAGGCTCCCGACCGCATGACCGATGTGGCCAATAACCTGGGGCGGGCCTCCAAAGGAGCCGCCTTGGGATTGAAATGCCGGGTTTTGCTCTATGCCGCCAGCGACCTGTTCAACAAGCCCGACGAGTGGGCCCCGGGATATGAGCACAAAGAGTTAATCTCCATGCAAGACGGGAAGACCCAGCAACAGCGTTGGGAAGAGGCTGCTGCGGCTTGCAACGATTTTATTACTTCGCTGGGCAACAAATATCCTTTGGACGAATACCGCTTGATTCGTAACTACCAGAATAGCGAGATTATCTTTGACCGTCGCTACGGTTCGACCAATACTTATGAGAAGACCAACTATCCGGTAGGCTATGATTTGGGAGAGAGTGGTAACACTCCGTCGCAAAATCTGGTAGATGCCTACGAGATGATCGACGGGACTCCTTTCGATTGGAACAACCCCGAGCACAGAGCCAATCCCTATGCCAACCGTGACCCGCGACTGGCCATGTCGATACTTACCAATAATGTCGAGTTCAAGGACCGCACGGTCGAGGCTTGGACCGGGGGGCGCGACGGGAAAGGGGTGATTCATGCCTCCCGCACCGGTTATTATCTGTATAAGTTTATCGATCCCAACCTGGACTTGTTGCAAAACCGCACCAGCGTGCACCATTGGGTTATCATGCGATATGCCGAAATTCTGCTGAGTTATGCCGAGGCCATGAACGAAGCCTATGGACCCACCGGCAATGTGGGCTATCGGTTGAACGCCGTGCGAGCCTTGAACCAGGTGCGCAACCGGGTGGGAATAGAGATGCCAGCCGTACCTTCTACCTTGACGCAAGAGGAATTGAGGGAGAGAATCCGGAACGAACGTCGGGTTGAGCTGGCCTTTGAAGACCACCGCTTCTGGGACGTGCGTCGTTGGATGATTGCTCCCGAGACCTTGGGCGCTCCGTTGCGGGGTGTAGAGATTACGAAAATCTCGGACGAAGAGTTTGAATACAAACCTGTCGAGATAGAGAAGAGAACGTTTGAACCTAAGATGTATTTATATCCGATTCCCCAGGCCGACTTGAATACGACGGGCTGGCCTCAGAATCCGCTTTGGTAAATAGATACGAACACTAACCTATAAAATGCAATAAGATGAAATCAAGAATAAAAAATCGCCTTCTGCTTGTCACTGCAATCTGCTCCTTGCTTGCGGGAACGTCCTGTCAATATGACGAGATTGTCGATATTCCATATCCCGAGTCGCGTATCTATCTGCCTATTGCCGTGAATGGCAGTATCTCGACCGACGGCATCTATACGATTGACGAGGGTGCCTCTACCAGTTGGGTTTCGCCCACACCGGGACAACCCCTGAAATATACGGTCGAGAGAGACAACAATGCATTCATAATCCCGTTGGGCGTATATCGTTCGGGAACGGGAAAAACAATCGAGGAAACCGCCAATGTCTCTTTGGCCTTGAATCCCGATACGGTGCAGCAGTTGATTGCTTCGGGAACATTGACCGAGACCGAGTTGTTGCCTTCGGAGTATGTGCAGCAGATACCGCAAGGCGTGCAGATTCAGGACGGCAAGAATGATGCTCCGTTTAATATCGTGATTGATCTCGATTTCCTGCGGGCCGATGCTCCTAAAAAGTATGCCTTGGGTATTACCATCTCCGATACCGAGCATCGGGTGAATGAGGCCCTCAATACGGGAATCGTTCTCATCGATACCCGCATCACCGTGCCGCAGGCTGTCTTTACGTCGCAACTCGAAGGCAGTTCGTCCGATACGTTTGTCTTCACCAACTCGTCGTTGTATTGGGATTTCTTCTCGGGCGATAATGCTTTTGCCTGGGACTTTGGCGACGGGTCGGCCGTCTCGCATGAAATCAATCCCACGCATCAATATGCCGCCGCCGGTGATTATGAGGTTACCTTGACGGTGACCGGGGTGACGGGCGAAAATGTCTCTGTGACCAATACAGTTTCTGTAAAAAATAATTGAATCGATAAATTTTAATTTTTGGATACGATGAAAAATATTTGTAGTAGTTTTTTAAGTGTACTCTTGCTGTTGTGCTTGTTTCAGGGATATGTCTCGGCCCAAAACAGCTATGTATTGAGCGGGCTGTCGGAGCTGACGGCATTTACTTCCGAGACAACTCAGGAGGCGGTCGAAGACTTGACCGTGATTGAACCCGAAGGTAGTGAGGCTATTCCCGAATCGGAAATCTTTAAACTGGCCGACCGGGTGAAACAGATAACGGGGACCCTGACCCTCGAAGGGCTTACTCAATTGACTACTACGATAGGGCTCATCGATCGAATCGATTGCAGCCAGGCCGGGTTTGTCTTCAAGAACTGTTCGGCCTTGGTCGATATGGACGCCTTTGCCGATGAAGAGAAGTTTGCCGTTATCAACGGTGACTTTATCGTCGACAACTGTCCGATGGTACAGACCGGTGCCGCTACGGCTCACCTTGATAAATCTTTTTCAAAGATGCGCGAAGTCAAGGGTGACTTGAAACTCATCAACATCACAACGGCCATGAACAAACCCGAAAAGATATTTCCCTATCTGAATCGGGTCGAAGGCGATTTTGTAATCGACGGTTGCACGCGTCTTTACTATTTTACCAACGGTGATAACACGGCCAATATGCCGTTAACCTACATTGGCGGAGACTTGGTGCTGCAAAATAACCGTTCGCTGCAACGGCTGAACGGATTCGGTACGCTGAAACACTTGGGCGGGAATGTGACGATTTTGGACAATGGAGCTATTCCCGAGGAACCTTCCGACGACGATATTATAGGTTATTGTAAAATCAAGTATTACGAGATGGCCGGTATCTTGAATGAGAACGCGGTGGTTCAGTTGGGGCGCACGACAAGCCTGGTTGATTTTGAATCGCTTTCGCCTTGTCCCTACGAAGTAGTCGAAGATGTCAACGGTACCTTCCGGGCCGTACCGGCCAATCGTTTCCTGTCGTCAATCGGTATGAATACCTCTATCAACGGTCGAGGAGAGAATGTCAATACGACCGAGGAAATTATGCGCTATCTGGGTGCTCGCTGGATTCGCACCAGCGTGGGGGGGAGTGTGAAATCAATTACTAATCTGCCTGATGAATCCTCGCTGGGTGGAGGTACCTCCATCGCTTCGTACAAACAGTTGTACGAGAATGCCGGTATCCGGTTCAGTGCAGGCTTGGGTGCCGGAGGTCAGGAGCGGAATATTCCCAACCTGATAAACAACGTAAAACGGATTATCGAAGCCACCTCTCCCGATGCAATTATAGCCATCGAGGGAAACAATGAGCCTAACAATAAAAACTGGTATGTAATTTTTGAAGGTGAAATAGGTGGTGGAAAAGCCGAGGGACAGTACAACTGGAAACCCGTGGCACGTATGCAGCGAAAATTGTATGAAGACGTAAAGGCCGATCCCGTGTTGGGAACCGACGGTTATAACTATCCGGTTTGGAGTCTGACATACGGTGGAGCGTCGGAAGAGAATGTAGGTTTGCAATATCTTAAAGTGCCCGAAGATGATATGGAGGTTCCCGAAGAGTTCAGAGGTGTAACTTTTGCCGATGTGGCCAATCTGCACAACTATTTCAATCACCCTAGTTTCAAGTTCCCGCAGAACAACCAGACGTGGAGAGCTGCCGAACCGGGTACCAACGTGCCGCCGGGTTGCGATGTGTTGTATCGTCACTTCGGAGTAACCTGGTTGAATAAGTATAAAGGCTATCTGACTGATGAAGAGTTGAAAGCTTTACCTCGTGTAACAACCGAGACAGGTGCTAAAATAGATGGAGCCGTTACTGAAGAAATGCAAGGTAGATTGTATCTGTCGCTCTATCTGGCCCAGTTTGCCCGCGGGTTTGACTATACAGCCATGTACATCTTGTCTGATCGTCGTGATGAATCGGGAAATCAGAGCTTCGGCTTTTACGATAAGTTCTATACGCCCAGGGCAGCAGCTCACTACTTGCACAACTTCACGACGATACTTGCCGACGACAGTGATATCGAAGAGCCGGGCGAGTTGACCTACTCCATTACGGGTCGCACGATAACGGTGCATGACCTGCTGTTGCAGAAAAACGACGGCACGTTTGAACTCATCGTCTGGGGCGAGAAATATGAAGGCGGTAGCGACCGGGTGACCGTTGGGTTCGACCAGACCTATGACGAGGTGTGGGTCTACAATCCGATTACGGGTACCAATCCCGAGATGATTTTGAACAACGTCAACTCGATTGAGCTCGACATCTCCAATCACCCCTACATTATCGAAATCGGTAAGCACCCCGAGCTGTCGGTCGACGAGCTGGAAAGTGACGATTTCCAGATACGGGCCTTCCCCAATCCGGTTATCAAAAACCTTACCATCTACTCCGATACCGAGATGGGTAAAGTGTCGCTGTTCAATATGATGGGAGGGTGTGTATATACCGGTCGGGTGTATGACAAGGTCTACACCATCGACATGGATCGCTTGCCCCGAGGAGCCTATATTTTGACGGTGTTTGATGAGGCCGGGAACTGCATAAAGAAAGAGAAGGTGATCAAGTCGTGATTGGATTCGGTTATCGATTTGAAAGTAAAGAATTTTTAGAATTTGCATATTATGAAAAACTCGTTATGGATACTTTTGGGAGCCTTGTTGCTTACCGCTTGCGGCCATAGCTCTTCCGATGAAGAGAATGCCGATATACTCACCTATGTCAATCCGTTTATCGGTAATGCCGATAATGGTCACACCTTCCCGGGAGCCTGTGTGCCTTTTGGTCTGGTGCAGGCCAGCCCCGAGACAGGCAATGACTCGTGGCGATATTGCTCGGGATTTAATTTTGAGGACGATTCGATTATGGGGTTCGCCCAGAATCACCTGAACGGTACCGGGTGTTCCGACTTGGGCGATGTGTTGCTCTTCCCGTTCAGTGGCGAAGTGAAGGACGGCATATACAAGAGTGCTTATGATAAGACGACACAAAGTGCCGTTCCGGGATATTACCGTGTGAAACTGACCGATTCGGATATTGACGTCGAGGTGACGGCTACACAACGTACCGCTTATTATGTGTTTACATACAATTCAAACGAACCGGCCCGCATGTTGCTGGATATGCAGAGCGGTGTGGTGTGGAATCAGGAGGCCCTGCGCACCCATGTGCTCTATGCCGACATGAATATGCCCGACAACTGGACCATTACCGGCCATCAGGAGGTCACCAACTGGGTGCGCCGGCACTATTTTTATGTGGTGAAATTCGACAAGCCCTATACCGTGAAGGAGGTGCTCCCGGCTCGTGAAGGCGAAAAGGCCAAGCGGCTGGTTCTGGAATTCAAGTTGAAGCCCGGAGAGTCGCTGCAAACCAAGGTCGCCCTCTCGACGGTAGGGGTCGAGGGTGCTCAGAGTGCGCTGTTGACCGAGAGTCCCAACTGGGATTTTGAAACCGTCAAGACCGAGAGCCAAAACTTGTGGCGAAAATATCTGTCGAAAGTTACCGTATCGGGAACAAAAGAGCAGAAGACCAATTTCTATACTTCGCTGTATCACCTCTATATCCAGCCCAACAACTTGGCCGACATCGATGGCAAGTATCGGGGTGAGAACGACAGTGTGTTTGTTTCGAAATCAGGAGCCTATTATTCTACCTTCTCGCTGTGGGATACCTATCGGGCCGCACACCCGCTCTACACGATATTGATACCCAAGCAGGTGCCCGGCATGATCAACAGTCTGCTGGAATATGCCAAGGTGCGGGGCCATTTGCCGGTGTGGACCTTATGGGACAAGGAAACCTATTGCATGATTGCCAACCATGCCGTGCCGGTGATTGTCGATGCCTATTTGAAGGGTTTTAAAGGATTCAGTCCCGAAGATGCCTATAATGCCATCAAGACCTCGTTGACCGTGAGTCACAAGAAATCGGATTGGGAGACCTACGACAAGTATGGCTATTACCCCTACGACATTATTACGGTCGAGTCGGTATCCCGCACGTTGGAGTCGGCCTACGACGACTATTGCGCTGCCCAAATGGCCAAAGCCATGGGGAAGGACGAGGACTACGAGTTCTTCATGAAACGGGCGAGTGCTTACAAGTCGCTGTTCGATCCCGAGACCAAGCTGATGCGTGGCAAGGACTCGAAGGGGAAATGGCGCACCCCGTTCAATCCCTTCCTGCTGTCGCATGCAGCGAGCTGCGGTGGCGACTATACCGAGGGAAATGCCTGGCAATATACCTGGCACGTACAACATGATGTCGAGGGGCTCATCGATTTGATGGGAGGGAAAGAGTCGTTTGCCATCAAACTCGACTCGCTCTTTCAGATGGACAGCGTAGCTGCGAACACGGGCTTTGTTTCCGATGTCAGCGGATTTATCGGGCAGTATGCCCATGGCAACGAGCCGAGTCATCATGTAGCCTATCTGTATAATTATGTCGACCAGCCTTGGAAAACGCAGGAGTTGATTTCCGAGATATTCGAGCGCTTCTATCAACCACGTCCCGACGGACTGTGCGGGAATGACGATTGTGGTCAGATGTCGGCCTGGTATATCTTTTCGGCCATGGGATTCTATCCGGTCGACCCCATCAGCGGTGAGTATGTATTGGGTGCTCCACAAGTCGACAAGGTATCAATTCAGTTGACCGAAGACCGCACTTTTGTGGTCGAGGCCAAGAACTTGTCGAAAAAGAACAAGTATGTCAAGTCGGTTGAATTGAACGGCAAACCTGTCAAGGGGCTTATCATCAAGCACGAAGATATTATGAGCGGTGGTACCTTGGTATTTACCATGACCGACGAACCTGTGAAAAGAATGAGTGAATAACCAATAGATGCGAATTTATGAGACGAACGACAGGAATACTCACACTTTTGTGTGCCTCGGTTGCGGTTGCCTGGGGGCAACCGCAATCAGATGTCGTCGACATCACATTCGACAAGTTGGGGGCCCTCTATCATAAGAATGAATCGGGCAATGCCATCTGCCGGGTTATGAAGGCCGGCGATCGGGACACTTGCCGGGTGGCTGTCGAGTTGGTCGATATGGAGGGAAAACCGGCCGGTTATCGAGAGACCTACGAGCTGGCCTCTCCTTTCGAGCGTTATTACTATGTGCCCCTGAAACTTTCGGAGTGGGGCTACTACTATGTGCAGGTGAGCCTGATGCAGGCCGACAGTGTGGTGTTCAGCCAGCGGGCCGGTTTCGGGGTGATACCCGATGTTACTCTCACGCAGAAAGATTACGAATCGCCCTTTGGTGTAGGGGCCCATTATGCCCGCTATGGCGATTGGCGGGTTGCCGACATTCAGCAACGGTTGGGAATCGCATGGGTGAGAGACGTGGCTCGTTGGAAGGATTTCATCGGAAAGTGGAGCGACAAACCCGACCCGTTTGTCGACTATCTCGACCGCCATCACATCTGCTGGCTGCCCATCTTGGACTACGTCGATGCCCGTCACGGCTGGCAGGACCAGAAGGGTGTGTGGCGTTGGGACGAAGATGTGTCGAATATCAAGAAGTATATAGAGATGAACCGGGGACACATCGATATATACGAGTCGCAAAACGAACCCAGCAACTTTGCCGGGTGGAACCAGCGGTGGCCTCACCCGCAAGGGCAGAAGTGGCGTCCGCAAGGGTGGGGAATACCCTTTACCGATTTGGTGAAACAGATGCACGACTCGGTCAAGTCGGTCAGCCCTGACATCAAACTGATTTGGCCGGGCGAAGAGGAGTGGATCGAGTATTTCGACGATAACCGCGACCATGTGGCCGACCACATCGACTTTACCGCGATACACCCCTATATCTTGTGGCGGAAGACGCCCGAGACCTCTCCCTTCTACGACAGCTTCTACCGCACACAGAAGCAGATGTTGAAGAGCCGTCACATCTCTACCGAGATTTGGGTGACCGAGACGGGGTGGACAACCTATCTGCCCGACTCGATTCGTCGCCATTTCCCGCCGGTGACCGAGCTCCAGCAGGCACAGTATCTGGTGCGAAACTATCTGGTGCAGTTCTATTTCGGAGCCGGGAAGATGTTTTGGTACGAGCTGGTCGAGGAGCCCTTTGGCGTGCATCACCCCGAATCGGGATTCGGTCTGTTGCGCTATAATGCTCAGCTGACGGTGAAACCTGCGGCCGTGGCCTTTGCCAACATGGTCTATAACTATCGTTACCTGAAACCGATAGGACGGTATCGGGCACAAGAGCGCAAGACCTATGGTTTTGTGTATGAAGATACCCGGGCCGACAATGCTCCCGTGCTGAGTATCTGGCGGCAGTCCGACGAGCGGGTAGAGTCGATTCCCGTGAAATATACCCGGTCGCTCACCGGTGTCGATATTTTCGGTCGTCGGGTCGAAATCCCCGTTATCGACGGTGTGGCTCGTTTGCCGTTGTCGATGTCGGTCCTCACGGTGAGAGGCTTTGACCCCAGAGATTTGAAAAATTTGTATGAACCCCAAGAACAAGATTGATATGAAAAGATACTTGCTGAATATTTTAGGACTGTTTTTCCCGATACTCCTGTGGGCCCAGGGCGGCCAATACGATGTAGTTATCGTAGGCGGAACGCCGGGAGGAATCATGACGGCCATTGCTGCCTCGCGCGAGGGGAAGACGGCCGTGATTTTGGAGCGGTCGGGCCACATCGGCGGATTGCCGGCCAACGGCCTCGGGGCTACCGATATATCTACCCGTGGGGCTACGACCGGGCTGTTTACCGAGTTTGTCGGTCATATACTGGATTATTATGTAGAAAAGTACGGCAAGGACTCCGAGCAGGTGAAGATGTGCAGCGACGGTTATCACTTCGAGCCCCATGTAGCCGCTTGGGTATTCGACCAGATGCTGGCACCCGAGAAGGAGCGGGTCACGGTATTGACGATGCGCCAGTTCGATGCAAAGCCCTCGAATGTGGTGATGGAGGGTGCCCAGATCAAGAGTATCCGAATCTATAACCGGGAGACGAAAAAAACGGAACAATACATCGGTAAGGTGTTTGTCGATGCTACTTACGAAGGCGACCTGGGGGCCGCTGCGGGTGTACCCTATTCGATAGGCCGGGAGAGTCGCGACGAATACAACGAGAAGGGTGCCGGTCGCCTGTATAAGTTGTGGCTGGGTCCCGAGCTGGAAGGGTCGACCTACGAGGGCGACGGCAATATCCAGGCCTATAACTATCGCTTGTGTCTCACCAACGACCCGGATAACCGCATCATGCCCGAAAAGCCGAAACGCTACAATCGCAAGGAGTTTCTCTCGCTGGTCGACGACGTATATAGCGGAACGTTTGCCGGGGTAGAGATGCTCGATGTTACCCCCGAGATGCAGGAGGCCAACCGGAAACATATCGAGAGCGGCGGTACAACCCAAATCCCGGGCGACCCCTGGGGTATTGCCAAGATTACCAATATGGTCGATTTGCCCAATCATAAGACCGATGCGAATAATCAGCATCTGGCACTCATCTCGACCGACCTCCCCGAGGAGAACTGGCAGTGGCCTACGGCCGATTGGAAGTGGCGCGACCGGTTTGCCCAACGGTTGAAGGAGTACACCCTGGGACTGTTGTGGTTTGCCCAAAACGATAAGGATTTGCCCGAGGCTTTCAAGGCCAATGTGCGGGAGTGGGGCTTGGCCAAAGACGAGTATCTCGACAATGACCACTTCCCGCGGCAGGTCTACGTGAGGGAGGGGCGCCGCTTGCATGGCAAACACTTCTTTACGGCCAACGATGCCTTGCCTGTGGCCGAAGGCTGTCGCCCGCCGCTCTATGCCAACAGCATTACGGCCAGCCACTATGCTCTCGATTCACATGCCGTGCACAAACGCGAAAAGGGAAAGATTGCCTTGGACGGGTTCTTCAATTACCGGGCTGCCGTGTATACGGTCCCATTCGGGGTGATTCTCCCCCAGAAGGTCGACAATCTGTTGATACCCGTACCGGCATCGGCTACCCACGTGGGCTTCTCGACCCTGCGCATGGAGCCCTGTTGGATGGCTTTGGGGCAGGCTGCCGGGATAGCGGCAGCACTCTCCATCAAACAGAACAAACCGGTCAAGGAGTTGGCCGTAGCCGATGTGCAGGAGGCTCTGGTCAAGGAGAAGGCGACACTGATCTATTTCAGGGACATATCGGTCGATAGTCCCGATTTCGAGATGATTCAATATATGGGATTGCGAGGCTACGTGACCGACTGGAATGCCAACCTCGATGCCCCGGTCGATGCGGCTACGGCCGAGCGTTGGAGCACGATGTCGGGTATCCGGATCGACCGGTTTGCCGGGAAGACCCGGGGTGAGATTCTGCGAGCCTTGTATAGCCTTATCAAATAGGTTGCGAGTAGTATGTGGTATCGCAGGATTTTAACCGCGGGATTATTGGTGGCGTGTACCTTGGGAGGCTTTGCTCAGGGAGTGGACGACATTTCACCGATGGCCATCTATAACGTGGGGCTGGTGGGGTGCGACACTTGCGGAGTGGCTGTACTGAACCACTTCTTGTCGACGGGCGAGGCGCGCTGTGTAGCCGTGTGGAGTCCCGACGAGGCTTGGAGCCGGGCTGTTAAAGAGGAGGTAGCTCCCCTTCAAAGCAAGGTTCCCGAGGTGTGTGCCGATTATGCCGATATGCTGGACCGTCGCGACCTGGATATTGTCCTTATCGTTCTGCCGGAGGCACAGGGGCTGCCACTATTCTTGCAGGCTTGTGATTACGACAAGAGTATCTATATCGAGTTGCCGATTCATCTGTCGGCCGAAGAGATAGCTCCGCTGGTAGAGGCTTCGCACACTACGTCGGGGGCGGTACAGGTGGGTTGCCACACAACGGATCCGGGTGAAACGGCCGGCCTCGTAGAAAACATGTTGTCTTATTTGAACGGACAGACCGACAGTCTGTCGTCTCCCATAGACAAGATTTCAGTTTCAGATAAATAAGATTTTTGTAAGTAATGGGTAAGGGGTGCGATAGAAACACTATCGCACCCCTTTTTTATATTGATTCCTGTGAGAGTGGAATCTCTCCGAATCAAGACAGTTTACTTCTTCGAGCGGTTGGCCGTACGGGTCATGGAGAAGGCTCGCTTGTAGAAGATGAAGATAGGTATGGTGGCACCCACGCCCAGCCCGAACAGTACGGAGGCAGTGGTGATACCGTTTTTGAAAATTTCGAGCAGGTAGTGAATGGCTTCGTTGTCGTTTCCGCTGCTTTGCAGAAATCTGATGAGCGAGAACACGGTGCGGTAGGCATACATACCCGGAATCATGGGGAGCAGTGCCGGAATGTAGAGCACGGTGGCCGGACAGAAAATGTGATACCCGGCAAGCAGGCTGAGCATTCCTATCGAAAAGGCTGCAATAAATGAGGCCGTGGCCAGATCGAGTCCGGCATAGTTCAACAGGACGAATCGAATGCTGTGCCCGATGGCGGCCAGCAGGGCGGCGTAAAGAATGGCCCGGCGGGGCGGGTTGGAGATGACCGCAAAACCTATGGCGGCGATGGCGGCTCCGATGGCGTCGGCAATGACCGAGCCCAATATTTGCCAATCGATCATAACAAGTTCCCTCCCATCATTAAAAGCGTAATGGACATGCCGAAGGCGATGCAGACTATCAACAGCAGGGCGTTGATAAGTCGGGCGGTACCGGCCAGCACGTGGCCCTCGATGATGTCGATGATGCCGTTAATCAAGGGCACACCCGGTATCAGATAGAGCACACTGGCACCGATGGCGATGTCGGGGGTGGTGCCCCACTGTTGCCACATGGTAATCGAGGCGATGAACGAGGCGACGAAGGCCGATATGGTGAACACGAAATAGTGGTTGATGTGGTGCTTGCCCAATACCTGTTTGAGGCGGAACCCGATGAGGGTGGCCACAAAGACGGCAGCCACGGCTACCCAGTCGCCGTTGAAGAGACGGCAGAACGAGGCGTTGGCAAATCCTACCAGAATCCACACGGCCCACGGGTTCATGCGCGGTTTGCCGGTGATGGTGTGGTATTTTTCCCAGAGTGTGTCGAGCGGGAGGTGGTTGTCGTAGGCCTCCCAACTGAGGGCACTCAACTCGGAGTTGAACTCGAAGTTGATGGCGCCCGATTTGGCGGTGCTGACCGTGCTGTATACATGGGCATTGTCCTTGCTTCGCAGGGTCATGCTGATGGTTTTGTGAAAGAGAGTCATGTGGGCTTCAAACCCGAACGACTCGGCGATGCGGGCTGTATTGCGTACGATGCGCGAGGTATGTACCCCCGATGCCATCAAACAGGTGGCATACTCCGTGAGGAATTGCGATACAGCTTTCAGTTCTTCGTGTACGTTGTTCACCTTAAAAAAATCCTATTGACCGTTTTCAGCGCGCAAAGTTACAAAAAGGCGCGCGCAGAAACAAATGAAAACACAGTTTGTGAATGGATTATGCCCAACCGGCATCTATTGTGGAATACCGAAGGACAGGTAGCGGGGCAATCGGGTGCAGACTCCCTTCCCGTTTCGGAAAAGAGGAAGGCCGCGTCGAACCCTTGGGAGGCTCGTCGCGGTCTTTGTTCTATGGCTCGTCGAGACAGCGTGTCGTATTGCCTCTCGACGTTATTTGCCCCACACGGTTTTGGCAATATTCTTCATCGTGACGATTTTGCTCCACATCATCTGCTCCGAGATGACGCTGTTGCCCAGGTTGTCCCGGAAGTCGCCCTGGCTGGTCAGGTGCAGCGATTCGAGGGGAATGAGTCGGGCGGCATTCTCGATGTGGAGAATGATGTTGCTGGTCGAGATGGGTTGGAGGCTCGTGGTCGAGATAAGCCCCAGAATCACCTCTTTGCCCTGGCAGTAGTTGAGGATAGAGAAGTCGATGTTCTCGTTTTCGCGGTTTCCGAATTCGAGGGCAATGGCATCGGCCCGGGTCGAGAAGAGCAGTTCGGCCATCTTCTCCTTGTCGCCCACTTTCCACCAGGGGTTGCGGAATTGCAGCGAGATGCACATGTCGTCGGGCTTCTGAGCCAGACAGGCCTCGGTGAGCTGGGCCGATGTGGCGATGAGCGAGTGGAGGTCGAGGTGAGCGGCCTGGGCCACCTGCTCGATGTTGCTGTCGCCGGTCAGGTTCCAGGCATAGTCGGTCAGTTGGAGGAACCGGCACCCCATGTCGTAGAACTCGTTGATGACCTTCTGATAGGTCTGGGCAATATCGTGAACGAGCAGTTCGATGTCGGGGTAATAGCGCCCCGTGTTGTAGCGGTTCTCGGGGCGGAGCAGCTCGGCCAGCAGCGTAGTGGGCGAGGGGAGCAGTGCCTTGGCATACATGTCGCCACCGATGATACCCGTCAGGTAGGTGAACCGCTGTGTCACCGGCGGGGTGGAGAGGAACGAGTTGTCAAAATCGATTTTACCCGAAACGACCGATTCGTTCGGCTCTTCGGGTTGGGGTGTTTCGAGTTTCGAGATATTTTCCAAGTGATGGAAAAAGTCAGTATAGTTGGTCGACTTGTAATCGCCGTCGGTTACACATTTCAAGCCAATCTCTTTGCATTTCTCAACAATACGATAAATCTCCTTGTCTTCGATTTCGTGCAGTTTGGCCGAGATCAGTTCACCCTCTTGATAGCGCTTGCGGGCCTCGGCCAGCGGCTCGGAGTAAACGAAGCTCCCGGTAATGTCTACACTGAAAGGAATTTTGTTTGCCATGATTCTTTCTATTTTTGAGTTAAATACTGTGTTGGCGGCATAAAATCGCCGTTGCCTATGGTTTCTTTTGCAAAAGCAAAAAGTGCATCTTCCTGAAAACTCTTTTGTACCGGCCTCCCGATCCGCGGAGAGGGCAGCTTTTGATCCATTCCGGGCAACCGGCAGGTCTTCTGACTTGTTCCCTTTTCAGACGCCTTCCCAATCGCGCTCCGATTAGTGGCATTGCAGTATGTGTCTGAAACCATCATGAACTTCACAGCAGCGGGCCTGTTCGGGATTTACACCCGATTCCCTTTTCATTGCTTTATCGGACCGATAAATGCAAACCGGTTACGGGGTGCAAAGTTATATTCTTTATTCTTATTTCACAATGTTTTTCAAAAAAAACTCTTATATCAAACCCGTTTCAGATTGCTTATCTTCTCGCATTGAGTAAGATTGATTGGTTGTGGCGTTCATTCATTCCGCACTCCTGAGTAGAATCCCGTTTGCCGGAAATTCCCCGTCTCGCTTGTTTGTGGACCCCGCATCGAGTCTACCTATCTTTTTGAAAATGAGTGAAAATATAATTGTAGTAATAGATTTTATTAGTTAAAAATATTTTAGTACATTTGTATCGAACTGAAAAATATCGGTTCCATTTATTTGAAATAATATAGCTCAACCGCTCTCGAATCACCACCTCGGAAGACTACGAGCTACGAACCAATACACGTTGGAAGTGTTGCCCTATTTGGGCGCAGACTTCCCATAGTGTATTGTGGCTTGTGGTGAGCCAGAGAGCGTATGGCGAGAGTCTGCGCTTTTCTTTTTTAGTTAAACGGTAGTCTTGCATTAGTAGTTTTACCGACTATATATTTAAAAGGACGACAGTATTAATCATTTAATTATGGAAATAAGTAATAATTGTAAAAAATGTGGTAGGCTTCTTAAAGAAGGTGAGGGGGTAAATGGTTTATGTGATAAATGCCTTACAGAACCATGGGACGCTGATGATAGTGCAGAATTGACAAATGCAGAAAGTGTATTACAAATAATGTCAACTATAATATTGATAATAGGAATTATTCTTTCTATCATACTTGCAGTCCAAACGACTAAAGATTTTAGTATGGAAGGTTTAGTAGGAACGATTGCAACATTGTTTTTTAGTATATGTTTTTGGGCTTTATCGTCATGCTTAATAAGTATATCTATGAATATTAGGAAAATAGCAAAAAAGAAAAGATGAGTATTATGGCAGAAATTCCAATATTCTTTTGGGTAATACGGCTTGGGTAAGGTTACATTTAGAGTAATAGACTCTTTGTGGACCCCGCATCGGGGTGCGGGGTGACACCCTCTGTCATACCGCGCTGCGACGCGGTATCCAAGAAAGGGTAGGGCTCGTCGTTCCACACACCTGAGCGGAATCCCGTTTGCCGGAAAATTCTCGTCTCGTTTGTTTGTGGACCCCGCATCGGGGTGCAGGGTGACTTGAAGCTGCTTTTAACTCCTTCTTGACAGGATACATAAAAGGAAAAGGCCATGCCGAAACCGGCATGGCCTTTTATCTTGGGATTAATGTTCAATCGCTTACTCCTCAATGGCAGCCTGTGCGGCAGCTACGCGGGCGATGGGCACACGGTAGGGGCTGCACGATACGTAGTTCATGCCCAGTTTGGCGCAGAACTTAACCGACGAGGGTTCGCCACCGTGTTCGCCGCAGATACCTACTTTGAGGCTCGGTTTGGTCGAACGGCCTTTCTCTACACCCATGCGGACGAGTTGGCCCACACCTTTCTGGTCGAGTACTTCGAACGGGTCGGTTTTGAGGATTCCCTTCTCTTTGTAGATTTTCAGGAACTTGCCGGCATCGTCGCGCGAGTAACCAAAGGTCATCTGCGTCAAGTCGTTGGTTCCGAACGAGAAGAAGTCGGCTACCTCGGCAATCTGGTCGGCCGTAACGGCAGCGCGGGGTACCTCGATCATCGTACCTACCTTGTAGGCTACCGTATCGCCACGCTCTTCAAATACTTGTGCGGCTACGCGGTTGATGACGTCGGCCTGCATGCGCAACTCTTCTACTACGCCTACGAGGGGCACCATGATTTCGGGGTGAACGTCGATGCCACGGGCTTTCACGTTGAGGGCAGCCTCGATGATGGCGCGGGCCTGCATCTCGGTAATCTCGGGATAGGTGCAACCCAGACGGCAGCCGCGGTGTCCCAGCATGGGGTTGAACTCGGCAAGCGAGTCGCAGGCGAGTTTCACCTCTTCGATGGTCATGCCCATCTCTTCAGCCAGCTCTTTCTGCGTAGCGAGTTGATGGGGTACGAACTCGTGCAAGGGGGGATCGAGCAGACGGATTGTCACGCCCAGACCGTCCATGGCCTCGAAGATACCTTCAAAGTCGCCACGTTGCATGGGCAACAGTTTGTCGAGTGCGTGGCGACGACCCTCTTCGTCTTTCGACAGAATCATTTCGCGCATGGCTTTGATGCGGTCGCCCTCGAAGAACATGTGCTCGGTACGGCACAGACCGATACCTTTGGCCCCGAACTTGCGGGCTACGGCAGCGTCGCGCGGGGTATCGGCGTTGGTGCGAACGTCGACTTTGGTGTATTTGTCGGCCAGGTTCATGATGGCTGCGAAATCGCCGCTCATGTCGGCGTCGACGGTAGGAACTTGTCCGTCGTATACTTCGCCGGTCGAACCGTTCAACGAAATCCAGTCGCCTTCCTTATAGAGTTTGCCACCCATTTCTACGGTGCGGGCCTTGTAGTCTACCTTGATTTCGCCGGCGCCCGATACGCAGCATTTACCCATACCGCGGGCTACTACGGCAGCGTGCGAGGTCATACCACCGCGGGCGGTGAGGATACCTTGTGCCACGTTCATACCGCGCAGGTCTTCGGGCGAGGTTTCGATACGTACCATAATCACTTTTTTACGCTTCTCGGCCCAAGCCTCGGCGTCGTCGGCGAAGAATACGATTTGTCCCGTGGCGGCACCCGGCGATGCGGGCAGACCTTTGGCAACGACTTTCACGCGTTTCACGGCGTCTTTGTCGAATACGGGGTGGAGCAGCTCGTCGAGCTTTTGAGCCTCCATGCGTTTCAGAGCGGTCTTCTCGTCGATGATTCCGGCACGGAGCATGTCCATGGCGATTTTTACCATGGCGGCACCGGTGCGTTTGCCGTTACGGGTTTGCAGCAACCACAATTTGCCATCTTGAATGGTAAATTCGAGGTCTTGCATATCTTTGAAATAGTCTTCGAGTTTCTGTTGGGTCTCGATGAGGTCTTTGGCGCACTCGGGCATCGACTCTTCGAGCGAGGGGTATTTGCTGGCGCGCTCCTCTTCGCTGATGCCTTGCAGGGCAGCCCAGCGGCGAGAGCCTTCGAGGGTAATCTGTTGGGGTGTGCGTACACCGGCAACCACGTCTTCGCCTTGTGCGTTGATGAGGTATTCGCCGTTGAAGATGTCCTCGCCGGTAGCGGCGTCGCGGGTGAAGGCTACACCGGTAGCCGAGGTGTTACCCATGTTACCGAATACCATGGCTTGTACGTTCACGGCCGTACCCCACTCTTCGGGAATCTGGTTCATGCGGCGGTAGAGAATGGCGCGCTCGTTCATCCAGCTGTCGAATACGGCGCAGATGGCACCCCACAGTTGCTCCCAGGGCGAGGTGGGGAAGTCTTTGCCGGTGTTCTCTTTTACGGCAGCCTTGAAGAGTTTTACCAGTTCTTTAAGGTCTTCTACCTGCAACTCGGTATCGCTCTTGATGCCTTTGGCCTCTTTCACTTTGTCCATTACCTCTTCAAAGGGGTCGATGTCTTCTTTGGTTTTGGGTTTCATGCCCAGTACCACGTCGCCGTACATCTGTACGAAACGGCGGTAGGAGTCCCAGGCGAAACGGGGATTGCCCGATTTCTTCGAGATGGCCTCGACGGCCTCGTCGTTCATACCCAAGTTGAGCACGGTGTCCATCATACCCGGCATGGAGACACGGGCACCCGAACGTACCGATACCAGCAGCGGGTTGGCGGCGTCGCCAAACTTCGTGCCGGTGAGGCTCTCGATGTGTGCGATGGCTTTCTCGACATCACCTTGAATTTCTTTAACAACGGCTTCGCGACCTTGTTGCGTATATGTGGTACAAACCTCGGTAGTGATGGTGAAGCCCGGGGGAACGGGAACACCGATCAGGTTCATTTCTGCCAAGTTGGCGCCTTTACCGCCCAGCAGGTTTTTCATGTCGGCACGGCCTTCTGCTTTGCCGTTGCCAAAAGTATAAACTCTTTTCATAAATAAATAAGTATATGATATTTGTATAATTTTGTTTTCGTATCCGGCTTTGTGGCCCAGGAGGAAAACCGGCATAAAACATTATGCAAAAATATAGGATTCGAGGAAACAACAAAAATATTTTGCTACAAATTTTAACGCTATATATTATTTGTTGGCCGTTGGTCGGCTCTTTCCTGGAAAATGCCTATCTTTGTTTCG
This sequence comes from Barnesiella viscericola DSM 18177, assembly GCF_000512915.1. Lineage (GTDB taxonomy): Bacteria > Bacteroidota > Bacteroidia > Bacteroidales > Barnesiellaceae > Barnesiella > Barnesiella viscericola. Next base: position 52,684 of record NZ_CP007034.1, read on the forward strand.
TTTAACACTTTATTTGATTCTTTGTTTTGGCACGTAAAAAGAAAGAGCTCCCTTTGTTGGAGCAGATTGAGATAACCGGTGTGGCCGCCGAAGGGAAGGCGCTGGCACGGGTAAACGACTTGGTCGTGTTTGTCCCCTTTGCGGCACCTGGGGATATAGTCGATTTGCAGGTGACGCGCAAGAAACACAGTTATGCCGAGGCCCGCATCGTGAAGTTTCACGCCTATTCGCCGCTGCGGGTGCAGCCCTTTTGCGAACACTTCGGGGTGTGCGGCGGCTGCAAGTGGCAGCATGTGACCTACGACTTCCAGTTGCAGTTCAAGCGGCAGCAGGTCGAGGACAACCTCACCCGCATAGGCAAGATTCCCTTGCCCGAGGTGTTGCCCACGAAGGGATCGGCCAAGCAGCGGTTCTACCGCAACAAACTCGAATATTCGTTTTCCAACCGGTCGTGGTTGACCTACGAGCAGTTGCAGTCGGCCCAGGAGTTCGACTGCCGCAACGCGCTGGGATTCCACATACCGGGCATGTTCGACAAGGTGCTCGATATTAAGAAATGCTGGTTGCAGGACGACATCTCCAACCGCATACGACTCTCGATACGGCAGTTTGCCATCGACCACGATTACCCCTTCTTCGATTTGAAGGAGCAGACGGGGCTCATGCGCAACATGATTGTGCGCACCGCCTCGACGGGCGAGATTATGCTCATCGTCGTCTTTTTCGAGCCCGACATGGAGCGCATCGAGGCGCTGATGCAGCACATCGCCGACGAGTTTCCTCAAATCACGTCGCTCCTCTACATCATCAATCAGAAGCACAACGACACCATTACCGACCAGGAGGTACACCTGTACCGAGGTCGCGACTACATCTGGGAGAGCATGGAGGGGCTGCGGTTCAAAATCGGGCCCAAGTCGTTCTACCAGACCAACTCGGAGCAGGCCTACGAGCTCTACAAGGTGGCCCGCGAGTTTGCTTCCCTCACCGGCGACGAACTGGTCTACGACCTCTATACCGGCACCGGTACCATAGCCAATTTCGTGGCCCGGCAGTCGCGCAAGGTAATCGGCATCGAGTATGTGCCCGAGGCTATCGAGGACGCCAAGGAGAATGCCCGTATCAACGGGTTGGACAACACGCTGTTCTATGCCGGCGACATGAAGGATATCCTCACCGAGGAGTTCATCGGTGAGCATGGTCGCCCCGATGTCATCATTACCGACCCACCCCGTGCCGGCATGCACGACGATGTGATCAAGACCATCTTGTTTGCCGAGCCTCGTCGCATCGTCTATGTGAGTTGCAACCCGGCTACCCAGGCGCGCGACCTGTCGCTGCTCGATGTCAAGTATCGTGTAGAGCGGGTGCAGCCGGTCGATATGTTCCCCCACACCCACCACGTGGAGAATGTGGTGCTGTTGATGCGCAAGGAGGAGGAACCGGCCGAGGCATAAGAAAAACTACCGAGATAGTGAATACGGACGAAGCCCCGGAGTCATGAACTCCGGGGCTTCGTCGTGTATCTATGGTAGGGGATTAGCGTTGCTTCTCGTTCTCGCGAATCCATCGCATCACGTTGGCAGGCGGTCGCTGGTTGTCGAGCTCGCGTTTCATGAAATCCATGTAGGGAGCCACGTGTTTGAAAAACTGGTGGTATCCGGCACACAGGTAGTTTAGACCCGGTTCACCGGTAGCCGTCCGGGTAAAGCGGTTTTTGGGACACTCGCCGTGGCAGGCAAACAGGTAGTCACACTCTTTGCACTGTGTGGGCAGACTGTCGCGCTTGTTCTGCCCGAAGGCGACTTGTCGCGGACTGTTCATCATCTCGATGAGCGAGTGGGTGTAGATGTTGCCCAGTTTGTATTCGGGGAAGACAAAGTGGTCGCAACTGTACACGTCGCCGTTAAATTCCATCACGCCGGCATGGCCGCAGGTCTCGGCCATGGAGCAGACGCCCGGCATCACGCCCGCCCAGTTGGCGAGGGTGGCATCGAACAGCTGTATGAAGTATTCGCCCACGTCGTTTCGCACCCAGTCGTCGAAGAGGGTACAGAGAAAATTGCCCCACTGTTCGGGCGTGACCGAGAAGTCGGTTACCCCGTTGTGGGTCTCTTCGTCGGGAGCCGCCAAATGTCGGCCGTCGGCATGCGGGTTGATGCGCTCGACAATGGGGGTGAACTGGATATACTTGCAATGTATGTCTTTGAAAAAGTGATAGAAATCGAGCGGATAGTCGGCATTGAAATCGTTGATGACCGCCAGGGCATTCCACTCGACTCCATGCTTGTTGAGCAGGTTGATGCCCTGCATCACCTTCACGAAGGTGGGACGACCCTGTTTCGTGAGGCGGTATTCGTCGTGGAACTCCTGGGGACCGTCGATACTCACCCCCACCAGCCAGTTGTTCTCCTTGAAGAAGCGGCACCAGCTGTCGGTGAGCAGCGTGCCGTTGGTCTGAATGCTGTTCTCGATGACGCGGCCGCGTCCGTATTGCGCCTGCAACTTCACCACCTTTTGGTAAAAGTCGAGCGGGCGCATCAGCGTTTCGCCGCCGTGCCAGGTGAAGAGAATATGGTCGCTGGCCTGGCTCTCGATATACTCTTTGATGAATTTCTCCAACAGGCTCTCGCTCATGATGTGGCGGGGCGTGTCGTGGTAGAGTTTTGCCTTCTCGGTATAGTAGCAGTAGGTGCAGGCCAGGTTGCAGATCGATCCCACCGGCTTGGTCATGATATACATGATTCGGTCGAAGGGTGTATAGAGTGTCTTTTCCATAAAAGTCGTTTGTGTTGTGTGTTTATTTCGGTGGGTAAAGATAGTGAAAGGTGAGAGTAAAGTCAAATGGAAAACGAAGTTTTCGGTATTTGGCTTTGGTGTGTTGCTATCAGTTTTTGGTAAAGTGTGTAAAAAAAAGAGGGGGAGAGGCAAGAGGCAAGAGGAAATCAGGATATTTATTCTCTTCTTTCTCCTATCGGGGTATGAGGAGAAAGGGACGATAAATTTCTGTGTAGGCGTGTCGGATTTTTTTTGAGCCCGCTTTCTTGGGGGTACAGGATTTTAGTTCTATATTTGACGATTGTAGTTCTGGAAAATCAAAAAAAACAAGATACCGATGAAATACAGTCGATTTTTATGTGTGGGAGGCGGGCTGCTGGCTGCTGCCTTCCCGGTGTTGGCGCAGAAGAGCGACAAGCCTAACATTATTTTTATCCTGTGCGACGACATGGGCTATGGCGACCTGGGGTGTTACGGACAGCCATATATCGATACCCCCAATCTCGACCGCATGGCCTCGGAGGGCATGCGGTTTACCCAGGCCTATTCGGGCAGTCCCGTGAGTGCCCCTTCGCGGGCCAGTATCATGACGGGGCAGCACTCGGGGCACGGCGAGGTGCGCGGCAACAAGGAGTATTGGCCCGAGAGCGGCGAGGTGCGTTATGGCATCAATACCGACTATGCCGTGGTGGGGCAGCACCCCTACGACCCCAATCATGTGGTCTTAACCGAGGTGATGAAGGACAATGGCTACACGACCGGCATGTTCGGCAAGTGGGCCGGCGGTTATGAAGGTTCGGTCTCTACCCCCGACAAGCGTGGAGTCGACGAGTTTTTCGGCTACATCTGCCAGTTTCAGGCTCACCTCTACTATCCCAACTTCTTGAACCGCTACAACCCGGCTTTGGGCGACACAGCCACGGTACGGGTCACGCTCGACGAGAATATCCGGTATCCCATGTGGGGGGCCGGTTATGAATTGCGCAAGCAGTACTCGGCCGACCTCATTCACCGGGCTGCGCTCGATTGGCTCGACCGACAGTCGGCCGACCAACCCTTCTTCGGCTACTTTACCTACACCTTGCCTCACGCCGAACTGGTGCAACCCGAGGATTCCATCTTGAACAAATATCGAGAACGGTTGGGCGACAAGGGTGTCTATACCGGCAGCTATTGGAGCCGCTACAACCCGGTGACCCACACTCATGCCCAGTTTGCCGCCATGATCGAGCGGCTCGACAAGTATGTGGGCGAGGTGTTGGCCAAGCTCAAAGAGAAGGGGCTTGACGAGAATACGATTGTCATCTTTTCGTCGGATAACGGTCCTCACGAAGAGGGGGGGGCCGACCCCACATTCTTTGGTCGTGACGGTAAGTTGAAAGGGTTGAAACGTTCGTGCCACGAAGGGGGTATTCGCATTCCGTTCATCGTGCGCTGGCCGGGCCACGTGCCGGTATCGGTCAACGACCATCAATTGGCTTTCTACGATATTCTGCCCACCTTCTGCGACCTCACGGGTATGAAGAATTATGAGAAACGGTATGCGAAGGGGCAATCCAATTATTTCGACGGACTCTCCTTCGCACCTACCTTGCTGGGTAAGGACAAGAAACAGAAGCAGCACGATTTCCTCTACTGGGAGTTCTGCGAGACCGACCAGATAGCCGTGCGTCAAGGCGACTGGAAACTCTTCATTGAGAAGGGCGAGTGTCACCTATACAACCTGGCCGACGACATTCACGAAGACCACGACCTGGCCGCACAATACCCCGAGCGGGTAGAGGCCATGAAACAGATTGTTTTTGAACAGCACGTCGATAATCCCTATTTCAAGGTGACGCTGCCGCAATAGTCGGGTGAGGGTGGGGCGATGCTCCACCGCTTGACAGGCCGGATAATAATGGAAAGGGCTGTACTCTCCCGAGCACAGCCTCTCTATTTTCAGTTGAGGAATTGTATAGTTATTTTTTCTTTTGGGTGGTGATGAGGAGGACTTTGTCATTGTCCTTGGCCCCATATCTCTTTTTGGCTTCTTTACTTTTCACCACCTTGATGCTGGCAATGTGATCCGGGGGTAGTTGGCTGAACTCTCTTTCCGAGCTTCTTTTGCCGTCGATGATGTAGATGATATGGGGTATCGGTTTGAAGTATTTTGATACCGAATCGGTATTTACGATTCGGGTCGAGAGGGCATTGATACCTTTTTCGTCGATGGCTCGGGTGATGGAGTCGGCATTGGCTCTTATCCGGGTCGAGAGGGAATCGATGCGAGCTATGGCTTCGGGCGAGAATTCTTTTCCCTCTTTGGTGATGGTCACCTTTGCACGAATGGAGTCGGACAGGGCTCTTACCTGTTGCTGCCAATCCTGCAAGGAGGAATTTTGCGAATGGATAATGATTGTATTCTCTCCATTGTCGTTGCCGTTGAGTATCGAGATGTTTCCGACTTGTCCCGATAGGTTGAGCTTTTCCATATCCTCGGCCGAGATCTCCTTGCCGTTGATGATATAGGAGAACTTGCCTGTCGAGAGATTGTCTATCACTTCGGCCGGGACTTTCTTCCCGTTGATGACGTAGTAGCTTGTTTGGGAGCCCTGTTTCCCGTCGTTCGAGAGGGTTATTTTCATCGGTTGGGTCTCGTCCTCCTCTTTCGTATTGATGAGCAGGACGCCCCCTTGGGCTTCGTCGCCATATTTCTCAACGGCCGCTTTCCCTTTGAGAACCGTGACACTCTTTATCTGGTCGGCTGAGAGTCGGTCGACCTCTTCGCGGGAGACTTTCTTGCCGTCAATGATGCAAAGTGCACTGTCCATCGATGCCGGTTTGCCGTTCTCGGTGACTTGAATACGCAGATTGTTGCCGGTTGAGTCGTTCGACTCATCGAGGTTGACGTTCAGACCGTTTGTCTGGGTCGACTCATCGGCTGCGGTGATGGTGATTGTCTGGAAGTTGGTGGTCGACTGTTCATCGGCCGGGTCGAGCAGGGCCAGCAGGTCGGTCGAGGCGATTTCGTCGAGACGGTCCGATACTTCGGGTCGGGCAAATACCGTAACGGTGCAGAGGGCGACGGGTATCACATAGAGATATTTCCAGATCGCTTTGTGGGGAGATTTCTTTTTAAGCATCATGGTAATACGTTTATTAAGTTTATTGTGATTGAAATGGTTGGTCACGCAGTAGAATTTCGAGCCTACCGACCGTTTGATGAGCAGCAGCTGGTATTGCTTGGCGTCGATCCCCTGAGCTAGTACATCGGCATCGGCTTCGTATTCGTGCACGGTTTGCAGTTCGCGTTTCAGCAGCCAGGCGGCGGGATTGAACCATTGCAACCCGGTACAGAGGTCGGCTGCCAGCAGGTCGAAGGAGTGGTGCTTGTGTATGTGTGCCGCCTCGTGTAGCAGAATCTCGCGGCTGTGGGTGGCATAGTCGGCCTCGGAGAGTACGATATAGCCGAACCAGCTGAACGGTGCGATGCGCTGGGGCAGGACGATGATAGGTCGGCCTTCGTCGTCGGTCACCCGGCGGCCGCCCCGCAGGAGTCGCCACAGGCGTACGATGGTCACCAGATAGCGGGCGACGAAGAACATCACTCCCGTCCAGTAGAGGATTACCGCAACCATAAGGGCTATGGGCATCGGGGTGGCTGTTGTTTCGACCACGTCGGTCATGTAGCTGAAAGCCGACAGATTGTCGAGCATCAAGACGGTAGCGGGGGCCACACTTTCGCTTGCGGGAGCCAACAGCGACAGATGGCACAGCGGCAGCACAAACGAGAGGGGAATGAGGCCGAGCAGGGCTACCCGGTTGTAGCGGTAGAAGGTCTCCTTGCTCAGCAGAATGCTGTAAAAGAGATAGAGCAGAGCCAGGCAAACGGCTGCTTGCAAGATGTAGACGAAAAATGCACTCATGGTCTGACGGTTTTATGATTCATGACCCCGTTCTACTTTCTCGATGAGCTCTTTCAACTCGTTCAGTGAGATGTCTTCCTCTTCAATGAGCGACGAGACCACGCCCAGGTAGGAGTTGTTGAAATATTTTCGTACCACCTGTTTCAAGGTACTTTTCCTGAACTCCTCTTCGCTCACGGTGGCGTAGTACTGGTAGGTCTTGCCATAGGCTTTGTGCGACAGGTAGCCCTTCTCTTCGAGCCCCCGTACGATGGTCGACAGGGTGTTGAAGTGGGGTTTGGGTTCGTCGTAGAAATCGAGCAGTTCTTTCACGAACAGCGGCCCTTTGAGCCAAAAGTAGTTCATGATTTCTTCTTCTTTTGCAGTAAGTCCTTTCATGGTTTTCTGTTTTTGTCGATACAAATAAACTAAAAGTTTTAGTTGTTCAACTAATATTTATAGTTAATAAAACTAAACAATATAGTTTTATCACTATAATTCATAGTTTATATAGGTTTGAAACGAAAAGCGGCAACCGGTTACCAAACCGGTTGCCGCATATACAGGCATCGACGGGTCGTTTGATCCGACGGCGATTTACTTTTGGATATTGGGTTCTTCGAGACCGTATCCCCGTTTCTTGTCCTCTACCTTCAACCACAACCCGAAGATGAGAGCCAGAATACCCAGACTGGCGAAGATGAGCATCGGCACGGTGTAGTTGTATTGCAGCGGGTCGGTGATGCCGGGGTTCGACATGCGCAGCGTGGCACCGATAATCATGGGGAAGGAGTAGAGACCGATGTTCTGAATCCAGAAAATGACGGCGTAGGCCGACCCCAGCAGCTTGTTGTCGACCAGCTTGGGCACCGAGGGCCACAGCGAGGCCGGTACCAGCGAAAACGAGATACCCAGCAGGATAATCGACAGGTAGGCCACGATGACGGCAACCGTCGTACCTTTGAGGGACGGCAGTACCAGGGCGAATACCAGGTGACAGGCAATCATGAGCAGGGCACCGAAGATGAGCATCGTGGCACCCTTACCCTTGTGGTCGAGGAAGTTGCCCAGGATAGGGGTGATGGCAGCAGCTCCCAGCGGGAAGACGAAGAATACCCAACCGGCTTGCTCGGCCGTGTAGCCCAGGTTGCATTGCAACATGTTGATGGCATATTTCTGGAAGGGGAAGATGGCCGAGTAATAGAGCACGCACAGCAGCGCTACCAGCCAGAACACCTTACTCGAGAAGATGTATTTGAGGTCCGAAATCTTGAAGGGGTCGTCCTTCTCTTCGCCGCTTTCGCCCATCTGTTGTTCGAGCTTGCGGTCCATGAAGGCATAGCTGATAAAGCAGATGAGACCGATGGCCAGCAGGATAACGGCCACGAGCACGGGGCGCGAAACGTCGACCGGAGCAAATTTGTTGGCCAGTACCGGCGAACCCAGCACTACCACGGCTACACCTACGCGGGCAATAGCCATCTCTACACCCATGGCCAGAGCCATCTCTTTACCCTTGAACCATTTGACGATACCGCGCGAAACGGTGATGCCTGCCATCTCGACACCGCAGCCGAAGAACATGAAGCCGATGGCCGACATCTTGGCCGAGGCGGGCATGCCCTCGTAGAAGGGGGTGACGTTCCACCACTCCAACGGCAGGTTCATGAAGCGGTTCATGAAGGCTTCGGCACCGCTGCCGATAAAGGCGTTGCTCACGGCGTAGTAGTTGACCGCGGCACCGATGAGCATGACGGTACCCGAGAGTACGGCAGTAAAGCGTACCCCCATCTTGTCGAGAATGATACCGGCAAAAATCAGGAAGAAGACGAATACGTTCAGAAACGTTTCGGAACCGGCGTAGTGGCCGTAGGCATCGGGCGACCAGCCTCGTGTGTTCTGCAACAGCTCTTGCAGGGGAGAGAGTATATCCATGAAGATATACCCGAAAAACATGGCGCTCGCCAGTAAGACGAGGGCCGTCCACCGTACGGCCGGGACGTCCTTCATCAGTTGAGTCATTTTTTCTGTCATAGTGTTATGTGTTTTGATTGATTAATTCGTTGTTCAGAAGTAGACCGACAGACCTATCTTCAACCCGTACTGGTCGAACTTGTCGGTAAAGCTGTGTTTCCAGTAGAGGGCCGGGTCGAGCGATATGTTGGGGCTCACGAAGATGGCGTAACCCAGTTCGGCCCCTACGTAGAGATAGTCGCGACAAACCGAGCTCCCTCCCTTGGGTTTGTTCCAGGCGTGGGTGTAGCCGGTGTTCACCCCGATGAACAGGGTGGTGAGGGTGTAGTAGCGTATGCTCGCCATCAGGTCTATGCTGTTGTCGTTGTACTCTTTGTTCCAGGAGAAGTCACCGCCGAGACCTACCAGAAAGGCCAGGTTGTTGGCAATGAAGTTACCCGCCTCGACTTTCAGACCGAGGTCAAACGCTTCGTTCCCAGTCTCCTGGGTGTGGGTACTGCCCAGGTTGAAGCCGCTCACCTGGGGATTGACAATCCAGGTATTTTTCAAAATCTGGGCCGACCCGGTGCTCGACAGCAACCCGACGACCGACAGAATCAGTAGCACTTTCTTTATCATAGTCGTGTAGCGATTGGTGTTTACGAAAGGTGATCGTTGCGCAGCGTGCGGCGGTCGGAGGCATCTTGCTTCTTGCGGCGCTCGTTGCGGATTTTTTCCCGGCGCTTCAAGGCCCATCGCAGCATGATGATGACCAGCAGCGTGATGACGATGATGCTGAAATATTCCCAATAGTTCCCGCTCAGCAGCATGCCGCGGCCGAAGTAGGCCATGACGGCCAGGTAGATGACCAGGAGCAGGGTGATGATGTTGTAACGTTTCATTGTGGTTGAGATGAGGGGCGTTGCAGCAACGCCGGGTTTAACGAGGATAATTGAAATTCGCCCGATTGCAGGGCTTCGTATATCTTGATGCAGCTCCATGCGTCGGTAGCGGCATAGAGTTGCTGACTGTCGGTCAGGTGGTCGGCCTCCCAGTTGGAGAGGCGTTGTCCCTTGGAAATCTTTTTCCCCAGGACAATGGCGTAGATTTTTTGCAGGCTCTGGTCTTCGATGCCGTATCTCTTGACCACCTTCTGCAACTCCACGAAGTTGCGGGGGGTGAACTGTCCGTTGTTGAGGCGTCCCAGCATGCAGAAGTCGTCTTTGAGCGAGATACCTACTTTCAGTATCGCCTCGTTTTCGAGCAACTGTTTCAGCAGCGGGGTAAAACCGATGCGGTTGATTCGGAACAGGTAGCAGATGTCGTGGGTCGACAGTTGCATGAGGGCCACCTGGTTACTGTGCCCCTTCTTGAAGGTGGGGCGGGTCTCGGTGTCAAAGCCGATAATCTTCTCGTGACTCAGCTGCTCCACCGCGTGGGCCGCACGCGAAGGGGTATCGATCACGACGATTTTCCCGGGGAAGGTCTCGATGGGTAAGGTCGCAATAATCTCTTTGCTTATTTTTATTTTGTTGTCAGTCGTATCGTTCTCCATAATCGTTAATCCACATCATCGTTGAGTTTGTCGAAAATATCGTCGTCCCCTTGTTGATGACCGAAAATATCGGTGTAATGGCTGGATTGTGTATGATGGTGGTGATGATGACCGCAATCGCAATGGTCGTCGTCCTCGTCATCTTCATCATCGTTGGGCGAGTACTTGATGTTGTGCAGCGCCCGCAGAACGTTTACCAGTTGTTGTCCCCAATAGGAGACAAAGTTTTCGTAGCAAATGTACAGGGCTTCGAGCATCTGGGGCTCGTTGCCCAAGCGATATATCGAGATAAAGTCTTTTAAGTCCTGATAGATGTCGGCAAGACCCTCCGAGATACTGGCGGCCAAGGGAGTCTCGCTGTATTTCATGTCGGTTTGGAACACTTCCAGGTAGTTGTCGTCTTCGCCCAGCAGGCTCTCCATGTTCAGTCTGATGGTTTCGTACAGGCTTTCGGTAACGAACCGTTCGGTATATCCCTCCTCTTCGGGTTCTTCGGGCGAGAGCAGGGTGGCTTTGAGGTACAGCAGCGGGAGTATCTTGATGATTTTGTCTATAAATTCGTCTCTTTCCAGTTCGGGAGTACGTTCGATAAAGGCGCAATATTCGGCACTTACGGTGACAAATTCGATGATGTTCTTTGAATAAATGCGTTCGTCCATTACTCGTTGTTTTTATAAAGTCCGTGTTTGATTATATAGTTATATACCGACTGGGGTACGAAATAGTTCATGTTCTTGCCGGCGGCGATACCCGCTCGCACCTGTGTCGATGAAATTTCGATGAGGGGAGCCCGGCAATATCGCACGGTGGGAGGGAGCTTTGTCTCGTCGATCTCGTAGCCCCGCCGGGGATAGATGCACACGTGGTATTCGTCGACGATGCGACGGCTTTCGTACCACCGGTCGAACAGCAGCCAGTTGTCGGCCCCGATGACGAGGGTGAATTCGCGGTCGGGGTAGCGGCTTCTGAGGTGGTCGAGCGTGCGAATTGTGTAGGAGGGGAGGGGGAGCGAAAACTCCGCATCGGTCACCACGATTTTGGGATTGCCCGTCACGGCGAGTCGCAGCATCTCGATGCGTTGCCGGTCGGCCTCGGGCGACAGCTTTTCCCGCAGGGGGTTCTGAGGCGTCACCGATATCCACACCTCGTCGAACCCCTCGTATTCGCACAGGTAGCTGGCCAATATGAGGTGCCCCGTGTGGACGGGGTTGAACGTGCCTGAGAAGAAAGCTGTCTGGATTGGTTGCATAATCGGGGGGGTCAGGGCTTGTCGAGGAACTGCCGTATGGTCTGGTAGGCCTCTTCCTGCGCTTTTTCTAAAATATCGTTGACAATGATACGGTCAAATTTCGGGGCGAACGAGAGCTCGTATTCGGCTTTGGCGATGCGGCTGGCTATCACCTCGGGGGCATCGGTGGCCCGGTGGTTGAGACGCCGTTTCAACTCCTCGATGCTGGGGGGCTGGATAAAGAGGGCCAGTGCCTGGTTGCCATAATACTTCTTGATGTTGAGCCCGCCCACGACGTCGACGTCGAAAATGACGTTGCGACCGCTGTCGAGAATGCGCTCGACCTCGCTCTTCAAGGTGCCGTAGTATTTCCCGGCATAGACCTCCTCGTATTCCAGGAACTCGCCGTTGGCGATGCGTCGCCTGAACTCTTCGGGCGAGATAAAGTAGTATTCAACCCCGTTCTTTTCGGTGCCCCGGGGTGCCCGGCTGGTGGCCGAAATCGAGAACGACAGATTCAGGTCGCGGTTCAACAACGACTGTATGATGGTCGATTTTCCCGAGCCCGACGGTGCCGAAAATATGATAAGTTTGCCTCTCTTCTCCATGAAACTACATTACGTTTAATACCTGTTCCTTGATTTGTTCCAGCTCGTCTTTCATGCGCACGACGATGCGTTGCATCTCGGCTTGATTCGATTTGGAGCCGAGCGTGTTGATTTCGCGCCCCATCTCCTGACTGATGAATCCCAGTTTTTTGCCCTGGCCTTTGCCGGCCTGCATGGTTTCGAGAAAATATTTCAGGTGGTTGTCGAGGCGGTGTTTCTCCTCGTTGATGTCGAGCTTCTCGATGTAGTAGATCATCTCCTGCTCAAACCGGTTCTTATCGTAGTCGAAGTTCTCGATTTTCGACAGGGCATCGATGATGCGCCCCTTGATTTTCTCGATACGCTCCTTTTCGTAGGGTTCCACCTCTTTGAGCAGTCGGGCAATGTTGTCGATCTTCTCCTCGAAGAGATGTTGCAGCATGGCCCCCTCCTGAATGCGGAACTCTTCCAGGCGGGTGATGGCCTCGTCGACCGCCTTTTTCAAGGCGTTGATTTCGGCCTCGTCGATTTCCGGGGATTCGGTACTCATGGCGTCGGGCATGCGCAGCAGCATCGAGATGCAATCCTCGGGCATGGCGATACCCAGTTTTTCCGAAGCCTCCTTCACTTGCTGGTAGTAACCTTCGAGCACGGGAATGTTGATTTGTGCCGAAGTCGTTTTGCCGATGGCTTCACAGTATACGAGAAAATCGACCTTGCCCCGTTCCAGTCGCTGGGCTATCTTGGAGCGTATCTCCATTTCCAACTCTCTGTATTGTTGGGGTATGCGGGTCGATAAGTCGAGTTGCTTGCTGTTCAGCGATTTTATTTCAACGGTTATTTTTTTATGCGGCAATTCCACCACGGACTTACCGAAACCGGTCATCGATTGTATCATGTCAGTAAATGTTTTTGCAAATTTAATCTTAATTCCGTAGCAAAAGCAATATTATTGAAAAAAAAGCGCTATTTTTGTACTCCCATTCACGCTATTGTGATACGTTTGTTTACCTCTTGGCGCCCAAAGCAGGCAGAGAGGTAGCTGTTTACCGATAAAATTATGCCGAATATCATACACATAGAGACTTCCACGTCGGTATGTTCCGCCGCGCTCTCTTCCGACGGAGTCGTTCAATGTCATTTCGAGAGTTTCGACGGCCCCTCGCACGCCTCGTTGCTGGGTGCCTATGTCAAAGAGTTGATGACCTTTGCCCGCGACAAGTCGATTCGGGTCGACGCCGTGGCCGTGAGCAGCGGGCCCGGCTCGTATACCGGTCTGCGCATCGGAGTCTCCGAAGCCAAGGGGCTCTGTTTCGGGCTGGGTGTGCCTCTCATTGCCGTGCCTACGCTCGAACTGCTGGCCTGTACGACTCTCTTCAAGAACTATTTCGAGGAAGATGTGTTATACTGTCCCATGATCGATGCCCGTCGTATGGAGGTTTATGCCGCTGTCTACGACAATGCCCTCAATCTGGTGGCTCCGGTCGAGGCACGGGTCATCGACGAGAACTCCTTTGCCGACCTGCTGGCAACTCGCCGGGTGGTCTTCTCGGGCAACGGGGCGGCCAAATGCAAGGAGGTGATCAAGCACGAGAACGCTATCTTTGTCGACGGCATCGTCCCCCTGGCTACCGATATGCTGGCGCTGGCCGAGCGGGCCTTCCGCGAAAAACGGTTTGAAGATGTGGCCTATTTCGAGCCCTTCTATCTGAAAGAGTTTGTGGCCACCACCCCCAAACATAAAGTTTTGTAAAAAGAAAAATCAACAAGAACACTATGCAATATACCTCGGACTTAAAGAAACTGGTGTTGCCCGAATATGGGCGCAATGTACAGCAGATGGTCGACCACTGCATGACCATCGAGGACCGGGCCGAGCGCACCCGCTGTGCCAACACCATTATCAATATCATGGGTAACCTGTTCCCCCACCTGCGCGACATCGAAGATTTCAAGCACAAGTTGTGGGACCACCTGGCCATCATGTCCGACTTCAAGCTCGACATCGATTATCCCTACGAGATTATCCGGAAGGAGAATCTGCACACGCACCCCGACCCGATACCTTATCAATCGTCGCCCATCAAGTATCGCCACTACGGCAAAATCATGGAGGAGATGCTGAAAAAGGCCGAGGAGATGCCGGCCGGTCCCGAGCGTGATGCCCTCGTGTCGATGCTGGCCAACCACATGAAAAAACTTTTCTACCAGTGGAATAAGGATTCGGTCGACGACGAAAAGATATTGAAGGACTTGAAGGAATACACTCACGGTGTAATCGATCTCGATCCGGCGACCTACCACCTGCGCGATGTGAAGGAACCGATTGTGCAACCACAGCGGGGCAAGTCGAAAAATAATTCAAAAAAAGCGGGTAAATAACCGCTTTTTTTGTATCTTTCACTCATTAACCTTAAAAGCGAAAAGTATGGCATCTTTTATTATTGAAGGCGGGCATCGTCTGCATGGAGAGTTGATACCGCAAGGCGCTAAGAATGAAGCACTGGAAGTTCTCTGCGCCACATTGCTCACCCCCGAAGAGGTGAAGATATACAATATCCCCGACATTCTCGATGTGAACAACCTCATACAACTGCTGCGCGACCTGGGGGTGACGGTCGAACGCATCGGGTTGAATGCGTACAGTTTCAAGGCCGACAAGATTAATCTCGACTACCTCAACAGCGACGAGTTCTTCCAGAAGGGAGCCGCACTGCGGGGATCGGTGATGATTATCGGTCCGCTCCTTGCCCGCTTCGGGTATGCCGTTCTGCCCAAACCGGGAGGCGACAAGATTGGCCGCCGTCGGTTGGATACCCACTTCCTGGGCATTCAGAAACTGGGTGCCACCTTTACCTACTGTCCCAAGGCCCAGCGCTATGAAATCAAGGCCGACAAACTCACTGGCAGCTACATGCTGCTCGACGAGGCTTCGGTGACCGGAACCGCCAATATTCTGATGGCTGCCGTCCTGGCCGAGGGCGATACCACCATCTACAATGCTGCTTGCGAACCCTATCTGCAACAGCTCTCGAAGATGTTGAACCGCATGGGTGCCCGCATCGAAGGCATCGGGTCGAACCTGCTCACGATTCACGGCGTGTCGTCGCTCAAAGGGTGTGAGCACACCATTCTGCCCGACATGATCGAGGTGGGCAGTTTCATCGGTATGGCCGCCATGACCCAGTCGGACATCACCATCAAGAACGTGTCGTACAACGACCTGGGTATTATCCCCGACAGTTTCCGCCGGCTGGGCATTACCGTCGAGCAGAACGGCGACGACATACACATTCCCGAACACGAAAGCTACGAAATCGATACCTTTATCGACGGCTCGATCATGACCTTTGCCGATGCCCCGTGGCCAGGACTCACTCCCGACCTGCTGAGCGTCTTCCTCGTGGTGGCTACCCAGGCCAAGGGGAGCGTGCTCATTCATCAGAAGATGTTCGAGAGCCGACTCTTCTTTGTCGACAAACTCATCGACATGGGGGCGCAGATTATCCTGTGCGACCCGCACCGGGCCGCCGTCATCGGTCAGGCTCGCGCTCACAAGCTGCGGGCGGCCAACATGGTGTCGCCCGACATTCGGGCCGGTATCGCCCTGCTCATTGCCGCCATGAGTGCCGAGGGGACGAGCCGTATCCACAACATCGACCAGATAGACCGGGGGTATCAGGACATCGACAAGCGGCTCAATGCCATCGGTGCCCGCATCACCCGGTTGTAAAACAAGAAAACAAGCATGATTGAACGTGAAGAATTGATTAAGATAGGTCGGTTCAACAAACCGCACGGGGTGAAGGGCGAGTTGTCCTTCACCTTTACCGACGATGTGTTCGACCGCACCGACTGTCCCTATATCGTCTGCGAAATCGACGGTATCTTCGTCCCCTTTTTCATCGAGGAGTGTCGCTTCAAGAGCGATACTACCGCCTTGATGAAGCTCGAAGATGTCGACAACGAGACCGATGCCCGGGCCTTTTCGCTGCTCGATGTCTATTTTCCCAAGTCCTACTACGACACGGCGGTCGAAGAGGAGGCCCCGAGCGACTATTTCATCGGGTTTACCGTGGTCGACAGCGAGCGGGGCGAGTTGGGTAAGATTGTGGCCGTCGACGACTCGACCGAGAATGTGCTCTTCGAGATTGACCATGAGGGGCGCGAGTTGCTGGTTCCGGCCGTTGATGAGTTTGTGAGCGAGATTGACGAGGAGAACCGTCGGCTCTACATGACTATTCCCGAGGGACTGCTTACGTTGTAAATCTAAAAAAACAGAGATGATATGATGAAACGAATTTTGTTTATTTTTCTGTCCGTGTGGTTCATCTTCACGGTCGTTGTGTTCGTGATATTTTTCTCGGGTACCAAGGATTCCAAGAGTAGCGGCGAAGGCATGCCGGTACTCGAAGCCATTGCAACCCGGGCCAGTGTGCGGGCCTATGCCGACAAGGCGGTTGAGCCCGAGAAAATCGAGCAGATTCTGCGGGCCGGTATGGCGGCTCCTACGGCTCGCAACCAACAGCCGTGGGCTTTTGTGGTGCTCGACGACAAGGCGCTGATGACCCAGTTGGCCGACTCGCTGCCCAATGCCAAGATGTTGGCTTCGGCTCCCGTGGCTATCGTGGTGTGCGGCGACCTGAGCAAAGCTATCGAAGGCGAGGGTGCCACCTATTGGATACAAGATGCTTCGGCAGCCACCGAGAATATCCTGCTGGCTGCTCATGGTCTGGGGCTGGGTGCCGTGTGGACGGGAGCCTATCCCGTAATGAGCCGGGTAAAAGCCATTCGCGAGGTGCTGGGTCTACCGGCACAGATTATTCCGCTCAACGTGATTCCCATGGGCTACCCGCAGGGCGAAACGGCTCCCAAGGATAAGTGGAAACGCGAGAATGTGCGCCTGAACAACTGGGCTACGGCCTATTGACGAGGCGGCAGTTACGAGTTATAAAAAAGCGAATCACTCATACGGGTGATTCGCTTTTTTATGGTGTGTAGTGCTGCGGTACAGGCCTGCCGGTCATATCTCGATTATGTCGTGACGGAGCGACAGCAGGTCGACCAGATAGAGCTTGCCGCTCAACACCTCGCCGCACCCGACAATAATCTTGATGGCTTCGGTGGCCTGGATAGAGCCGATGACTCCCGGTATGGAGCCGATGACCCCGCCCGGTTGTGCCGGAGGGATTACCTCGGGGCGAGGGTAGAGGTCGCTGTATCGGGGACCGCCCCGGTAGTTGAATACCGACACCTGTCCCTCGAAGGCGGCGATGGAGCCGTAGACGTAGGGTTTGCCCTGACGGGCACACACCTCGTCGATGAGGTAGCGGGTAGCCGCATTGTCGCAGCCGTCGACCACCAGATCGTAGTTGGCGATAATCGATTCCGCGTTTTCGGCCGTGAGCCGGGTGGGGTAGGTCTCGATGCGGGTCATGCTGTTCAGGGTCGACAGCCGCCGGCGGGCACACTCCACCTTGGGGGCTCCCACCTCGGCTTCGGTGTAGAGTACCTGCCGTTGCAGGTTGCTCATCGACACCATGTCGTCGTCGACCAGTCCCAGACAGCCCACACCCGCTGCCGTCAGGTAGAGGGCGACGGGCGAACCCAGTCCGCCCACCCCCACAATCAGTACCCGGGTTTTCTGCAACCGTTCCTGACCCGCTTCGCCAATCTCGGGAAGCATCGTCTGTCTGCTGTACCGATCGTTCATCAGTCGAATATTTTATCCCAGTCTTTCCACACTACTTCGTAGCTCATCGACTTGATGGCCTGCTCGACCTCGGCCGGGGTGCGTTCGTCGCTCACGGCAAACTGTTCGAGCGCTTGCGGATAGGTGGCATAGCCTCCCGGGTCGGTCTTCGAACCGGCACTCATCGAGGTGGCTCCCAGCGTGGCGATGTGGTTGCGGAAGTTGGGGTTTTCGCGGGTCGACACCGAGATGTCCACGTCGTGGTCGAAGATGCGGAAGGCAAAAATCAGTTGGGCCAGCTCCCGGTCGCTCATCACCACATTGGGTTGGAAATGACCCTCCGAGGGACGCATGCGGGGGAAATTGACGCTGTATTTCGTCTGCCAGTAGTGCTTGCGCAGGTATTGCAGGTGAATGGCCATCATGGTCACATCGGTGCGCCAGGGCTCCAACCCGATGAGCACGCCCATGCCTATCTTGTGCACGCCGGCCTGTCCCATGCGGTCGAAGCCGTTGACACGCCACTCGAAAATCGATTTCATGCCCTTGGGGTGATAGGTCTTGTAGCGGTCCTTGTGGTAGGTCTCCTGAAAGCAGACTACGCCGTTGAGCCCCGACTTGGTGAGCCGGTAGTAGTCCTCGCTTTTGAGCGGCATCACCTCGATGGTGAGGTTGGCAAAGTAGGGGCGGGCCACATGCAGCGCCCGTTCCAGATAGTCCACACCGGCATCACGCGGATTCTCACCGGTGACGATGAGCAGGTTTTCAAAGGGCCCCAGCTTGCGTATGGCCTTGCACTCGTTCTCGATCTCCTCTTCGGTGAGAATGATGCGGGCGATAGGGTTGTTGTGGTTGAACCCGCAATAGACGCAAAAGTTGTTGCACGAGTTGGTAATATAAAGCGGTACATACATCTGTATCGTTTTACCGAAACGCTCCTGGGTGTAACGCCGGCTCAGGGCGGCCATGGGTTCCAGATAGGGAGCGGCAGCCGGCGAAACGAGTGCCATGAAGTCGTCGATGGTCAAGTGCTCCTTGCCCAAGGCAATCTCCACGTCGCGGCTCTGTTTCGAGTTGATGCAGGCGGTTATGTCGTCCCAGGAATATTTTTCTAATTCTTCGGAAAACATCTTATTTCTCTTTCTTTAATCAATCGTTAATGGTTAGTCGATTCTTTTCAATTCTCTCTTGTGGACGAGGCCGGTTGCATACCGATACCGGCACTCGTCGGTACCCGGGGAGGGGGTTACTCCGTCTCGACGCATTTGGTGATGTCTTGCGACAGCCGCATGGCGCAGAAGTTGGGTCCGCACATGGTGCAGTAGTTGCCGTCGTGGAACGAGCCCTGCTTGTAGTATTCGAGAGCCCGGTCGGGATCGAGGGCCAGGTTGAACTGGTCTTTCCAGCGGAACTCGTAGCGAGCCTTGCTCATGGCGTCGTCGCGCACCTGGGCACCGGGGAATCCCTTGGCCAGGTCGGCGGCATGGGCGGCAATCTTGTAGGCGATGACACCGTTGCGCACATCTTCGCGGTCGGGCAGTCCCAGATGCTCCTTGGGGGTGACGTAGCAGATCATGGCCGTACCCAGCCAGGCAATCTGTGCGGCACCGATGGCCGAGGTGATGTGGTCGTAACCCGGAGCAATGTCGGTGGTCAACGGGCCCAGTGTGTAGAAGGGGGCACCGTGGCAGCTGCTCAGCTGGCGGTCCATATTCTCCTTGATTTTGTGCATGGGAATGTGGCCGGGTCCCTCGATAATCACCTGCACGTCGTGAGCCCAGGCCTTCTCGGTGAGTTCGCCCAGTACGTCGAGTTCGAGGAATTGCGAGCGGTCGTTGGCGTCGTGAATCGAGCCGGGACGCATGCCGTCGCCCAGCGAGATGGCCACGTCGTACTGTTTGAGAATCTCGCAAATCTCGTCGAAATGGGTGTAGAGGAAGCTCTCCTGATTGTGAATGACGCACCACTTGGTCATGATCGAGCCGCCGCGCGACACGATACCCGTGAGCCGTTCGCCCACCAGGTCGGCATGAGCTTTGAGTACACCGGCGTGAATGGTAAAGTAGTCCACACCCTGCTCGCACTGTTCGATGAGGGTGTCGCGGTAAATCTCCCAGGTAAGGTCCTCGACCTTGCCGTTGACCTTTTCGAGCGCCTGGTAGATGGGCACGGTACCCATGGGCACGGGGCAGTTGCGGATAATCCATTCGCGCGTCTCGTGTATGTGATCGCCGGTCGAGAGGTCCATGAGCGTGTCGCCGCCCCAGTGGCAGCTCCACACCGCCTTGTCCACCTCCTCCTCGATACCCGACGAGAGGGCCGAGTTGCCGATATTGGTATTGAGCTTCACCAGGAAGTTGCGGCCGATAATCATCGGCTCGGCCTCGGGGTGGTTGATGTTGGCCGGGATAATGGCGCGGCCGGCAGCCACCTCGTCGCGCACGAACTCGGGGGTGATGTGGCTCTTGATACCCAACTGTTCGTTCATCAGGTTCTCGCGTATGGCCACATACTCCATCTCGGCGGTGATGATACCCTGCCGGGCGTAGTACATCTGTGTGATGGAGTGCCCCGGCTTGGCCTTGTAGGGGAGCGGCGTGTGTTTGAAGCGGATTGATTCGAGAGCCGGGTCGTCGCGACGGGCGCGGCCATATTGCGAGGTGATGTCGTCAAGCTGTTCGACGTCGCCGCGGTCGGCAATCCACGACTCGCGCAGGCGGGGCAATCCCCGGTTGATGTCCACCTCGACCATGGGGTCGGTGTAGGGGCCGCTGGTGTCATAGACATAGACCGGCGCGTTGGGGGTGTGCACCCGTTTCCCGTTCTCGATGGTCACCGTGTCGGTGAGGTTGATTTTGCGCATGCCCACTCGAATGGGAAAGAGTTTACCCGGCACATATACCTTCTCGGAGCTGGGGTAGGAATCTCTGATTATTTTTTGTGTATCCATAAGTTATCGTTTCGTAGCGGTTAGTCAAGGAATGAAGTCAGCGGGCTGCTGGCCTGGGCAAAATGATATTGGGCACCCAGTCCGGCTTCGTAGGCCCGGCGGCCGGCTTTGACAGCCTCTTTGAAGGCGATGGCCATCTCTACGGGGTTACCGGCCACGGCGATGGCGGTGTTCACGAGCACGGCATCGGCACCCAGTTCCATGGCTTCGGCAGCCTGCGACGGCGCCCCGATACCGGCGTCGACGATGACGGGCACGTTGCTCTCCTCGATGATGATTTGCAGGAAATCACGCGTGCGCAACCCCTTGTTCGTACCGATGGGAGCACCCAGCGGCATCACGGTGGCGGCACCGGCCTCTTCGAGCCGTTTACACAACACGGGGTCGGCCTGGATATAGGGCAGTACCACAAATCCCATCTTGGCCAGTTGCTCGGTAGCTTTCAAGGTCTCCACCGGGTCGGGTAAGAGGTATTTGGGGTCGGGGTGGATTTCGAGTTTGATGAAGTCGGTCCCGAAGCACTCGCGCGAGAACTGGGCGGCGAGTACAGCCTCCTCGGCATTCCGCACGCCCGAGGTGTTGGGCAGGAACTGCACTCTGTTGCGGTCGATGTGGGTGAGCATATCGTCGGTCGCCTCGTGGGTCATGTTGATACGTTTCATGGCGACGGTAATCATTTCGGATTCCGAAGCCTCGATGGCTTTTTCCATCAATTCGTTCGAGCTGAATTTGCCGGTTCCGACAAACAGCCGGGAGGAGAATTCCCGCCCTCCAATCACTAATTTGTTCATACTTTGCGATATTGGTTTAATAAGTCTATAATCTTTCGGGTTTCGGCCTCGGGGTCCTCGGCTTGCAGAATCGTGCCCGACAAGGCGATGCCCGACACGCCGGTCTCCATGAGGGCTGGAATGTCATCGGCCGTGATACCGCCGATGGCCACCACGGGAATCTTCAAGTCGTTTTCGCGGCATTGCCGCATGATGCGGGCATAGCCTTCGAGGCCCAGTATGGGGCTCAGGTTCTTTTTGGTCTCGGTAAAACGGAAGGGCCCCAGTCCCACGTAGTCGGCATCTTGTCGCACCAGACTTTGAATGTCGTCGAAGGTGTTGGCCGTGCCGCCGATGATGTATTTCTCACCGATGAGCAGGCGTGCTTCCGATACCGGCATGTCGAGTTTGCCCAGATGCACGCCGTCCACGTCGAGGTCGGCCGCCAGTTGGGGATAGTCGTCGAGAACGAGAATGGCCTCGTGTTCCTGGCAGAGGGGAATCAGCTCTCGGGCTGTTCGTTCCACCTCGTCAAGAGGCGCCTCTTTCATGCGCAGTTGTATCCATTTGCAACCCCCTTTGAGGGCGGCGACGGCGCCTTCGACAATGCCGAAGCGCAGGGTTTGATGGGTAATGAATTGTAACATATCGATGGGGTTAAACGGTTCGTATTCGGTTGAGTCGGTCAATCACCCCTTCGGGGGTAGGCTCTTGCCACAGGTAGCCCAACAGGACTACTCCGCCGAAGTGCCACTGCCGCACGGCAGCCACCCGCTCGGGGGTGATGCCGCCCAGGGCCATGACCCGCTCGTTGATGATTCTCCGCTCGGCCGCTTCGGCCAGTTGCCCGGGGGTGAATGCGGCCCGGTAGCCCTGCTTGGAGAGGCTGTCGAAGAGGGGGCTCAGGAATTGATAGGCATACCCTTCGCCTTGGCCGAGTTCGTCCAGCGTGTGACACGAGCGGGAGAGGGCGGGGGTGTACCCCGGCACGGCTGCGGGAGGCATCGGGTTGCGGCGGTTGAGGTGCACGCCGGCCAAGCGGTATGCAGCTGCTAGCTCAAAGTGGTCGTGCAGCACGATGCGGTTGTAGCAGCGGTGGGGAATCGAGCGCAACAACTCTTCTACCTCGTGGCGCGAGGCCCCGGGTTTGCGCAGGTGCAGATGGTCCAGCCCGTGGTCGAGCAACGTGGCAATCAAGTCGCCCTCGTGAGGGAGGAATCCTTCGGGTGTGATACCTATGTATTTCATCGCTTACCTTTCGGGTTGTCGGTTATCCGCCGAAGGTGGCGCGAATGAGGGTTATCTTGTCGCCGGGGGCCAGCGTGCGGTTGTCCCACTCGCTTTTGGGCACCAGTTTGTTGTCGATGGCGATGGCCGTGCCCTCGGCGGCAATCTGCTGCCGGTCGAGCAACCCTTTTACGGTTGTTCCTTCGGGCACCTCGGTCTCTTTTTGGTTGAGATATACTTGCATGGTTATATCAATGAATGGTTTATCCGTTTTTGTTTGTGTCTTCGTCGTCCCGCGGGGTTAAAACGCAGGGGGCGAACAGATGGTTTACGGCTCCGTGGCCGTGGCCTATCGTCACGTCGGCACCCGCTTCAAGGGCCCGGGTGAGGTAGGTCTTGGCGGCGGCCACCGCATCGGGCAGGTCGCGGCCCAGGGCCAGGTACGAGGCGATGGCCGAGGAGAAGGTGCAACCCGTGCCGTGGGTGTTGCGTGTGGCGATACGGGGCGAGGTGTAGCGCACCGGGTCGGCCTGTGGGGTGAAGAGCAGGTCGTACGATTCGGCTCCCTCCAAGTGTCCCCCCTTGATGAGTACCGCCCGGCAACCGATTTGGAAGAGCCGCTGTGCAGCCCGTTCCATCTCCCGTTCGTTGGTGACGGGTAGGCCGCTCAGGATTTCGGCTTCGGGTATGTTGGGGGTGACGAGTGTGGCCCGGGGCAGGAGTAGCGATTTGACCGCCTCGATGGCCTCCTCTTCAATGAGCCGGCACCCCGAGGTCGACACCATGACCGGGTCGAGCACGATGTGGTCGAGGGGGTAGTGCGCCAGACAGTCGGCAATGGCCTCGATCGTAGGTCGGGCGTATAGCATGCCCAGCTTCACCGTGTGGCAGGGCAGGTCGTCGAGTACCGCCTCGATTTGTTGGCGAACAATATCGGGGTCGATACCCTGTATGGCCCGCACCTCGCAGGTGTTTTGTGCGGTGATGGCGGTGATGGCCGATGTGCCGAATACACCGATGGACGACATGGTTTTCAAGTCGGCCTGTATCCCGGCTCCTCCGCTGCTGTCCGAGCCGGCTATGGTCAATACGACGGGATAGGTTTTCATACGGTTTGCTTTATCGGGGGGGAGCTTAAAACCGTATCGAAACAGATAGGACTATGAACAATTCCTGCGCCGGCATTATCCGTATCAGGTTCATAGGGTATGATCTCAGCCGTTTTTAGGCACCCCTTTGTTACTTACACGCAAAGTTAGGGATAATTTTTGTACCGGTGTGAAGCCCTGGACGTTTTAATAAAAATTAAGAGGCAATACGCCTTTCCGGGTTGTGATGTGGCTGCTCATCGGTGGGCTTATCGTTGGGGAAAAGGATTCGTATCAATTTACTCTGTTTTTATGGTTGAGCGGGACGTTGTCAATGCGTTTGTTGCCAATTTGCTATATAATGTAGTAAAAAGTAAGCGGTTGTTTCTGAAAATGGATAATTTGCAAATAAATTATCAAAATGTTTGTATTTTTGAAAGCTGTTATTTATTTTTGCAAGCAAATTGAAATGCTTATTTTGAAAGACCGAATAAAAAGAAATTGAATGCAGATGAAGGAAACCACATTTGTCAGCGATAAAATATTGAGAGAGAAAGCCGCACAGAGGGGTTCGGCGGGTTTGTACGACCCGGCCAATGAACATGATGCGTGCGGAGTAGGTATGATTGTCAACATTCACGGCAACAAGTCGCACGAGTTGGTCGATTCGGCCTTGAAGGTGCTTGAAAACATGAAGCACCGTGGAGCCGAGGGGGCCGACAACAAGACGGGCGACGGTGCCGGTATCTTGTTGCAGATACCACATGAGTTTATTCTACTGCAAGGGATTCCCGTCCCCGAGAAGGGAAAATACGGTACGGGGTTGGTGTTCCTGCCCAAGAGCCTGAAAGAGCAGAGTGCGATACTCGACATCATGGCCGAGGAGATTGAGCGCGAGAAGCTCTCGCTCATGCATGTGCGTTCGGTACCGGTCAACTCGTCGATCTTGGGTAAAAGTGCAGCCGAGACCGAGCCCGATATCAAGCAGATTTTTATTACCGGCGAGGCCGACGACCTGGAACGTAAACTTTATATTATTCGCAAGAAAATCGAGCGGCGGGTCAGCCACAAGGATTTTTACTTCGTTTCGCTTTCGAGCAAGACCATTATTTACAAAGGTATGCTCTCGTCGGTGCAGTTGCGCGAGTACTTCTGCGATCTGACGCAGCCCTATTTCACCAGCGGGTTGGCCATCGTGCACTCCCGGTTCAGCACCAACACCTTCCCCACGTGGGGGTT
The DNA here is from genome assembly GCF_000512915.1 of Barnesiella viscericola DSM 18177. Lineage (GTDB taxonomy): Bacteria > Bacteroidota > Bacteroidia > Bacteroidales > Barnesiellaceae > Barnesiella > Barnesiella viscericola. Next base: position 77,638 of record NZ_CP007034.1, read on the forward strand.
GGCGCAGCCCTTCCGCCTGTTGGCACACAATGGCGAAATCAATACGATACGGGGCAACCGGGCTTGGATGGAGGCTCGCGAGAGTGTGCTCTCCACACCGTTGCTGGGATCGGTCAAGGATATACGACCCATCTTGCAGCCCGACATGAGCGACAGTGCCTCGCTCGACAATGTGCTCGAATTTTTCGTACAGTCGGGATTGAGCCTGCCGCACGCCATGGCCATGCTCGTGCCCGAGTCGTTCAATGATAAGAACCCCATCAGTGAAGATTTGAAAGCCTTTTATGAGTATCACTCGATTTTGATGGAGCCGTGGGACGGTCCTGCCGCCCTGCTTTTCAGCGACGGCCGTTACGCCGGCGGAATGCTCGACCGCAACGGGTTGCGTCCCGCCCGTTACCTCATTACCCGCAACGACATGATGGTGGTGGCCAGCGAGGCCGGTGTCATCGGGTTCGACCCCGAGACCATTCGCGAGAAGGGGCGCCTGCAACCGGGCAAGATTCTGCTGGTCGATACCCAGGAGGGACGCATCTACTACGACGAGGAGTTGAAGAAACAGCTGGCTTCGGCGCGGCCCTATCGTCAGTGGCTGGCCGATAACCGCATCGAACTCGACACGTTGAAGAGCGGCCGCAAGGTCGAGAACACCGTGGCCGACTATGACCGCAAGTTGCGGGCCTTCGGGTTTACCCGCGAAGATGTGGAACGCACCATTACTCCCATGTGTACGACGGGTTCGGAGCCCACGGCGTCGATGGGTAACGACACGCCGCTGGCCGTACTATCCGAGCGTCCGCAGTCGTTGTTCAACTATTTCAGACAACAGTTTGCCCAGGTGACCAACCCGCCTATCGACCCCATTCGCGAGGAGCTGGTGATGTCGCTCATCGAGTATATCGGTGCCGTGGGTAACAATATCCTGTTGCCCGACGAGAGTCACTGCAAGATGGTGCGGTTGCCGCACCCTATTCTCAACAATACCCAACTGGATATTCTGTGCAACATTCGATACAAGGGATTCAAGACGGTAAAACTGCCCATGCTCTTCGAGGCCGGGCGAGGTAAGGAAGGCCTGGAAGAGGCGCTCGTGGCTCTCTGCCGCAAGGCCGAGGAGTCGGTCGACGAGGGGGTAAACTACATCGTCCTCTCCGACCGGGATATCGATGCCGGTCACGCCGCCATACCGGCCCTGTTGGCCGTGAGTGCCGTGCACCATCACCTTATCTCGGTGCAGAAGCGCGTGCAGACGGCTCTGGTGGTCGAGAGCGGTGAAATTCGCGAGGTGATGCACGCCGCCCTGTTGCTGGGCTACGGTGCCAGCGCCATCAACCCCTATATGGTCTTTGCCGTACTTGCCGACCTGGTGAAACGGGGCGATGTGCAGATGAACTACGAGACGGCCGAGAAGAACTATATCAAGGCCGTGTGCAAGGGACTTTACAAAATCATGAGCAAGATGGGTATCAGTACCATACGTTCCTACCGCGGGGCCAAGATTTTCGAGGCCGTGGGGTTGAGCGAGGAGTTGCTGAACCGCTGGTTCGGCACCCGTTGCTCGTCGGTGGGCGGTATTCGTCTCGACGAGATAGCCCATGACTACGAGGCCTTCCACGATGCCGGTTATCTGCCCGACGAGATAGACTCGCCGTTGCCCTATATCGGACAGTTCTCCTATCGCAAAGATGGTGAGAAACATGCCTGGAATCCCGAGACCATCAGTCTGCTGCAACTGGCTACTCGCCTGGGCAGCTATGAGAAATACAAACAGTTTGCCGAAAAGGTAGACCACAAGGATAGCCCCATCTTCCTGCGCGACTTCTTCTGCTTCAAGCGCAATCCCATTCCCATCGATCAGGTAGAACCGGTCGAGTCGATTGTGAAGCATTTTGTGACGGGAGCCATCTCGTTCGGTGCCATCAGCAAGGAGGCGCACGAGGCTCTTGCCCTGGCCATGAACAAGCTGGGCACGCGCAGCAACACGGGTGAAGGGGGCGAGGATTCGACCCGCTTCCACGAGACCTACGACGGCATTTCACTGTGCAGCAAGACCAAGCAGGTGGCTTCGGGCCGCTTCGGTGTTACTGCCGAGTATCTGGTCAATGCCGAAGAGATACAGATTAAGGTGGCGCAAGGTGCCAAGCCGGGCGAGGGTGGACAACTGCCGGGCTTCAAGGTCGACGAGGTGATTGCCCGTACCCGTCATTCGATTCCGGGCATTTCGCTCATTTCTCCTCCGCCGCATCACGATATTTACTCCATCGAAGATTTGGCCCAACTCATCTTCGACTTGAAGAATGTCAACCCCCGGGCTCAGATCAGTGTCAAGCTGGTAGCCGAGAGCGGTGTGGGGACCATTGCCGCCGGTGTGGCCAAGGCCAAGGCCGACCTGATTGTCATCTCGGGAGCCGAGGGTGGCACGGGAGCTTCGCCGGCATCGTCGATGCGTTATGCCGGTATCCCGCCCGAAATCGGGTTGAGCGATACGCAGCAGACACTGGTGCTGAACGGCCTTCGCGGGAAGGTGCGTTTGCAGACCGACGGTCAGTTAAAGACCGGGCGCGACATCATCAGCATGGCGTTGCTCGGAGCCGAGGAGTTTGCCTTCGGTACCGCCGCCCTTATTGTGTTGGGCTGCGTGATGATGCGCAAGTGTCATGCCAACACCTGTCCGGTGGGCGTGGCTACGCAGGACCCCAAGTTGCGCGAGCGGTTCAGAGGTCACTACCAGTATGTGGTGAACTACTTCCAGTTCCTGGCCCAGGAGGTGCGCGAATACCTGGCCGAGATGGGATTCACCCGTTTGAACGACATTGTGGGACGCACCGACCTGATTGAGATTGCTCCCGCCGAGCCCGACTCCAAAGCCTCGCTGCTCGACTTCCATCGCATCTTGCACCGCGTCGACAACGGTACGGCCCTGCACCGGGTCATGCCTCAACAGCACGATATTGACGGGGTACTCGACGTGACGATGCTCGCGGCTGCCCGCGAGGCCATCGAGAACCGTCTGGAGGTATCTCTTGAATATACGATTGGCAATACCGACCGTTCGATAGGAGCCATGCTCTCGGGGGCCGTGGCCGCCCGATACGGCGAGGCCGGATTGCCCGACGATACGATTCAAGTCAAGTTCAAGGGGTCGGCCGGACAGAGCTTCGGTGCCTTCCTGACCCACGGTATCAACTTCCGCCTCGAAGGCGAAGCCAACGACTACCTGGGCAAGGGGTTGAGCGGCGGTCGCATAGCGGTACACCCGCCGGTGCGCAGCACCTTTGCCGCCGAGGATAACACGATTGCGGGCAACACGCTGCTCTACGGAGCCACCTCGGGCGAGGTCTACATCAACGGCCGGGTGGGCGAGCGGTTTGCCGTGCGCAACTCGGGAGCCATTGCCGTAGTCGAAGGGGTGGGCGACCACTGCTGCGAGTACATGACCGGTGGTCGTGTGGTTGTACTGGGCGAGACGGGTCGCAACTTTGCCGCCGGTATGAGCGGTGGTGTGGCCTATGTGTGGGACAAGAACCGCAAGTTCGACTACTTCTGCAACATGGATATGGTCGAGCTTTCGCTGGTCGAAGATGCGGCTGCTCGTAAAGAACTGCACGAACTGATTCGTCAGCACTACTTCTACACCAGTTCGTCGTTGGCCCGCACGATGCTCGACAACTGGAACCGTTACGTCGAAGAGTTCATTCAGGTAACGCCCATCGAGTTCAAGAAGGTGTTGGCCGAAGAGCAGATGCGCAAGCTCCAGGAGAAGATTGCCGAAGTTCAGAGAGATTATTAAACTAAGAGACTATCGAAAAGAGATTATAGAAGATATAGCATTATGGGAAACCCGAAAGCATTCTTAACCATACCCCGGCAGGAGGCCGGATACCGCCCCGTACACGACCGTATTTCCGACTACGGCGAGGTGGAGCAGACCCTCAATACCAGCGAGCGCAAGTTACAGGCTTCGCGCTGCATGGATTGCGGAGTGCCCTTCTGCCACTGGGCCTGTCCGCTGGGCAACCGCCCGCCCGAATTTCAGGACGCCCTCTTCCGGGGCCGGTGGGCTGAAGCCTACCAGCTGTTGACCGAGACCAACGACTTCCCCGAGTTTACGGGGCGCATCTGTCCGGCACTGTGCGAGAAGAGCTGTGTGCTCAACCTGAGTATGGAGGCGCCCGTCACCATTCGGGAAAACGAGGCCGCCATCATCGAGGCCGCCTTTCGCGAGGGACTTGTCAAGCCTCGTCACTATAAACGCAACGGCAAGCGCGTGGCCGTGATCGGGTCGGGACCGGCCGGACTTTCGGTGGCCAACCGGCTCAACCGGCTGGGCTATGCCGTCACGGTATTTGAAAAATTGGAGTATGTGGGAGGCCTGTTGCGATTCGGTATTCCCAATTTCAAACTGCATAAACCCATCATCGACCGCCGGGTGCGGGTGATGGAGGAGGAGGGCATCACTTTTGAGGTGAACCATGCCGTCGACCTCGACCAGTTGCCCGAAGGGTTCGATGCCTACTGCCTCTGCACCGGTACCCCTCAGGCCCGCGACCTTAATATTCCGGGACGCGACTTGGCCGGAATCCATTTTGCCATGGAGATGCTGGCCCAGCAAAACCGGGTGCTGGCGGGGCAGACCTTCCCCGACGAGGAGCGCATCACGGCCCGGGGCAAACATGTGTTGGTAATCGGTGGTGGCGATACCGGCAGCGACTGCATAGGCACGAGCAACCGGCAGGGCGCTTTGAGTGTGACCCAGATTGAGATTATGCCCAAACCGCCCGTTGGTCACAATCCCGCTACCCCTTGGCCGCAATGGCCCATCGTGTTGAAGACCAGCAGCAGCCACGAAGAGGGTTGCGAGCGGCGGTGGAGCCTCTCGTCCACCCGCTTTATCGGGGAGAACGGACGGGTGTGCGGCGTCGAGGTCGAGGAGGTCGAGTGGTTGCCGGCTCCCGACGGGGGACGTCCGCAGATGCGGCCCACCGGTCGTAAGGAGATTCTGAAAGCCGATCTGGTGCTGCTGGCCATGGGATTCCTCAGACCGCAGTTGCCGGCCTTGCCCGAGAACGTATTCGTGGCAGGCGATGTGGCTACGGGGGCCAGTCTGGTGGTCAAGTGCATCGCCTCGGGACACCGGGCTGCCGAAGAGATAGACCGCTATTGCACGACCGGCGAACGATAAAGACACAAGTAAAAAACAGCCTAAAACGACTCTTGTCATGTGTGGAATTGCAGCAATATTCAATATAAAAACTCAGTCGCCCGAGTGGCGAAAAAAGGCTTTGGCGATGGCAAAGAAAATCCGTCATCGGGGTCCCGATTGGAGTGGTATCTATTGCGGAGGTTCGGCCATATTGGCTCACGAACGTCTCTCGATAGTCGACCCCCAGAGCGGGGGACAGCCTCTCTATTCGCCCGACCGTAAGCAGGTGCTTGCCGTGAATGGTGAGATCTACAACCATCGCGACATCAGGCATCGCTACGAAGGTCGGTATGAGTTCCAGACCGGGAGCGACTGCGAAGTGATATTGGCCCTCTACCGCGACAAGGGTATCGATTTCTTGGAGGAGTTGAACGGCATCTTTGCCTTTGCCCTGTATGACGAGGAGCGCGACGAGTTCTTGTTGGCCCGCGACCCCATCGGGGTTATCCCCCTGTATATCGGTTACGACAGCGACGGCACCCTCTATTGTGCCAGTGAGTTGAAGGCGCTCGAAGGCTTCTGCGAACGCTACGAACCCTTTTTGCCGGGGCACTACTATTCAAGCCGCGAGGGGAAGATGACCCGTTGGTACAAACGCGACTGGGTCGATTACGACGCGGTGAAGGACAACGGGGCATCGGTACAGGAGTTGCACGATGCGCTCGAAGCGGCCGTGCGGCGGCAGCTGATGAGCGATGTACCCTACGGGGTGTTGCTCTCGGGCGGACTCGACAGTTCGGTCATCTCGGCCATAGCCAAGAAATATGCCTCCCGACGGGTCGAGACCGACGGGCAGAAAGAGGCTTGGTGGCCGCAGCTGCACTCCTTTGCCATCGGGTTGCGCGGAGCTCCCGATTTGGCCAAGGCTCGCGAGGTGGCCGACTATATAGGTACCGTACACCACGAAATAAACTATACGATACAGGAGGGGCTCGACGCGTTGCGCGATGTGATTTATTTCATCGAGACCTACGATGTGACTACCGTGCGCGCCTCTACGCCCATGTATCTGCTGGCTCGGGTCATCAAGAGTATGGGTATCAAGATGGTGCTGAGCGGCGAGGGAGCCGACGAGGTGTTCGGCGGTTACCTCTACTTTCACAAGGCACCCGATGCCCGGGCGTTTCACGAAGAGACCGTGCGCAAGTTGTCGAAACTCTACCTCTATGATTGCCTGCGGGCCAACAAGGCCCTCTCGGCCTGGGGTGTGGAGGGGCGTGTGCCTTTCCTCGACAAGGAGTTCCTCGATGTGGCGATGCGGCTCAATCCGCAGGCCAAGATGTGCCCCGGCAAGACGATTGAGAAGCGTATCGTGCGCGAAGCCTTTGCCTACATGTTGCCTGCCAGTGTGGCTTGGCGGCAGAAAGAGCAGTTTAGCGACGGGGTAGGGTACAGCTGGATAGATACCTTGAAGGCGATGACCTCGCAGGCCGTGAGCGACGAACAGATGCTGCACGCTGCCGAGCGGTTCCCCATCAATCCGCCGCAAAACAAGGAGGAGTACTACTATCGCTCGATTTTCGAGGAGTATTTCCCCAGCGAGAGTGCCGCCCGCAGTGTGCCTAGCGTGCCCAGCGTGGCCTGCTCGACAGCCGAGGCTTTGGCTTGGGACGCCTCGTTCCAACACCTGAACGAGCCGAGCGGCCGGGCCGTGGCCGGAGTACACGAGGAGGCCTACGAGAAGGGTGCCCGAGAGAAATGAAGAGAGAAGAAAAACGAAAAAGCTATATATTGTAAACCTGGAAATTTAAAATTCAAGACATTATGTCAACGTTGAGATTCAGAGTAGTAGAGAAGGCCTTTCAGGCAAAACCGGTAGAGGTAGCAGTACCTGCGGAACGCCCGAGCGACTATTTCGCTAAGTACGTGTTCAACCGGGAGAAGATGTTCAAGTATCTGCCCACGGCGGTCTACAACCGGCTGGTCGATGTGATGGACCATGGCGCCACCCTCGATCGGGATATAGCCGATGAAGTAGCACAAGGTATGAAGAAGTGGGCGATGGAACTGGGTGCAACCCACTATACCCACTGGTTCCAGCCGTTGACCGAAGGTACGGCCGAGAAGCACGATGCTTTTGTAGAGCACGACGGCAAAGGGGGTATGATGGAAGAGTTTTCGGGCAAGTTGCTCGTACAGCAGGAGCCCGATGCCTCGTCGTTCCCCAACGGCGGGATTCGCAACACTTTCGAGGCTCGTGGATACAGTGCTTGGGATCCCTCGTCGCCCGTGTTTGTGGTTGACGACACCCTGTGCATTCCTACCGTATTCATTGCCTACACGGGCGAATCGCTCGACTACAAGGCTCCTTTGTTGAAAGCCCTGCGTGCTGTCGATAAGGCGGCTGTCGATGTGTGTCACTATTTCAATCCAGACGTAAAAAAGGTGGTTGCCTATTTGGGTTGGGAGCAGGAGTATTTCCTGGTCGACGAGGGCTTGTATGCAGCTCGTCCCGACCTGCTGCTGACGGGCCGCACGCTTATGGGACACGAAGCCTCGAAGAACCAACAGCTCGAAGACCACTATTTCGGTGCCATTCCTACACGTGTAGCCGCCTTTATGAAGGACCTCGAAATTCAGGCCTTGGAGCTGGGTATTCCCGTCAAGACCCGTCACAACGAGGTTGCTCCCAACCAGTTTGAGTTGGCTCCCATTTTCGAGGAGTGTAACTTGGCTGTCGACCACAACATGCTGATCATGTCGCTCATGCGCAAGGTAGCCCGCACACACGGGTTCAGAGTGCTGTTGCACGAGAAACCCTTCAAGGGTGTGAACGGTTCGGGCAAGCACAACAACTGGTCGCTGGGTACCGATACCGGCGTGCTGCTGATGTCGCCGGGCAAGACCCCCGAAGAGAACCTGCGTTTCATCACCTTTGTCGTGAATACGCTGATGGCGGTATATCGCCACAATGGTTTGCTGAAAGCCTCAATCATGAGTGCCACCAATGCCCACCGTCTGGGCGCCAACGAGGCACCTCCTGCCATCATCTCGTCGTTCCTGGGTACGCAGTTGAGCCGGGTTCTCGACCACATGGAAGAGAGTTCGACCGACGAGTTGGTTGTCCTCTCGGGCAAGCATGGCATGAAACTCGACATACCTCAAATTCCCGAGCTGCTCATCGACAATACCGACCGTAACCGTACGTCGCCCTTCGCCTTCACCGGCAACCGGTTCGAGTTCCGTGCCGTAGGATCCGAGGCTAACTGTGCCAGCGGTATGATTGCCTTGAATGCTGCCGTAGCCGAACAGTTGGTTATCTTCAAGAACGAAGTGGACGAACTCATCGGAAAAGGTGAGGCCAAGATTCCCGCTATTATCCAGGTATTGCGCAAGTACATCAAGTTGAGCAAACCCATTCGTTTTGACGGCAACGGATACAGCGACGAGTGGAAGGAAGAGGCCAAGCGCCGCGGTCTCGATTGCGAGACCAGTGTTCCGGTTATCTTCGACAACTACCTGTCGCCCGACAGCATCAAGATGTTCGAGTCGACCGGGGTGATGACCCGCAAGGAGCTGGAAGCCCGCAACGAGGTGAAATGGGAGACTTACACGAAGAAAATCCAAATTGAAGCTCGTGTATTGGGCGACTTGGTGATGAACCATATCGTGCCCGTAGCTACCGAGTATCAGACCAAGTTGATCGATAACGTCTACAAGATGCGCGGCCTCTTCTCGGAAGAGGAGACTCGGAAGCTCTCGGCCGAGAATCTGGCGATTATCCGCAAGATTGCCGAGCACACCAGCTACATCAAGGAACATGTCGATTCGATGATCGATGCCCGCAAGGTGGCCAACAAGATTACTGACGAGCGTGAGAAGGCTGTGGCCTATCACGACACGATAGCTCCCATGTTGGAACAGATTCGCTACCACATCGATAAGCTCGAACTGATTGTCGATGACCAGATGTGGACGCTGCCCAAATACCGGGAGCTGTTGTTTATCCGGTAAAAAAGATAAGTTTGGTTAGATGGACGAAGGCCGGGACCTCTCTCCGCAAGGAGAGGCTCTGGCCTTTTGGTTTATTTAGGGGTGTGCTTGATTATTACTCGTTGCAGACCTTTGCATTGAAAAGAAGAAAGATATGTTCGGTAAAACATATTCAGGTAAACTTGATAGGCTTTACTCTCATTTTGCTATCTTTGTCTGTCTAAATAAAAGAAACAGAAATGGTCATCAATGTAATACTCCTGCTTGTAGGGTTGTTTTTGATATTGTCGGGAGCCAACTTTCTGACCGACGGGGCCGCTGCGTTGGCCAAGCGCTTTAATATTTCGTCGCTGGTGATAGGCCTTACGATTGTGGCCTTCGGGACCTCGGCTCCCGAGTTGACCGTGAGTGTGGTGTCGGCCATCAACGGTAGTGCCGAGTTGGCCATCGGTAATGTGGTGGGTAGCAACATCTTCAATATCCTCATGATTGTGGGAGTGACGGCTGTGGTGGCACCAATCCGTATTACTCGGGGAACCCTCACCAAAGAGATTCCGCTGGCTATCCTCTCGTCGGTGGTGGTGCTGATTTGTGCCAATGACCTCTTTCTGGGAACTGGTACCGAGAATGTAATCAACCGGGCCGACGGTCTGCTCATGCTCTGTTTCTTCTTGATATTCCTTGGCTATACGTTTGCCATCGCTCATAATCACAGTGACGAGGAGTCGGCCGAAATCAAGACGTTGCCCGTGTGGCGATGCGTGGTCTACATTGTAGGCGGATTGGCTGCCTTGATTTTCGGAGGGCGCCTGTTTGTCGACGGGTCGAGCGAGATAGCCCGTTCGCTGGGGGTAGGCGAGTCGATTATCGGTCTGACGCTGGTGGCCATGGGTACCTCGCTGCCCGAGTTGGCCACTTCGGTCGTGGCTGCCTTGAAGAAGAATCCCGAGATTGCCATTGGCAATGTGATAGGCTCCAACCTGTTTAATGTCTTTTTCGTGTTGGGAGCCAGTGCCACTATCTCACCTCTGCCTTTGGGCGGTATCACCAATTTCGACTTGCTCTATTTGTTGGGAGCCTCGCTGTTGATGTTCTTTGTGGGCAAGTATCACAAGGTGCGCATGATTACCCGAACCGAGGGTATAGTGATGATTGCCACCTATGTAGTGTATACGGGCTATCTCATTTACCAGCTATGAGATGATATTGGTTTTTAATGGCAGATAACAAGCACCAGTCCCGGTGAATGAGACGGGACTATCCCTCCTCATCGACGGTATGACAGGCCGTAAAGTGGAAATCGGCGGCAGCCTTCTCTTTGGAAAAACAGAAGTAAGTCAGCTCGCCCGAGGAGCAAAGTCGACCGTCGCAACGAATTTGAGCCGAGATAAAGGCAAAATTGTGGCGAATCTCTTTCAGTCGAGCCCGGATCTCCAATTGGGTACAGGTTCCCGTGGTGATCGGATTTTTGAACTTAACTTCCAGACTGGTAGTCATACCCAAGGTTTGTAGTTTGCGGGCTACGAGCCACCCTGCAATCTCGTCGATGAGCAGAGATTGTATGCCACCGTGCAGGGTGTGCAGCCACCCTTGATAGTTTTCGGTAGGGGTCCAAAAGGAGACGATGTCATCGCCGTCTTCGTAAAATTCCATTTTCAGCCCATAGGGATTATTAGGAGCACAGCCAAAACAGTTGTATCCATCTTTTTCAAGTTTAATCCAGGGATTGACAATCTTTTTCATTGTAAATGAGGTAAATTTTTATTCAAAGATAGTGTTTTTATTCCTCATTTTAAAAGAGGCTCATGTGTCAATTTTGATTGTAGCATATGTAGGTATGAACCCTTTTGGCATTAGACGGGGCGAGGTATGTATTTCTTTTTCCTTAATTTTGAGAATTGAACTAATTGAGGTATTCGTTGTTTTTTTTGAATAACAAATATATTTGTTTGTAAATACTAATTTAAAAAACATCTTTTTATGATGTATATATTAACAATCATTTAATAACAATGAGTCTTGTAGAACGATAATATTTTGTGAGATTTTTATTGTATTTCTTAGAATTGTAATTAACTTTGCAAAGTTAAAAACGGGGTGTAATAGGAGAGAAATGAAGCGTATGTTTTATGTCCTGTTTTGACAAAAGGGTCTCTTGCGAAAGTTTTACAGGTAATGATAATACTTTTATATAGAGATTTATAAGTTGAATGTGGCCTTCTCTTCTGTGATAGGGAGAGGCGCAATTTGATAGGGTCGAATTTTTTAATAGACCGGGAATATACATTCTTGGTGTCCCCAGAGAGTATACAATATGAAACTAAGCCGCTATGGAAATGTAGTGAAAGCGGCGTGCGAAGAGTTTCAGAAAGAGACGGATTTTTAGGGTGTTTTGCCATACAATAGAAGTGGGTCAATCTATTTAGTTACGTTGTTATGACAATTAAAATCTAATATTTATGGGCTATATTTCGGTTTTATTATTGTCCTTTTTTATTAGTTTGGGATTCTCGATATTTATTATTCCAAGGATCTTATTGATTTCATTTAAGAAACATTTGTTTGATATTCCAGATGAGCGAAAGGTACACCATGGTGTAATCCCTCGGCTGGGAGGGGTTTCGTTTTTCCCTGCTGTCATCTTCACGCTGGCACTGATGATAGGGCTTAGTAGAATTTATGGGGAAGATGTGTTTCCTTCAATAGTGTCTCTTAATGATACGGCTGTGCTCTCTTTTGGGCTCAGCAGTTTGTTATTGCTGTATTTGACCGGAATCACCGACGATTTGATAGGCGTGCGTTATTACCAGAAGTTTATTGTACAAATCTTTTGTGCAGTCTTGTTGGTTTCCTCGGGCCTATGGATCAATAACCTGTATGGTATTTTCGGAATTTATGAACTACCGGCTTCGGTAGGTATTCCCTTTACAGTCTTTACGATTGTATTTATAACCAATGCCATTAACCTCATTGATGGTATTGATGGTTTGGCCTCGGGATTAAGTGGTATTGCTCTGCTGTTTTTTACCTTTTTGTTTACCTATCAGCGCGAGTGGCTGTATGCGGCATTGTCGATTGTCACCTTGGGAACACTTATTCCGTTCTTTTACTATAATGTGTTTGGCAATCCCGATCGCGGGAGAAAAATTTTTATGGGCGATACTGGTTCATTGACGATTGGTATGGTATTGAGCATGTTGGCCATTCGTTTCAGTATGACCGATGCCTCGGTTCTTCACAGAGTCCCCGATGCGATTGTAATAGCTTTCTCGGTATTGATTACCCCGGTATTTGATGTGGTTCGGGTTATTTTGCATCGGGCTCGGTTCCATAAAAACATTTTCAGTCCCGACAAAAATCATATCCATCATAAATTCCTGGCATTAGGCTTTACTCACCGGGCTGCGATGATTACGATTCTGCTCATCTCTGCCGGCTTTGCTGCCATGAATCTTTTGCTGCTTACTCATATTGATATTAATCTATTGTTGTTTTTGGATATCTTTATTTGGACTGTTATGCAGTTGTTTTTGACGCACCAAATAAAGAAACGGAATGCGAATTTGAAAAACTAAATCGTTAATAGTTATCTTTTTTCTGATGAAATATATTTCGAGAGTCTTGATGTTCATGGTATTTGTAGGATTGGTATCATGTGTCCCGACTAAAAAAATGATCTATTTGCAAGGAGCCGACGAATTGGCCGAAAATCCTCAAACCATTGCACAGAATTATGAATTGAAGATTGTTCCCGACGATCAGTTGCTGATAACCGTTAGTAGCAAAGATGGTGAATTGTTGGAATTGTTTGCCAATAGTCAGACCTTGGGAGGTACAGGATCTTCTACTACTGTTCAAGAGGCCATAGGCCTTCGGGTTGATAGAGAAGGCAAAATCGATGTGCCTATCTTGGGTGAGATGCAGGCTGCCGGATTGACTCGTGGGGAATTGGCAGAGAACATAAAAAACAAACTTATCGAAGGTGAGTATCTGAAAGATCCGGTAGTAACAGTACAACTGAAAGCTTTTAAAGTTTCGATTATGGGCGAGGTCAATAGTCCCGGAGTCCAAACCATGTCGGGCGACCGGGTGACCATTCTCGAAGCTTTGTCGATGGCCGGCGACCTTACCCCGTCGGGAAAACGTGATAACATTCTGGTTGTCCGTGAAGAGGGTGATCAACGAGTTAGTTATGTGGTTGATTTGACGTCGAGCGAAAAAGTATTGACATCACCCTGTTACTATTTGAAGCAAAACGATGTGATTTATGTACAGCCCAATAAAGCAATAGGGGTGAGAGGTAGTGCTACGATGACGTTTATCTCGGCAAGTAGCAGTATCTTGTCGCTCATCGCCTCGGTATTGTCGATTGTATCAATGATTATAGTATTAAAAGACAAGTAATATCTCTATATATGGAGCTCATTCAAGAAACTAAAAACGAGAAGAAGAATGAAGGGGGCATAACCCTGCGTGATATTGTTGAATTGATATTTGACAACTGGTATTGGATTGTCTTGTCGATAGCCGTATGCGTCTCGGTTGCCTGGCTCTATCTGGCTATGCAGACACCCCTATACAAGCGTACGGCGGTGATGCTGGTCAAAAGTGAGAACAAGTCGAGCAACGATATGTCGGCCATCTTGGAAATGAATGGGGGTGTATCGGTTGGTAGTGTAGATAATGAAATCTATATACTGCAATCGCACCAACTGATGCGCGAAGTGGTAGAACGTCTGCACCTCGATGTTGCCTATCGGGTGAAAGATTGGCTCCATTATAAGTCGCTTTATGCCGAGTCTCCTATTCGGGTCAATTTTATAGATCCCTATACAGCTCCGGTCTTTATGAAAATAAGACCGTTGGACGACACACATTATTTGTTGAAACAGTTTAGTGTAGGGGGGGTAAAGAGTGAAGACCGTGAGCAGGAAATAGCGTTTGGCGATACGCTTGTTTCAGAAGCTGGACGTATTGTAGTCGAGGCTGTTCCCGAATATTTGCCTGCCTATTACAATATCCCGGTTGAGGTTTCTCGCATTTCGTTAGATGCGGCATCGGGTATGTATCATGCTTCGGCTTCATTGGCAGGAGAGCGCACTACGTTGGTTCAGATAAATTGTGTAGATTCCAATATTTCACGAGCCGATGCGATATTGAGCACTTTGATCGATGTTTATCGAGAGACGATTATTGAAGATAAAAACCGCATTGCAACCAGTACGGCCAAGTTTATCAACGAGCGGGTCGAGATTATCAGTCGCGAGTTGGGCGATGTAGAAAACGAGTTGACTGATTTTAAACAAAAGAATCGTATTGTCAGCATCGATGCTGCGGCTTCTCAGTTTATGAGTGAGAATAGTCAGATGCGTAGTGAACTGGTACAACTTGAAATGGAATATGCTATTGCACAAGCCGTACAAAAGGCATTCTCCGGGAAGGAGAATAATAAACAGTTGATCCCTAATGTATCGGGTGTTGGAGATGCCGGTTTGCAAAGTCAGATAGAGGCATATAACGCAATGATATTGCAACGTGAGCGCCTGGTTGCCAATTCAGGGGAAAGCAATCCGTTGGTACGCGATTTGGATAGTAACTTGGCCTCGGTTCGGGAGAATCTGTCCTCGTCGTTAAACAATTATATCTCAACCTTGAAATTGAAGTTAGGAAAAGCCCGTTCGGTAGAGGAGCAAACATTGAGTTATATTGAATCGGTACCCCAGCAAGAGAAAAAGGCTTTGGGAATCATTCGGCAACAGAATATTAAGGAGGCACTCTATACCTTCTTGTTGAACAAGCGGGAAGAGAATGCCATGCAATTGGCCATTACCGAAGCCAATATACGTGTAATCGAAGCTCCGTTCGGTTCATCGGCCCCCGTAGCTCCCGCGCGGCGTATGCTGTTGATGGGAGCATTTATCGTAGGACTTATCATACCGTTGGCTATTCAACTCTTACGTCTTTTATGGAATACTGGTGTACGGGGCCGCAAAGATGTAGAAGAGTACACTACAATGCCTATTTTGGGTGAAATTCCTTTGATGAAGAACGACAAGGATAAAGATGAATTGGCCATTGTCGTGGGTGAGAACAAGACCAGTAGCATAGCCGAGTCGTTCCGCCTTTTACGGACCAATATGGACTTCGTAGCACCAGAGGCGCGAGTTATTATGTTTACATCAACCATGCCCAGCGAAGGCAAGAGTTTTGTATCTCGAAACTTTGCCGTGACACTGGCGATGACTCATAAAAAAGTAGTTTTGCTCGATATGGATTTGAGAAAACGTACGTTGAGCAAAACCCTCGATTTGACAACCAAGAATGGAGTGTCGACTTGGCTATCGGGTAAAAATCATAGTATAGACGAATTGATTCAACCCAGTAGTGTACATGATCGGTTTGATATGATTTCAGCCGGGATTGTTCCACCCAATCCTTCGGAGTTGTTGATGAGCAATCGCTTTCCTGTGTTGATTGAGGAGTTGAAGAAGCAGTATGATTATATTATACTCGACTGTGTGCCTGCACTTGTCGTTGCCGATGCCAGCATTATCGGGCGTGTTGCCGACCTTACCATCTACGTGATTCGCAATGGAGTCTTAGACCGCCGTTATCTTCCTGAACTTGAGAAACTCTATCGAGAGAATAAGTTCAAAAATCTCACCGTCGTACTCAATGGCGTTGAGATGGAAAGCAAGAAATACGGCTATGGTTATGGTTATGGTTATGGTTATGGCTATGGTTCAGAGCATGGGCGGAAGAAAAAACGGAATGTCATCTATAAGTGGGCTCATAAAATAGTCCGGATATTCAGGGGATAAGATTAGAATCCCCATGGGTCATCATTTTTGATTTTTGTATTTATAGGAGAATAGTGTTCTATGCCTCAACAAGAGTCACGGGTCAAAAAATCTTTGTTGAACGCAAGAGTCAATCTCATATTCTATTTTTTGACTCTTATCCTCTCGTTCTTTTCCCGAAAGATCTTTCTCGATACCTTGGGTGCCGATTTCGTGGGCCTAACAGGGACCTTGCAGAACCTGCTCGGCTTCCTGAATTTGGCCGAATTGGGAATAGGTAGTGCCATCGGTTATGTGTTGTACAAACCGTTGTTTGAACATGACGAAGGAAAAATCAATGAAATCATCTCTGTGTTCGGTTACCTCTATCGGTGGATAGGATTTATCATTTTAGGAGCCGGTTTAATCCTTGCCTGCTTCCTTCCTCTGATATTCCCCAAGACCCAATTCGAGATGGGGCTTATCTTCTTTGCCTATTTTTCCTTTTTGGCCTCATCGTTGATTGGCTATTTCGCTAACTACAAACAGACCCTTTTGGGTGCCGACCAAAAGAATTATGTCGTCACCGCTTATTTTCAGACGGGAAATATTGTAAAAGTACTCATTCAGATGGCCAGTGCTTATTATACGGGAAGTTACTATCTATGGGTCATCATAGAGTTGACTTTTGGTATTATCTATTCAATCATACTGAATTGGAAAATCAATCAAGTCTACCCGTGGCTTCGTAGCGAAGTTCGCTTAGGGAAACAGCTTTTCAAGAAATATCCCGAGGTGATGAAATACACCAAGCAGTTGTTTGTGCATCGGATTTCTACGTTTGTCCAATTCCAGACAACTCCATTCTTAGTATATGCATTTGTTTCATTACAGACGGTTGCTTATTATGGAAACTATACGATTGTTACAGATAAAGTCAGTCAATTACTCAATAATTTGTTGAGTAGTACAGGTGCAGGTGTAGGCAATTTAATAGCAGAGGGTAATAAGGAGAAGATAGAACATGTTTTTTGGGAGTTAATATCAATACGTTTTTTTATTACGGGTATTTTGTTATTTTCGTTGTATAATTTATTACCTCCATTTATTACTCTTTGGCTAGGCCCTCAGTATCTACTTGCTAATTCGGTATTGATACTGATGCTGTTTAGCTTTTTTATCGGCATGACACGAGGCGCTACCGATCAGTTTTTATATGGTTATGGACTATTTTATGACACTTGGGCGCCAGTGGCAGAGTCTGTAATTTTTATAGTTGTTGCCATAATTGGTGGACATATTTGGGGATTGTCTGGTGTTTTATTAGGAGGCATAGTTAGTTCAGCTCTTATTATTGGGATTTGGAAACCCTATTTCCTTTTCTCTAAGGGTTTTGAGCTATCGGTATGGCATTATTGGCGTAGGATATTGTACTATATTATACTTACAATTTTCTCATTTTTTGTAGTTGACTTTATTGTATCTCTGTTTATTGATTCCAGTTATTCATTAGAGGGGTGGGGAAATTGGATTTTGTATTCTGTAGTAATAACAGGTTCTTTCTCTTTATTCTATTTCGGTTTATTGTATATTGGAACCAAGGAAATGAGAACCTTTTTAAATAGGGTATTAAAATGGAAAAGATAAAACCTATTTTAAGTGTAATAGTTCCAGTTTATAATGTGGAACCATATTTATCCCGTTGTGTAGATAGCATATTGTCTCAATCGTTTACTAATTTGGAGTTGATATTGGTTGATGATGGCTCAACTGATAGAAGTGGAGCTATTTGTGATGAATATGAGAAGAAAGATGATAGAGTTATTGTCTGTCATCAACCTAATAGAGGAGTTGCAGCAGCTCGCAACAGAGGATTGGATCTAGTCCGTGGAGAATATATAACATTTGTAGACTCTGATGATCAAATTGGAACATCGACAACCTATGAGGAGAATATGGCAATCTTCAAAAAGGATGCTCGGATAGATGTTGTCCAATATCCTATATATGCTATTTCAGCTGACAATAGAGTTAATAAATCTATACCTACTTCTCAATATGTAGAAGGTGAAAGAAATTTATTCTTAAGTTGGTATCAAGGAAACCCAATTCGAGGTTATGTTTGGGATAAGATCTTTAAAAAAAATATTTTCGATACGATTCGATTTCCAAAAGGAATGCAGCTTGCCGAAGATGCCTATTGTATCGTAGACTTTGTGAAAGTCGTTAAGTATTTGTTTATATCAGAGTTGGGATATTATAATTATTTTTATAGGGATAATGCTGCAACTATACAATTTTCGGCTGAAAAATGTACTGATTTATTTTTATGTAAATACAGACATTTTAGATTCCTATCAACATTATCCTCTGTAGACAAAGAATGTTCTCATTATTTCTTTTATGTATACAAGGATTTTTTAAATACACGAATTGCAGTGCATAAAGAAGGGAGATTTGTAGATTCTTTGGAATTTATGAAGGAGCACATGCCTCAATGGAAATTTGTGAGAAATGAATCTATAAAAAATAGAATATGGTATATATTATTTTCTATATTAGGAATAAGAAATAGTTCTTCTTTATATGTAAATGTAGTATTATTAAGGCTGAGAGTGAGAAGGTTATTTGTGAAAGAATGAGAGAAAAGATAATAAGTATTTTATAAAAATTATGATACCTAAGGTAATTCATTATTGTTGGTTTAGTGGAGATAAGAAAAATAGATTTATCTCAAATTGTATCAAAAGTTGGAGAAGAGTAATGCCTGATTATGAAATTAAGTGTTGGGATGCAAATAGTTTCGATTTTGACAGTATTCCTTTTGTAAAACAGGCATGGCAGGATAAAAATTGGGCATATGTATCTGACTATATTCGGCTATATGCATTATATACAGAAGGGGGAATATATTTAGATAGTGATGTTAAAACTTATAAACGATTTGATGATTTTTTGCAAAATAGATTTTTTGTAGGGACAGAGGAGCCATTTGAAGGATCTATTCATGTTGAATCGGCAATTATGGGAGCAGAGAAGAATCATCCGTATCTAGAAAAATGTCTTCGTTTTTATAATTCAATAGATTATAAAGATGGAAAGGGAGAGAGAGCAGAAGTAATACCTTTTGTAATGACGAGGATTCTTAAAGAGGAATATAATTATAAAGCAGAAAATTTAGATCAGAATTTGGCCGATGGAATCCGTATTTATTCACAGAAGTTTTTTGGGCATAAGTTTGGTACGAGAGCTGGTGATTATTACGCGATTCATTTTTATAATAGCGCATGGTCGATAAAAAACCGGGGGAAGTTGTATTTTTTCTGTAAGAATAATGATCTTATGACCATATACTGTTTTTTAGAAAAAATAAATCATTTATGTTCTAAAAAATAAATTTATAGATGATTCCCTCATATGATATATTGATTGTTGGCTCAGGATTATATGGAGCGACTTTTGCTCATGAGGCGAATAAGTGTGGATTAAGATGCCTTGTGATAGAGAAAAGGTCTCATTTGGGCGGAAATGTATATTGCGAAGAGGTAGAAGGAATCCATGTACATAAGTATGGAGCTCATATATTTCATACCTCAAATGAATCTGTTTGGAACTTTGTAAATTCGATTGTATCGTTTAATCGATACACAAATTCGCCTATAGCCAACTATAAAGGAGAGTTGTATAATTTACCCTTCAATATGAATACATTTTATCAAATGTGGGGGGTAAAAACGCCAAGAGAAGCTCAAGTCATTATTGAGGTTCAGCGCCAAGAGGCTTTGGACCTGATGAGGAGCCAAGGGCATTGGGAACCGACGAATTTGGAAGAGCAGGCGTTGATATTAGTTGGAAAAGATATTTATGAGAAACTGATAAAGGGATATACCGAGAAGCAATGGGGGCGTAGCTGTGTAGATCTACCGGCGTTTATCATTAAGAGATTGCCAGTGCGGTTGACTTTTGATAATAATTATTTTAATGATTGTTATCAGGGTATCCCTATTGGAGGTTATAATAATTTGATACAGGGCCTTTTATCGGGAATAGATACTCGAGTGAACTCGGATTTTTTTGAGAATCGAGCTTATTGGGAGTCTCTTGCTCATCAAATTGTATATACAGGCCCTATTGACCAATATTATGAATATCAGTTTGGTCATTTGCAGTACAGAACAGTTCGTTTTGAATCCGAAATATATGATGTGCCTAATTTCCAAGGGAATGCAGTTATTAATTATACAGGGAAAGAGATTCCATATACTCGAATCATTGAACATAAACATTTTGAACTCTTTGGCAATGATATTAATCGGATTGGGAAAACAGTCGTAACCAAGGAGTACTCTATGGAATGGCAACCGGGTATGGAACCGTATTATCCGGTTAATGATACGCGAAACAATGAGATACATGCGAAATACAGGCATTTGGCCGAAAAAGAAGAACATGTCATCTTTGGAGGCCGTTTGGCTGAATATAAGTATTACGATATGGCTCCTGTTATCGAACGGGCTTTAAACGATGCCCGTACATTTATAAAAGAAAGATAGTATGGCAAAAGTATTGACAATCGTTATTCCTGCATATAATGTGGAACAATATATTGATCGTTGTTTGAAGAGTGTAACGACTCATGTAGATAGCCTTGACGATTTGGAGATTATTGTTGTGAATGATGGCTCAAAAGACAATACTCTTGAATTGGCTCAGCGATATGCGGTGAAGTATCCACAAAGTGTTCGTGTGATAGATAAGCCTAATGGCGGCTGGGGATCGGGAATAAATCGTGGAATTGAGGAGGCTACCGGGAAATATTTGAAGACGCTCGATTCAGACGATTGGTTTAATACGGCCAATATCGATGCTTTTGTCGCTCTTTTGAAGCAATTGGAGGTAGATATGGTATTGACTTCCTTTTCGGAGGTTGATGCAGATAATCATGTGCGAGAGAAGAATGTTTCTACGCCGTTGAGTAGTAAAGTGATGTCAATTGATGATTATTTGGTAAAGAATAATTATGAGTTGGGTGCACCAATTCATGCTATAGCTTATAGAACTGCCACGTTGAAAAATGCAAATTATAGAGTTTTTGAACGATTTTATGGGGATTTGGATTATATTATTTTACCTTTAATCTATGTGAAAACCGTATATCTTTCGCCGTTGAATATCTATCAATATTTCCTTGGAAGAGAAGGACAAAGTGTCTCAATAGCCGGATACAATACACACGTTGATGATTATTTGACAGTATGTGAGAAAACTGTAACTTTCTGGGAAGAGCATAAAGAAAGTTTTTCAAAACCACTAAGACAGTATGTCCTGAATGCAACTATTGAACGTATTAAATGGGCTTATGTATTGTTGTTATCACCTATATATAGTGGGAAGAAATCGGATAGTATTAATAAATTGAAGATATTAGATGCATTAGTAAAGAATGATCGACTCCTTTATTCGTTGACCAATAAGATTACTGCCAAAAAAGTAATTCCCTGGATATATTTTTGGAGAAAAACTGGAATCAACTTATTTAATCTGTAAGTATGAATATCTTATTTGTTTATATTACGCCGTTTCATCCCAATAAAGGCGGAATTGGTAGAGTCACTCATGAATTGACCTTGGAGTTGATTCGACGTGGTTATAAAGTCTATTATCTAATTTATCGGTGTGGAATAACGGTAATGCATGAGTATAATTATCCGGCACCGTTAACCTATCTCCCTTCAGAAGAGTGTTTATCCAAAGAAAATATAGAGGCTTATCATCGTTATTTGCGCGAGAATAAGATTGATATAGTCATTAATCAAAGTGGAAATTTCAGTGATTCTCAGTTGTGGGTAAATACAGGAAACCTTCCAGTAAAAGTGATTTCGGTAATACATACGACACCATGGGTTTCTTATAAACATCTTTGGAAGGAAATATATCCTCTCAGAAATAATTCTAAAATAGAGAAATTTAAACGGATTGCTCGTATTCTCTTATATCCTAAGATCAAATATGAATTTAGACGAAGTCGTATAGAACATTATAAAAAGATGTTACCAGCTACGGATTATGTATGTACACTTTCAAAAAATTATTTTTCAGATATAGATGAGATTTGTCCAGGATATCGAGAAAAATATCGTGCAATACCCAATCCTAACTCGTATAGTTCAGAAAAAATTGGCAGCTATCACATAGAAAAGAAAAAGCAAGTATTGTGGGTGGGTCTCTTCTGTACAGAGAAGAATCCCACTATGGCGGTCAAGATTTGGAAAAGATTGTATCGTGATTATCCAGAATGGGAGTTTGTTATAGTTGGATATAATAAAAATGGCCATTGGAGGGAGCGAATGGAATCTTTAGCCAAGGGAATACCCAATATTCGATTTGTAGGGTATCAAGATCCTTTACCTTATCAGTTAGAATCCAGTATATTCTGTTTGACCAGTTCTTACGAGGGTTGGGGTATGGTATTGACCGAAGCTATGCAATGTGGGGCTGTGCCGGTGGCATTTAATAGTTTCGCTTCAGTGACAGATATTATTGATGATGGAAGAAATGGAGTATTGATAAAACCATTTTCAATCAAACAATATGAAAAAGCATTGAGAGAGTTGATGGACAGCCCAGATTTATTGAATCGAATGTCGAAGTATGCGCAACAAGATATCAAGCGATATTCGGTCGAAAATGTCGTAGATTTATGGGAAGCGCTATTTAAAGAGTGTCGCATTTTGAAATAGTACTTTTATGAAACGGATTCGATATATTAAAAGGTATTGATATTCTTGCTGCTGTAGGATATTTTTTCACAGAGAGAGTTTGGATATATTGATAATTATAGAATCGAGATGATATGAAGCGGTTACTCATTGATGCAAATCCTATTGTTCCGTATTATGTGACAGGTCGGGTTACAGGAATTGGGCGTACGACTTTGGAATTGATTCAGGCATTGGCTCGAATTCCTAATTTGCCACTTGAGGTTATTTTGTACTCTCAGAACATGAAGGGAATAGGAGGACGTAATACGGGATTACCGTTTAAAAATTATCATCTTTATTTGCCTCATCGGGAGAACATAAATCGTCTATTAGCTCGATTCCCCGTAAAAGAGTGGTGGACGGGATATGATTTAATGCATATCACGCATAACTTTGAATATGTATATCGGCCGGATAAATGTGTGGTTACATTGCACGATGCCTTATTCATGAAGATTCGGGAGTCGGCTTTTGCCCATGAGAAGATGCGACAGATTGTTCCACCATTTATGCACCAGTGCAAGCACATTATTACCTGTTCTGAGGCATCTAAACGAGATATTGTTGAGACCATGAACGTTGCTCCTGAGAAAATTACGGTGATTTATTGGGGGGTGAAGCATGATATATTTTATCCGCAACTTGATAAGGTTGAGGTATGGAGGAGGATAGGGAGCAAGTTGGGCTTACATAATCCCTATTTTTTAAGTGTCTCTTGCAATGCCGAACGAAAACGTACCGATGTCTTGGTCAGAAGTTATATGGCTTTGTTGAAGTCTCAATCGGTTCAGTATGATTTAGTATTGGTGTGGGGGAATCCTCCCCAAACGTTATTGGAGGAGATTCATGCTAATGGATTTGACTCGCGAATTCATTTTCTAAAAAACATATCAGATGAGGATTTGGCCTTGTTGTATAATGGAGCCAAAGCGATGATTTTCCCGTCGTCGTATGAAGGGTTTGGATTGCCGCTTTTGGAGTCAATGGCTTGTGGAACTCCTGTCGTTACTTGTAAAAACAGCTCCCTTGACGAAATAGCTGGCGAGGCTGCTATTTATTTGGAAGAACCCATTTCGAATAGTTTGTTAGATATTATGATGCATTTTGAGCAACATGAATTAGAGCTGAACTCTATGATAGAAAAAGGCCTGAAGAGAGCCGCTTTGTTTAATTGGGAAAAAACAGCAGAAGAGACAGTTCAAGTTTATTCTAAATTACTAAATTTATCATGACAATACCTTGCTCTTAATGAGAAAATTAAGTAGTTATGAAAATAGTCTATTGTATTAAATCATTGCATCCTTCTGGTGGAACGGAACGGGTATTGACTACTAAGATGAATTTCTTGGCTGAACATACCGAGTGTTCTGTATATGTAATTTTGCAAGATGAGCAAGGAGCGCCTTTTTTTCAGCTATCACCAAAGGTCCATAGAATTTCTTTGAGGGTAAAGGGTAAGCGAGATTATCGAATTGCTTTGGAGCAAACTCTCATTTCTCTCCGGCCCGATGTGACTGTATGTGTAGGCGGTCAGGAGCTTAGTTTTATCAATGATCTGAAAGATGGTAGTAAGAAAGTTCTGGAATTCCACTATACGAAGAATTTTTTGGTGAATTTTGTAAAGGGAATCCGGAGGATACCGTTTAAATCATTACATCTATTAAAAGTATGGCTCATACAAAAACGATTGGCTCACTATGTAAAGAAGTTTGATTTAGTGGTAGGCTTGACTGCTCGTGATGTTCAGTTATGGGGTAGTCCGGTAAATATGACTTATGTGTATAATCCGCTCTCCTTTCGTTCAAGTGTGAAATCGACAACTCAAAACAAAGAGATTATATCAGTGGGTAGTTTTACCCCGGCAAAGGGTATGGATTTGTTGGTGGAGGCTTTTGGTCGCATTGCGCTTCGGTATCCCGATTGGAGATTATCGATATATGGATCCGGTCAAGATTATAATTTATTGAAGGAACTTATCGCACAATATCATATAGAATCACAAGTTTCACTTTATGAGCCTGTGCGGAATATAGGCGACAAGATGGTTGAGAGCAGTATATATGCATTCCCCTCTCGTTCTGATGGCTTTGGATTAGTGCTGACTGAGGCTATGGAATGTGGATTACCTTGTGTCGCATTTGATTGTGAATGTGGACCTAGGGAAATATTGTCACCGGATACAGGTATTTTAGTACCTCCTCAAGATATAAACGGGTTTGCCCACGCTCTTGCTCGATTGATGGATAGTGACTCCCTAAGAAAGAATATGGGAGAACGGGCTGCTGAAGAGGTTTCTCGGTTTTATCCAGAGAATATTATGCCCCGGTGGCTTGAATTGTTTAATAAATTGGTTAAAAATAGTTTATAATGGCAGCTTTATTCTGTTATATCTATTTTATAGTATTGACTGTAATAGGCTTTTATTTGGTCTATAAACCTTTTGGTGTTATATCGGCCCCGTTTGACAAGTCCTTGAAGATGCGTTGTACGGGTACGGAGTTATTGCTGATATTTATTTTTGCTACTGGGTTGATAGGCTTGATGCCAGTTTTGTCTATTCGCTTGGCTGTTTTGGAAGTCTTGTGCATAATTGGTATTTATAAGACACGAAACAAACCAGTATATTCATTTCCGATAATTCTGTTTTTTATATTTATTTTATGGGAAATATGGGGATTATCATATACCCCATCATTAGAATTTGGGGTTAGAATGATACTGAAATATATATATCCTCTTTTGTTGGCATTATTTGCTTCGTCGATAGTTCGAGATAAAGAGATTATATTGAAATCGGTACTGAGTGCTCGGTGGGTGGCGGCGTTTACGATATTTATCTGGTTCGTCCCAATTCTCCTCCCTTTATTCGCGGGAGTATTCTGGAATAGAGCGGCTTTGGCTACACACTATATTACGATGAGTATGATTTCATTGGCTTTGTTTTTATACTCCAACAAGAAAACGAAGAATCTGTTTTTTTTCGTAATATTTTCATTACCTTGTTTTATCTGGGTTTTCCGGACTGATATAATGGGATTAGTGGTAGCTTTGTCGGCATTTTCTTTAATAAAATATAGATTGAAAGCTGTTCCTATCGTAATCTTGTTGGGTGTACTGTCTGTGGCTGCCTTGTTTTATATTCCTAGTATTAAAGCTAAAATGTATATTAATCCCGATGCGGTATCATTGAATGATTTCCTTACGGGAAATGTTGATGAAAATAACATCAATACTAGTGGACGAGGCCCTGTATGGGACGATTGCAGAAGTTGGTTTTATGAAGGCCATGAGTTAATCGGGTCGGGTACAGGACGAGTACAAAAATATATGTATACAGAAGCTATAGGATGGAGGCGAGGTGGGCAAATTCATAATGATTTCCTTGTCCTGATGTGTGATAATGGTATTATAGGTTTGTCGTTATATCTTTTATCTGTAGCAGGAATTTTTGTTCATTGTATATATATTTATCATTGTAAAAGATATTCAACTGTCTTACGTATGTGTGTGTTGGTTGCAGGCTCTTCTCTGTTAGGAGTTGTAGTAACCATGTATAGTGATAATACGTTGAGTTATTCCATGGCGACATTGTCATATCCTTGGAGCCTATATGGTATGGCCTTGGGACTAAAACAGAAAGAAGATTATGAAATACAATAATATTCGTTCCTTTTTTAAAAAAGTAAGAGAATTTGGGCCCATTCTACCAATTACTAATCTCTTGCTTGTGTATGGAGGAAGATTCTTATCATATAATCTTAAATGTAAGATAGTTTCGTATAGGAATCGAATTGTTCAGAAAAAAATTGACAATATTATACATATTCCACAATTAAGTTCAGATAGTATACTCATCTCGGAAGAGAGAAAAGGGAAAATGCCCATATGGTATTGCTGGTTACAAGGCGAGGATAAAATGCCCGATATTCCTAAATTGTGTCTACAAAGTATTCGAAAATATTCTAATGGTCACCCGGTCATTCTTTTGACTTATGAAAATTACAGGCAATATGTAACTTTACCGAAGTTTATAGAGGATTTGTATCTTAAAGGAAAGATAAAAAATGCTCATTTTGCGGATATGTTGCGGGTTTATTTGTTGGAACAAAATGGAGGCTTATGGCTCGATTCAACCATACTATTGACAAAAGATATACCCGACTATATTTTTTATATGCCTTTCTTTTCGATAAAGAATAAGGAAAATAATTTATATGTATCAAAGTGCCGATGGTCTGTCTTTTGTTTAGGAGGATTCCCTCATAATGTTATTTATCGAACTGTATCTAAATGCTTTATTGATTATTTGACTCAACAAGATTGTTTCGTAGATTATTTCATGTTCGATCACTTTATAGACATGGCTTATCAGAGAAGCGAAGTTGTTAAGCATATGATTGATGAGGTCCCGTATAATAATGAAAATGTGCATAGGCTCGCTCCTTTGTTGTGTAAAAAGTTTGACGGAATTCAGTTTCAAGAATTAACAAAAGATACATTCTTGTTTAAATTGAATTGGCGTAGATATACCCAAGAAGAGTTAAATCAAGATGCTGATAATTATTATTACTTTCTGAAAAATAAATTTCTATGATGATTTAGGAGATATAAACCTATGATTTCTATTGTTATTCCATTATATAATAAAGAAAAGCAGATCGCTTATACATTACAATCTGTCCTCAATCAAACTTTCCAAGACTTTGAAGTTGTGATTGTCGATGATGGTTCTACCGATGGAAGTGTAGCTGAAGTAGAAAAATTCGAGGATCAACGTTTCCGAGTGGTTCATCAGCAAAATGCCGGAGTTTCGGCTGCTCGGAATCGAGGAATTGATGAGGCCACAGGTGAATTGATTGCCTTTCTTGATGCTGATGATGAGTGGAAGCCAGAATACTTGGCTACACAGAATCACCTTTATCAAAAGTATCCCGATTGCAGAGTCTATGCTTGCAATTATGAATTTCGAGATCTAGATGGAAAAATGATGCAGACAATTATTCATAAGTTGCCCTTTACAAGTGAAGATGGCATACTCTCTAACTACTTTGAGGTAGCCTCTTGTTCACATCCACCCCTGTGGACCTCTGCTGTGATGGTAAAAAAACAGGCAATACAGGCAATAGGAGGATTCCCGGTAGGAATTAGATCGGGGGAGGACCTGTTGACTTGGGCAAGATTGGTGGTAAGAGGTCAGATTGCCTATTCAAAACGTGTCCAGGCTGTTTATCGTCAAGGTTATAGCAATCCTCGGCTACCGGAAGAGCAGGATTTTGTAGGAGAGCAGTTAGAGAAACTGTTTAGGGAGTCCCCATCAACCAGAGGCTTGAAAGATTATGTGGCATTTTGGTATAAGATGCGGATGTGCCGTTGTTTGGCTCATCGAATGTGGGGAAAAGCAGGGAAGGCTTTTATTAAGTCTTTAAGATATAATCTCCTACAAGGAAAAATATACATGTCCGTTGTCAAATATACGTTAATAGGGCTAAAATGAAAATACTTTTTTTTGACTATTGGCTTAAAGGAATAGCTAATTTTAATCGATTGATGCCTGAATTACGCCGCCAGTGCCCCGACGCTGAGGTGAAAATGTTACATGTCGGGTCATGGAAAGAGCCACAAGAGGCTGTTGTCAATGAGCATGAGGGGTTTATCAGTTATGATATATCTTATTACAAGACGTGGTCTTTATATAAGGTCTTAAAGAAGGAGAGACCTGATGTATTGATTATGCTTAATATTTATTACTTGTGTGATAAAGCTCTAATCGTTTTTTGCAAACGTCTGGGAATAAAAACTGTCTATTTGGCTCATGGTAAATTTTCAACGATTGCTGATGATGGATTAAATCATTTCTTGAAACAAGACCTTAAAAAGAATTTTATTTCAAAAATTCGTCGGGATACAATTAATACTCTTCTTAATTATTTTCTTTCAACTTGGTTGTCGCATCGGCCAATACGTTTTGTGACGTCGATGGTTGCCATGGTTCATGATCCAGCATCGATGACATTAAACTCTATGTATACCGATGAACTTGATACGGATCTTAAGTTGGTATATTATGAGAGTGATAAACAAGTACTGATTGAGAAGAGGAAATTTCCCGATAAACATATTTATGTAGTAGGTAATCCCGAATTAGATTCTTTTGTAAACACTCCGCTTATTCCTCGATTAGATTTTTTGTCTCGGATTGGATTGTCGGATAAGCCTTATTTACTGTATTTAGATGATGGCTATGTGCAAGCCAGGCTGATGGATAAAGAAACTTGGCATATCCATCTATCTGAAATTGCCGAGATCGTGAAAAAGGCTGATATGCAGTTTGTAATTAAATTACATCCTCGTACTCCATTGTCTGAGCATGTTCAGTTTTTTTCAAAGGAACATATTATTCCTTTTGGGAAAGAAGTGGATTTTAAGAGTCTTATCGCGCATAGTGAAACGGTTACATCTTTCGTGTCGACTACTATATCGTTCGCACTTTTGCTAGGTAAAAGGGTGATTTCTCCTAGATGGGGTTCGACGTCAACGGTGGGAAGGCCTTATCCTGAGAGTGTTATCCATTATAGTGAAGACCCTGAAGATTTTGCAGAGTGGTTAGTCAATAAAAAGCCTTGTAATACATCTGGTGATTATGTGGAGAAAAATCTTGGTTTATTAGATGGTAAGGCTATCCCTCGTATTATTAATCGAATTTTAAATGTTTAGTTATATGGTATCATTCATTATACAGGCAAGAAGCGGATCTACCCGATTGCCTAATAAAATTCTTCTGCCTTTTTATAAGGACAAATGTATTCTTGATTTAATGATTGAGAAATTGTCTTCTATTACAAATACAAATGTCTTGGTGGCAACGACTTTGAATAGTCGTGATGATAGGATTGTTCATGTCGCTGAAAAACATAATGTTAAATGCTTTCGTGGTGAAGAGTCTGATGTATTGGAGAGATTTATATCTGCTGCAGAGCAAAATAATATAAATAAGATAATAAGAGTTTGTTCTGATAATCCATTTTTGGACGTTGAATCGATACAGGAATTGCTCGGAACTATTCAAAAGAACCCCTCTGCCGAATATATAAGTTTTGATATAAATGGGACACCTTCGATAAAAACTCACTATGGATTTTGGACTGAGTATGTAACACTTGATGCTCTTAGGAAAGTTAGAGATTTAACAAGCGAGCCTGTATATCATGAACATGTTACAAATTATATATATTCTCATCCCGATAAATTTGATATTGTATGGATTAGGAGTTCTGCATCTAAATTAATAGAAGGCATTCCTGTACGGTTAACAATTGATACAGAGGTAGATTTCGCGAATGCACAGAAAATTTATTCTGATTTTGAACAGATGGGAATAAAACATACCATACAAGGTATAGTGAACTATTTATCGAATCAACCATCTATTATTTCTAAGATGAAAGTAGAAATTGAAAAAAATTCAAAGTAAAATGAAAGAAACATATATTATTGGCGAAATAGGCCAAAACCATAACGGTTCGGTTGACATTGCGAAATTGATGGTAGATCTGGTTGCCAGACCTGTTAGAGAGGAGGTCTTTGGTCTGGATCTGAAACCGATGAATGCGGTGAAATTAACGAAACGAGATTTGTCGGAAGAACTAAGTGCTTCGCAAATGAACAGGCCATATGATACACCGAACTCTTTTGGGCGCACTTATGGTGAGCATAGAGCGGCCTTAGAATTGTCTGATGAGGAGCATTTTGAAGTATACAAACATGCCAAAGAGCATCATTTGGATTTTGTTGAAACGCTTTGTGCAAAGGGGTGTCTTTCTTTGTTAAAGCTATTTATTCCTGATTATTTGAAGGTAGCAAGTCGAGATTTAACCAATTTGCCGTTACTTGAAGCCTTGGCAGAAACAAAAATACCTATAATATTATCTACTGGAATGAGTGGGAAAAAAGAGTTGGACGATGCGTTGAATGTAATCACCAGGTATCACTCTAATATTTCTATACTTCATTGTGTCTCTCAATATCCAACTCATCCCGATAATTTGAATTTGCGAACAATTATATATTTGAAGAAACACTATCCTCAATATCGTATAGGCTTTTCAGATCATACGATTGGTATTTCAGCACCAATTGTCGCCGTGGGAATGGGGGCCGAGATTATAGAAAAACATATAACTATCGATCGGCGGATGAAAGGGACAGATCAATCTTGCTCACTTGGTCCCGATGGGGTGAATCGTATGATTCGCGATATCCGTTTGGCAGAGCGTTGGTTAGGTAAAGAAGAGTTGTTTATAGACAAGAGTGTGGCAGCATCTAAGGTAAAGCTAGAACGTTCGATTGCGACGAAGAGAGATTTGCAAATAGGTGATATTATCGTACAAGAAGATTTGCATATGTTGAGTCCTGGTGATGGATTTAAATGGTCTCAATTGGACGAAGTCGTTGGAAAAAGGGTTGTAAAACCTATTCCTAAAAATGAAATTGTATATCCAGATGCTATAGAATAGTAAATTATTAGATAATTATTGTATAAGAGTTGATAAAATGGAAATACCTCGACTAATATTAACGGATATTGATGGAGTATGGACCGATGGTGGCATGTATTATGATCAGTTTGGGAATGAACTGAAAAAATTCAATACAAGTGATAGTGCAGGGGTTCTTCTAGCTCATTATTATGGAGTTAAAGTCGGAATTCTTACCGGAGAAACGACCCAGATAGTAGAGCGGAGAGCTCAAAAATTGAAAATAGATTATTTATATCAAGGTGTAAAAGATAAATATTCTGTATTGTGCCATATTTTAGAAAAAGAAAAAATTACTTTGAAAGAAGTAGCATATATAGGTGATGATATCAATGATATAAAGGTTTTGGCATCTGTTGCAATTGCGGGTGTCCCTATATCTGCTGCACGTTATATTCGTAAATATTCGACTGTTTTATTAACAAAAAGGGGCGGTGATGGCGTTTTTAGAGAGTTCGTGGAAAAGATTCTAGGTCCAGAACGGCTCGATCTTTTTGTTAAACAATATATTTGATAAAGATGCTCCAGAGTACGTAAGAGAGTTTATCGAGAAAATATTGAAGGTAAATACTATAAATGAGTATAATAAAAAATAAAGAAATAGCATATAATCACAGTATTGATGCGGTAAAAGGCATATTAATTGTACTGGTTATAGTCGGACATCTTTTACTCGGAAGTTTAGATGAAAATATTATTCGATTTATAATCTATTCATTCCATATGCCTGCATTCATTTTCATTAGTGGCTATCTTTTAAATGTAAAAAAATTATGTCTGTTATCTACTCGAAAATTTGTAGCAAAATACTGGCATAGAATGTTAAAGGCCTGGGTAATTGCTTGGGTTGTATATACTATTGCTTATTGTTTTTATAGAGGATTCACTCTGAGTTCAATTATTATTAATATTACAGATCCATATTATCATTTATGGTTTGTACCCTCATTATTTTTATTGATAACATGTTCTAGATTTCTCTTTAAAACAATAAAGGACGAGATATTGAGTTATTTCATTCTATTATGTTTAGGCATATTGTTTTATAATATATCAAATTACTGGAATGTTAGTCAAGCTTATAATTGCAGACTATTGCCATTTCTTATTTTAGGTGTATTTGCTAGGCAGTATTTAAGTAACATAAAGATACGGTCAGCTATTATTTATATAATTTATTTTTGTCTTGTAATTGTGTTATTCTTTTCTATGAATAATGTAATGGCTTTTTTCAGGACATATATTCAATTGCCTCTTTGTTCTATATTGCTGCTAGGATTCTTACCCTTAGTGAGGAAAGGCGCTTGGCATAATACTTTACTGGAATGGATAGGGCGGAATTCTCTTCAAATCTATTTATGGCATGTAATTCCTATTGTAATCTTAAAGAAGATTTGGGCGGATAATTATGTAGTTTATTATATTTTATCATTTACTATTTTGGGGGCGTTTTTTATAGGAGTCTATTTTAAATCAAGAAGTCGTGTCAGAGTATAGATTTTGCAATATAGTAAATTATAATGAAAATTCTTCTAGTTCATAATAACTACGGTAAATATAGTGGTGAGGAGACCGTTGTCGATAAGATGGCAACCATGCTCACGGCTCATGGCCATGAGGTAGCGTTCTATCGTCGTACAACCGAAGGTGTGAGGGAGTCAACTGTCGGTAAGGTAGAAGGTTTCTTGTCGGGTATTTACTCTCTGTCGGGAGTACGGGGTATGCGCGAGATATTGCATCGTGAACGACCCGATGTGGTGAATGTGCACAACCTCTATCCCTTTATTAGCCCGGCGGCTTTATTTGAATGTAAAAAGGCAGGAGTACCAGTAGTGATGACGGTTCACAACTTTCGGTTGATTTGTCCTACGGGTCTGTTTATGCGCGATGGCATGCCTTGTGAGACTTGCTTGGAGCGAGGTAATGAGTGGAGTTGTATACGATATAACTGCGAACATAGTCGATTGAAATCACTGGGGTATACTCTTCGCAATGTCTATGCTCGCTGGACGGGGGCGTATCGAAAGAATGTAGATGCCTATGCCTGTATTACCGATTTTCAGCGACAGAAATTGATAGCGGCCGGATATGATGCGCAGAAGATGCAGGTGATTCCCAATTTCTTGACAATTCCTCAATCCTATCAATCAGGCGGCGGAAAATATGTAGCCTTCTGTGGACGCATTAGTCGAGAGAAGGGGGTTGATTTGATTCTTGAAGTCGCTCGTCGGAATCCACATATCCCGTTTAAGTTGGCAGGGGAGATTCGTGATAAAGAATTGGTTAAGCAAACCCCGGATAATTGCGAACTGGTTGGATATTTATCGGGCGATACCTTGTCGCAATTTTATCAAGAAGCAGCCTTTTTTGTAATGGCCAGTCGTTGGTATGAAGGTTTCCCGATGGCCATTCTCGAAGCTGCTTGCTATGGTAAACCTACGATAGGGTCAGCCCATGGAGGATTTACCGAGATTATAGGAGCGGGTGAATCTGCTATTGGCCGATTGTTCATACCCAATAATATCGATGACTTGGAGCAGCAAGTTGTATCCTTGTGGCATGCTCCTGATGAAATAGCCCGATTAGGGCATATGGCTTTTGATAAGTTGCAGCGAGAGTATTCATCGGAGGTGATTTATAAAAAGTGGAATAATTTGTTTCAAAACTTAATATATGGTAGAAATAAAAGCAAAACAAAGAGATAAAAGCATAGATATTGCGAAGGGAATCGGAATTATCCTGGTTGTATATGCACATTTGCCGTGCCCTATTAGGGAAGAGATTTTTTGATTTCACATGCCATTGTTTTTCCTATTATCAGGATATTTCTTTTCTTCAAAAGATTCGATAAAGACATTTCTTGTAAAGAAGACAAAAAGTTTATTGTTACCTTTTTGCTTATTTTATTTTCTGTCATTTGTATTTCAATATTTTGAAGGAGATTATGATAGCTTAATTGCCTATATCAAGTCGTTTGGTGAATTACTAGCCCCCGATCCTCCTCTGTGGTTTTTGTTATCATTGTATGAGGTATTCATCATTTGTTATATCGTTGAAAAATATTTTAGTTCGATGATATTAAAACTCTTTATAACTTTGGGAATTACAATTTTGAGTTATATATTAATAATGAATGGTATATTAAGTTCATTCATTTTCCTCTTGCAAGCTGGTTTAGGATACATCTTCTTTTATATAGGACATTTATTTAAAATATATAAGTTTTTTGAATGGAGACGGTTTTCTATTTATATAATAATAGGAGCATTAGTAGTATATTTATTAGGTATTGTAGCACATGTACATTCTGATATTCGATGGCTAGTCATAGATCCTTCTTATATATTATTCTTTCTGCCTGCCTTAGGAGGTTCTTTATTAGTTATCTATTTTTCTAGGTATATACAAAATAGAAGGTATGCCAATTGGCTCGCTTTTTTAGGTGAAAATTCACTGCTAATTATGTGTATTCATTATCCTTTGATTTCATTGGTATACAATATTTCATTACCAGGATTGAGATATTATTATTCTTTGATTGGTAATTCAACACTTCCAACTGAGGCTATAGAAGCGGGGCGTATATGTAATTTGTTAACGTTAATCATTTTAGTTCCTTTGTCTTTGTATATAGGCTTATTGATAAAAAAGATATTCCCATTTTGCTTTGCTAAACGGTAAGAATAAGTTCTGTTTGGGATATGTTTGATAGATAAAAACAAATAAAATAGAAGTAATGGAGAAGAATAGAATTATAGGTTTGGATTTGATTCGTAGCTGTGCTATCTTATTTGTAATAGCAGGACATTTCTGGTTGAATACACCCTTCAAAAATACTATTTTTGAGGAAGAATCTATGTTTGTTCAATCTATATTTCGAATGTTTTTTGCAATGGGCGTTCCTCTTTTCCTTTTGTTGACGGGCTATTTGAATACGAATAAGACAGTGTCGAAGCGATATTACAAGGGGTGTATACGGGTATTGGTTGCCTATCTTTTCTTTTCGATAATAACGATTCTGTTTCGTAAGTATTACTTGCATCAGGAGCTTTCCTGGTTGAAGTGGATTCTGAAAATATTTGACTTTTCGGCCATACCTTATGCTTGGTACATTGAGATGTGGATAGGGTTATTTTTGTTGACACCCTTCCTGGATATGATGTATAAGGCAATACCGACTCGGCGACAAAAGCAGATTTTGATATTGACCCTCTATGTGATGACAGCTTTGCCCGATTTGTTTAACCGATATGGTTTGCATCTGGTCCCTGGATTCTGGGCATCGTGTTTCCCGTTGACACTATTCTTTGTAGGTTCATATATTCATGAGTATAAACCTCGGGTTGAAAGTTGGAAGTTGTGGTTTGTGATTCTGTTGATGTGTTCGATTAATCCGGTGTTCAATGTGTTGTTTGTACATCAACATAGTCTGATTCAGATTACAGGAGGTCCCGAGGGGGTATTTGGAACGGTTATAGCAATAGCTTTTTTCTTGTTGTTTTATCAGACCGATTTTAAGTCGCAAGTACTACGAAAGAGCTTGACTAAGATTTCATTGTTGTCTCTCGATATGTATCTCTGCTGTTATATATTTGATGCACTAGTTTATCCCTATTTTATGGATCGGTATTTTGAGAATCAGTCGCAATTTGGAATTTATTTCTTCGTAATAGTCCCGATTCTTTTCGCAGGATCGTTCGTGATGGCGTGGGTGAAGGATTGGTTATTCCGTTTGTTGCGAATTGGTTAGGTGATTCTGTTATGGCCGAGTTTCCCTTAAAAGAACCGAGATCCCTTATTGGGGTAGGTAAAAAAGATATTACATTCAGTATGATTGAGGTAAGATAAAATTCACTTGGTGGGTCAAGTGAAAGAGAGTGTTCGATTTCTCATTTGTAATCAAAGAGGCAGTTAAGATTGTTTTATAGTCGGGATTAGGAGTGTCTTGGCTAAAATTTTATATATTCTTTTTTATGGAGAAGTATTTCAATATCAGATACGAGTTTGACAAACATGCAGTTTTTCAAGCTATCGATGAAGCGTTGCTATTGAAGAAGCCGGGGTATATCTGTGTATCCGATGGCGTGATTCTGGCTACGGTGAATCGGGATCCGGTCTATTGCCAGGTGGTAGACGGGGCGATGTTTTCGATTTGCGATAGCGGGTATGTTCCGTTGTATTTGCGGTGGATCTACGGCATCAAGCGCAAACAGTATTGTGGAAGCGAGATTTTCATGGATATTATTCACCAACAGCGCTATCGTATGGCTTTTCTGGGGACTACGCAACCGACGTTGGACGGTTTGAAACGGAATTTGTCGGAGATTGATCCGCGCATCCACGATATGTGGTTCTATGCGTTACCGTATAAGCCGGTCGATGAGTTCGATTATCAAGCTATTGCTAATATGCTGGATAAAGATGGAGCCGAAATTATTTGGGTCGCTTTGGGGGCTCCCAAGCAGGAGATTTTCATGAGTAAGTTGAAACCTTATCTGAAACGAGGAGTGATGATTGCCGTTGGCGCTGCCTTCAAATTTTATAGCGGGACCGATGTAAACAGGGCTCCTTATTGGATGGTGCGGGCTCACATGGAGTTTTTGTATCGTATTTATTGCGAGCCCAAGAAGCAGTTGCGTCGTTGCTGGCTGATTGTGGAGTCGTTACCTAAGTTGTTGTTCCAGGAGTGGAACCGGAAACGTCGGCGCAAGAAATTGGCAGGTACGGCAGGATAATCGGGACGATGGTTCGAGATAGAGCTGACTGAGATTGACGATTATCTCGATTTTAGATAATTTTGCAACGGCATGATTGACGTATTATATTTCGATAAAAACAGAAATTTTATAAAGGAAACCATAAAAACAGAGCATACAAGATGAAAACAGCATTGATTACCGGTATTACCGGTCAAGACGGATCGTTCCTGGCAGAATTCCTGCTGGAAAAGGGTTATGACGTGCACGGAACCATTCGTCGCTCGTCGGTCGATTATCGTGAGCGTATTGCCCATTTGGAGGGCCGTCCGCACTTCCACCTGCATTATGCCGATTTGGGTGACTCGATGAGTTTGATTCAGGTTGTGGGCAAGGTGCGTCCCGACGAAATCTACAATTTGGCAGCACAGAGTCATGTGCAGGTATCGTTCGACGCTCCCGAGTTTACGGCCGATGTCGATGCTACCGGTGTGTTGCGTATCTTGGAAGCTGTGCGTCAATGTGGGTTGGCCTCGACTTGCCGTATTTACCAGGCTTCTACTTCCGAATTGTATGGTAAGGTCGAGCAGGTACCTCAAAACGAACAGACTCCATTCCACCCGTACAGCCCCTATGCTGTTGCCAAATTGTATGGCTATTGGATTGTCAAGGAGTATCGCGAGGCCTACAATATGTTCTGCTGCTCGGGTATCTTGTTCAATCACGAGTCGGAGCGTCGTGGTGAGACTTTCGTAACCCGCAAGATTACACTGGCCGCAGCTCGTATAGCTCAGGGAAAACAGGACAAGCTCTATTTGGGTAATCTTTCGTCGTTACGCGACTGGGGATATGCCAAGGATTATGTGGAGTGCATGTGGCTTATCTTGCAGAATGACAAGCCCGAAGATTTTGTGATTGCTACCGGCGTGCAGCACTCTGTTCGTGAGTTCTGCCAGTTGGCTTTCCGTCATGTGGGTATCGAGCTCGATTTCGTGGGCGAGGGTGAAAACGAGAAGGGTATCGACCGGGCTACCGGCCGTGTGCTCGTGGAAGTTTCGCCCGATTTCTATCGTCCGACCGATGTGGTAAACTTGTGGGGCGACCCCTCGAAGGCCAAACGCGAGTTGGGTTGGGATCCCATGCGTACAACCTTTGAGCAACTTGTCAAAATTATGGTCGACGCCGATATGGCCAAGGTGGCTGTCGAACGTGCCGGTGATGAGGTGCGTATGAATCTGGCCGAATATTTGGAAAAAGGTATTGTTAAATAGGAGATATTCATCATGGAAAAAGATTCCAAGATTTATGTAGCCGGTCATCACGGATTGGTGGGTTCGGCTATATGGAAAAACTTGCAGGAGAAAGGGTACACCCATCTGGTGGGCCGTTCGCACAAAGAGCTCGATTTGCTCGACGGGGTAGCCGTGAAACGCTTTTTCGACGAAGAGCAACCCGAGTATGTGATTCTGGCTGCCGCTCACGTGGGTGGTATCATGGCCAACAGTATCTATCGGGCCGATTTCATTTACCAGAATTTGCAGATTCAGCAAAACGTCATTGGTGAGAGTTTCCGTCACGGGGTGAAAAAACTGCTCTTCCTGGGTAGTACCTGTATCTATCCGCGCGATGCACAGCAACCCATGAAAGAAGATGTCTTGCTCACCTCGCCGCTGGAATATACCAACGAGCCTTATGCCATTGCCAAAATTGCCGGATTGAAAATGTGCGAGAGCTTCAACCTGCAATATGGCACGAACTATATTGCCGTGATGCCTACCAATCTGTATGGCCCTAACGACAATTTCGACCTCGAACGCAGCCATGTGCTACCGGCCATGATTCGTAAGATTCACCTGGGTAAGTGCCTCATGAAAGGTGATGAGGAGGCCGTGCGCAAGGATTTGTCGTTGCGACCTGTGGAGGGTGTCGACGGTGCCGCTTCGAACGAGGCTATTCTTGCCGTGCTGGCCAAGTATGGTATCTATCCCGACCGTGTGGAGTTGTGGGGTACCGGCAAGCCCCTGCGCGAGTTCCTGTGGAGCGAGGAGATGGCCGATGCTTCGGTCTATATTCTTGAGCATGTCG
The DNA here is from genome assembly GCF_000512915.1 of Barnesiella viscericola DSM 18177. Taxonomy (GTDB): domain Bacteria; phylum Bacteroidota; class Bacteroidia; order Bacteroidales; family Barnesiellaceae; genus Barnesiella; species Barnesiella viscericola. The sequence goes on from NZ_CP007034.1 coordinate 116,629, forward strand.
ATTTTGCCGACGTGAAGGGTGATGGTCCCGAGGTGCGCAACTGTCACATCAATATCGGTACCGGCAAGGAGATTACCATTGCAGCCTTGGCTCACCGCATTCAAGAGGTTATCGGGTATGAGGGCGAGATTCGTTTCAATCCCGAGAAACCCGACGGTACCATGCGCAAGCTCACCGACGTGACCAAATTGCATAATCTGGGCTGGCACCACAAGATCGAAATAGAGGAGGGGGTTCAAAAGATGTACGACTGGTACACCGCCGACCATGCCGAGATGTATCGGTAAATAGAAATTCCTCATATCGCATAACGACAGCCAATCGATTTTTTACAAATCGATTGGCTGTCGCTGTTTCTAAACCTGTTCTGTATAAAACACCTACGGTGGGGAAAGGCATAAAAAAAGAGGTATCCTCACGGACACCCCCCGTCTGAAATTATAAACATCAAAAATAAAAGTTATTATCGCAATTTCAATTTGAAGTCGTAGGACGATTGTAGGTAAACGAGAAATAGTCACTCGTCTTGTCCTTACCTACTTGGGTAAAGTTGGAAAGCGTGGAGTGGTATCGTATGACAACCTTAATATCGGTATCGACCGGGTATTGCGGCAACTTGAACGAAATATAGTCCGAACTTTTCGACTCTTTCTCTTCTCCTTTGTCGTAGACGAGATAGAGGGTATCGGTCTTGCTCGTTGCGTCGAATTGCTTGGGTTGAACCAGTTTCAGCGAACTGGGTGTACTGCCTTCGGTCTCATGAAGATACGCGAGGGTGAGTATCGTATCGTCTCTGCGGTAGTTGATGAACGGCTCAATGGCATAGAGGGTTGGTATCGTGTCGCTTTGGTATTGAGTCATCGTGTCGTCGAAGGTATAGTCCTTGCAATCGAATTGGTGAATACCCGATATGGCTGCGTTGTATATGTAGTTCGCTATCTGTGTACCCTGGTTGTCAAAGTCGACGGATACCGAGGCAAACAAGCGGTCGCCTTCCTCGAAATCTTCACTTTGCAATTCGGGGCTGGTTACCGTTATACCCGTGTAATCGACATACAGATAAGGGATTCCGGATTCTGTTTTATAGATACTCCCAGTTGAATAGACCGACATGGTATTGCTCCCATCGCCTAAGCAACTCGAAAGGAGGAGTATTCCACTTAATAAAGATAAGGCAGTTGTAAATTTCAAGGCTTTCATCGTTTCTTTGTTCTGGTTGATTTTTTATTTAGAGTTGTTGTTGAAATTAAAATCCGGTTCGTAGACCCAGAGTCAAACCAAAGTTGAAGGGCTTGTCTTTCCAAATATTGTGTATGCTCGAATTATTTTCAAAATAGTAGGCCATGTAGGGCTCTAAATAGAGTTCTACGGCTTTATACAAGGTGAGAGCCGCGCCCACATTGGCTTGTACCGAGAATTGTACATTCTCGTGTTTCAGCTCTTTGTAGCCCGATCCCGAAACGGCACCGTCGTGCTCCTCGTCTTTCTGGCGGCCGGCCAGGTAAAAGTCTACTTGTCCACCAGCCGAGGCATAGAACGATAATCGCTTGATGCGGGCGAATCGGTAAATGACATTGAGCGGGATACCCAGGTAGTGCAACTCTTGGCTGCCGTTACCCTTGGTCGAATAGTATTTGGAGTAGAGGTAGGTATATACCAATCCCGATTCCAGTTCCCAGTTCCTGGGTAGACTCTTCGATACGGTGACTCCTGCCGATATAGGCATCTTGTGTTTGAATTGGTACACCGGGTCCCGTTTGGCCAACATCAACGGATTCCGTGTTCGTATAGCCGTGGGGCCGTTTGGGCTGCTGCCGGTTGAGGCATTGGCTGCCATCAACCCCAATCGTATTCCCGGGTTCTTCGTCCGTTTTATCGGGGTGTTGTCTGTTACATAACCCTCTTTCAAGGCCCGACCGGCCTGTTCAAATTCGTCCAGTTGTCGGCGATAGGCAGCCTCCCTGGTAGGGGTAGCGGTAGAATCTGATGGAGCCGTGGCGATTGCCGGGTGCGACGACTTGGATACCACCGGGGTCGAACGGTTCGGAGCCGCACTCTCAATCTCCCGAGCCTCTTTATTCATGGGCTGGTTTTTCCTGTTTATTGTTGTATTGGCCGACACTTTTTGCTCATTGGGCTGTGTATGGCTCGAAATCCGGGCAGAAGCGAGTAACGGTTTCTCGTTCGCCTCTGATGCCTGGATATGCGGCGATTGAGCCTCGGTTTGCACAGGGGTGCGTTGCGATACGGTCGTCGTGTCAGGTTTTTGTTCGGGCGTTTGCCACAAGGCCAAGGTAAGAACCGCACTGGCTGCTACTGCTGCGGCCGAGTACCACCACATGCGCCGATGTAGGGAAATCTTGCGTGCCGGTTCGCCCTTGGGCAACTGCGATTCGATAGCCGCCCACAAGTCGTCTCTGACAGCAACTTCGTGCTCTGCCAGTTTCGATTGTATTCTCTTTTCAAAATTCCGGTCGTCTATCTTCATCGTCGGTAATCGGTCAATACCTGTTTATTTCAGTTCATTAATCCACTTTTGCAGTTGTCGTTTGGCCCGCGTGTATTGCGAGCGCGACGTACTTTCGGTGATGTGCAGGGCTTGGGCAATCTCCCGGTGGGAGTAGCCCTCGATGGCAAACATATTGAAAACCGTGCGGAAGCCCGGGGGTAACTGGGCAATGAGTTCGAGCAACTCGTCGGCCGAGATGCGGTCCACTGCCGAGTAGTCGGCCTCTTGCTGGGGTTCCAGCGAGTCCAGTTCTACACCGTTGCGCAGCAAGTCGTTTTTGCGCAAGGCTTCCAATGCCGTATTCACGAAAATACGTCGTATCCAACCTTCAAAAGATCCTTCGTAGTTGTAGCTTCGTATCGAGGAGAATACCTTGATAAATCCCTCTTGCAGAAAGTCTTCGGCCATCTCCCGATTATCGGCATAACGTAAACACACCGACATCATTTTGCGCGCAAAAGTCTCGTAGAGTTGCCTTTGCGCCCGTGCGTCGTTGTGCTTGCAAGCTTCTATCAGCTTTCGTTCGTCCATACCGATTTTACTCGGCCCGTATGACAACTACTGTTTAGTAGATGCAATCGGGGCCTTTTTTGCTGCATGAGGGTAAAAAATAAATAGCAGTTCTTTGTGAAAGCGTATTATCCAAAGAACTGCTACTCATCGAATGATTTATGTTCAATCCAGTTTATGGATAATAAGACCTGAGCGTAGTTTGGGTTCGAACCACGTGGTTTTGGGTGGCATGATGTTCCCTGTGTCGGCGATATCCATCAGTTGTTTCATCGATACGGGATAGAGAGCCAGAGCCATCTTCATCTCGCCACTGTCGACCCGGCGTTTCAACTCTTCGAGGCCGCGGATACCGCCTACGAAATCGATGCGCTTGTCGGTGCGCAGGTCGGTAATGCCCAAGATGTCGCGCAAGATGAGGTCCGATGAGATGGTCACATCGAGCACCCCGATGGGGTCGTTGTCGTCGTAAGTGCCGGGTTTGGCCGTGAGTGAATACCACTTGCCATCGAGGTATAGCGAGAAGTTGTGCAGCTTCTCGGGGTGGTATATCTGTTCGCCCTTTTCTTCGACGACAAAGTGCTCTTTCAGCTTTTCGAGGAACTCTTGCGGAGTGAGCCCGTTCAAATCCTTCACAACCCGGTTGTAGTCGATGATTTTCAGTTGTGAAGCCGGGAAGCACACGGCCAGGAAATAGTTATACTCCTCGTCGCCACGGTGGTTGGGATTCTGCTGAGCCTTCTCGTTACCTACCAGGGCGGCCGCTGCGGTGCGGTGGTGACCGTCGGCAATGTAGAGGCTGGGTATGTGGGCAAAAATTTCGGTAATGCGGGCGATTGTCTTGTCGTCGTCGATTACCCAGAAGTGGTGCCCGAACCCATCGGGCGCTACAAAGTCATACTCGGGCGCATGCGAAGTCTCTTGCTTGATAATGGCATCAAGTTCGTCGTTGTCGGGGTAGGCAAAGAATACCGGCTCGACGTTGGCGTTGTTGATGCGCACATGTTTCATGCGGTCTTCCTCCTTGTCGCGGCGGGTCAACTCGTGTTTCTTGATAGCCCCGGTCATGTAGTCGTCGACATTGGCTCCGACAACCAGTCCGTACTGGGTGTGACCGTTCATCGTTTGGGCATAGATGTAGTAGTGCTCCTTGTTGTCTTGTACCAGCCAGCCCTTCTGCTGGAACATGTTGAAATTTTCTACGGCTTTGTCATATACCTCGGGGCTATGTTCGTCGGTTCCGGGAGCAAAATCAATCTCGGGCTTGATGATGTGGTAGAGCGATTTCTCGTTGCCTTGGGCCTCTTGGCGGGCCTCTTCGGAGTTGAGCACATCATAGGGGCGCGAGGCAACCTGCTCGACCATTTCTTTCGGCGGGCGTAACCCTTTGAACGGTTTAATCTTGGCCATGGTAGTTAAGTTTAAAGGTTATTTATTGGAGAGAACAATCGTCTGCTCGCGGTCGGGGCCTACCGATACGATGTAGATAGGTACCTGCAACTCTTTTTCGAGGAAGGCGATGTACTCTTTGAATCGTTGTGGAAATTCGGCTTCACTGTGAATCTTGGTCATGTCGCTCTTCCACCCGGGCAGTTCAACATACACGGGTTCGATATTGCCTTCGATGGAGTAGGGGAACTCGGTCACCTCCTTGCCGTCGATGCGATAGGCTACGCAGGCTTTGATGGTATCGAAGTTGTCGAGTACGTCGCTCTTCATCATGATGAGCTTGGTGACACCGTCGATCATGATGGCATATTTCAAGGCTACCAGGTCTATCCAGCCGCAGCGGCGTTCACGACCCGTCACGGCTCCGTATTCGTGGCCGATGGCCCGTATGGTCTTGCCGGTTTCGTCGAAGAGTTCGGTCGGGAAGGGGCCACTACCCACACGAGTGCAGTAGGCTTTGAAGATACCGTACACCTCGCCGATTTTGCTGGGAGCAACTCCCAGGCCCGTGCAGGCTCCGGCACAGATGGTATTCGACGAGGTAACGAAGGGATAGGAACCGAAGTCGACATCGAGCATCGTACCCTGGGCTCCCTCAGCCAGAATCGATTTACCCTCTTTCAGGTAGTTGTTGATGACGTGCTCGCTGTCGATGATGCGGAACCGTTTCAGGTATTCGATGGCCTCGAACCATTTGGCTTCCAGCTCGTCGATGTTGTAGTCGTAGTTGAGCGAGCGCAATATCTTTTCGTGTTTGGCTTTTGCCGTGGCGTAAATCTCTTTGAAGTTGAGGAATATGTCACCTACCCGCACACCGTTGCGGCTTATCTTGTCGGAGTAGGTGGGGCCGATGCCCTTGCCCGTGGTACCGATTTTCGATTTACCCTTGGCGGCCTCGTAGGCTGCATCGAGTATGCGGTGTGTGGGCAGAATGAGGTGGGCCTTCTTCGAGATGCACAGGCACTGGGTCAGGTCGTGCCCGCTGGCTGCCAGACTCTCGGCTTCCTCCTTGAACAGGACGGGATCCAGTACCACGCCGTTACCGATGATGTTGATTTTGCCGCCTTGGAAAATACCCGAAGGGATAGAGCGCAATACATATTTCTCTCCCTTAAATTCCAATGTGTGACCTGCGTTGGGACCTCCCTGGAAGCGGGTGATTATATCATAATTGGGGGTCAATACATCGACGACTTTGCCTTTGCCTTCGTCGCCCCATTGTAATCCTAAGAGAACATCGACTTTCATAATCTGAGTGTGTTTCGTGAACGTTAATTGGGTTTATTTCTTTTCGTTTTTGTCTTTTGTCTTTTTGCGGTTGCACCGGCTGCACACGCCATAGACATAGAGCGTGTAGTACGAGGTGGTGAACTTGTTGAACTTGCGGGTGTTCAGCGTCGACATCAGGTCCAGGTCTTTGACCTCGCGCACTTTCCCGCATTTGACACAGATAAGGTGGTGGTGATTGGTGTTGTACACTCGTTCGTACTGGGCCAGATTGCCCCCGAACTGGTGCTTGCGTACCAAATTGGCTTCGAGCAGCAGGTCTATCGTGTTGTAGACGGTTGCTTTGCTCACGCGATACCCGTTCTCGATCATGGCTTCGTGCAGACTCTCTACATCGAAATGCTGAGTGGTGGTGTATATTTTTTCCAATATGGCGAACCGCTCGGGAGTCTTGCGCAATTTTCGGGCTTCCAAGAATTGTATAAACAACTGTTTTACAGTTTCTTTTGACTTTTCTTCCGGCATGATCAAAAACCTATGTTACAAATTTAGCGATTTTTGTCGTACAAGCAAAACAAAATCAGGCTGAATCGCGGCCCGAAAATTCACGGTACAATGCCTGCTCTTCGGTCAGTTCGTCGAGCAGGAGCCGGGCTCTTTCGTTGTCGCCGGTTTGGGTTTGCAGCGACGACAGTATGCGGGTGGCCAATGGGTCGTTGTGCATGGCCTGTTTCAGCAGGTTGACGGCTGCGAATGCCCGGTTGTCGTGCCGCTTGACGGCTTGGGTCATGGCACTCTCGGTGACGGGGGTGAGAGCCGATGCTTCGGGGCTGTCGGGGTGGGCGATGAGCCAGGCGGTGGCCAGCTGGAATGCGGTGTATTGTTGTAGAGCGACATCGCTTTGGCTCCAACGGTTGGCCTTCTGTATGGCAAAGGGGCGACGGTAAAAGAGGTATTTGCAGCAGATGTCGGCCACCTCGGTGTTGGGCATCGTGTCGAGCCAACGGTCGGCCTCGGCCTCGTCAAACTCTTCAATCGGGTAGACCATGGGGGCCAGCATCATCGACTCGCGCACGGCGGTATCGGCCCACAGTGCTTCGGCCAGTTGGGCATCGGGAGTAGTCTCGGCAGCAATCCGTTTCAACAGCGGCAGTGTGAGTCCGAAGTTGATTTTATAGTCGGCACCCTGGGTGCGCATGTTGTGCGAGACGATGCCGTTCATGGCATGGCGGAATTTGATTTTTATCTCTTTCAGTTTTTGTTGCATGACGGTTCTTGAATTTGACCGCAAGATACGAATTAAAAACAAGGGAGCGCGCAAGATGGTTGACAAAAAAACTCGGCCCTACATTTTTTGAATGCCGGGCCGAGTTGTTATGGTTGGTCGGTGATTATTTCTTGACCGGGAAGGGGGTGCAGATGGGCAGGGGAGAGTAGTCTTTCGAGTATCTCAACATCTGCTCGGCATAACCTTCGTTGTAGGAAATCTTGATGTCGGTAATGTTGCCGTTGGCATCGGTAACCGGGGTGTAGACGGGGTTGACAAATCCCTTGTAGGGAGCGATGTGCAGGTTCTCATACCGGGCCAGAATCTCTTTGTGCAGTTCGGGATCGACAATCACGCCGTATTCCTCAACCAGATTCTTGCCGCTCTCGTAGTCGCCTTCCGATTTGATGCGTTGAACCTCGGCCAGCAGTTGACCCAGGAGGGCGCGCAGTTTCTCGTAGTCGTTCACTACAACATAGGTTTTGCCGTCGCGTTTGACAAACTCGATTACCTTGTCGGCCTTGCCGTGTTCATAGGCCCAGCGGGCGATGAGCTGACGGTTGCGCATGTGCGACTCCTCGATGTTCTTGCCCGGTTCGATACGGGTGAGCTGAGTCATCAGACCGTTCATCATGTATTGATAGTAAGCAGCCTTGTAGGCATCGGGCGAGGGGAGCAGTTTCAGTTCCAGAATCTTGGGATCGGCCATGTAGTAGAGGGCAAAGAGGTCGGCACGAGCCTCTTCGAGCGTAGAACTGTAAGCCTTCAAGGCATCGGGGTCTACACCGGGGAGCAACTTGCCCGAACCGTGACCCAGACACTCGTGCAGGTCGGTGTGCAGGTTGTCGGCTTGGAGCAGGTAGTTGTTCATCAGTTCGCGCTCTTTGTCGCTCCATACGAACTCATCGTTGAATCCGTTGCCCTGTGCGGCCTTTTCATAAGCCTCGGTAATGTTCTCGATGGTCACCGATTTGGAGCCGTGCAGGTGACGAATCCAGTTGGAGTTGGGCAGGTTGATACCGATCGGCGTCGAGGGATAGCAGTCGCCGGCCAGCATGGCGGCAGTGATAACCTTGGCCGATACGCCCTTTACCTCTTCTTTCTTGAAGCGGGCATCTACGGGCGAGTGGTCCTCGAACCATTGGGCATTCTCGCTGATGATGTGAGTACGCTCCGAGGCTTCGAGATTCTTGAAGTTGACAATCGACTCCCAGCTGGCTTTCATGCCCAGCGGGTCGCCGTAGGTCTCGGTGAAGCCGTTGACAAAGTCGACACGCGAGTCGAGGTCTTTCACCCACAGGATAGCATATTCGTCAAAGGTCTTCAAGTCGCCGGTCTGGTAGTATTCGATCAGTTTCTCGATAACCTGTTTCTGTTGCTCGTTCTCGGCTACGCCGGCAGCCTTCTGCAACCAGTAGACGATTTTTTCGATGGCTTGGGTATAGAGACCGCCCACTTTGTAGGTCTCTTCCATGATTTTGCCGTCGCGTTTTACCAGCCGGCTGTTCAATCCGTAGGAGATGGGGGTCTCGTCTTTGGGGTCTTTCATCTTGTTGTAGAAAGCCTCGGCTTCGGCTTGGGTCACCCCGTCGTAATAGTTGCAGGCCGAGGTGGCGATAAGGTCTTCACCGGCAGCCTGGTTCACCCGCTTGGGCATCACCGTGGGGTCGAAGATGACGGGTACCAGCGTGTTGAGCAGGTCGTCGACGGTAGCCCCTTCGGTCAACGGGAGCTTTTGCGGGTCGAGCGATTTGACGGCATTGACAAAGAACTCTTGCGAGAATTCGGGTACGAATTTGTCGCAGCCGTAGTGGTGGTGGATACCGTTGGAGAACCATACTCGTTTCAGATATACCTCGAAGTTTTTGAAATCGGTGCTTTCGCGGTCGCCCGTGTAGTCTTGATAGATTGCTTCGAGCGTGCGGCGGATAGCCAGATTCCATTTCCCGTTTTGGTCAAAGAGAATGTCCCGACCGTAGGCGGCAGCCTCGGAGAGGTAATAGACCAACTCTTTCTGTTGTAGCGATAACTCTTCGAATCCAGGTACTTTGTAGCGCAGGATTTCCAGATCGGCAAACGACTCTACGGTGTAGTCGAAGTCGTCGTTCTTCTCCTCTTTCGTAGCACAGGAGGCCAAGATAAGCAGTGAAGCCATTGTACAAACAATTTTTTTCATATCATGTGATTTTTGAATAGTGTTTACTCTACATAGAGTACCAGCCCTTTCAGGTATTCGCCCTCGGGGTGGTAGATGTTTATCGGGTGGTCGGCCGGTTGTGTGAGTTGATGCAGAATGCGCACGTTACGCCCCGACTGTGCCGCCGCACTGAAAACGGCCAGTCTGAAATTCTCCTTGCTCACCACCTGCGAGCAGGAGAAGGTGAAGAGGATACCCCCGGGGCGTATCTTTTCAATAGCCTTGGCATTGAGCTTGCGGTAGCCCTGCAAGGCATTGTTCAGCACCTTTTTGTGCTTGGCAAAGGCCGGCGGGTCGAGAATGATGAGATCGTACTGGTCGCCCATGGTGTCGAGGTATTTGAAGGCGTCCTCGGCAAAGGCCTGGTGGCGGGTATCGCCGGGGAAATTCAACTCCACGTTTCGGCAGGTAAGGTCGATGGCCTTGGCCGAACTGTCGACCGAGTGTACCAGCTTGGCCGCTCCCCGCATGGCGTAGAACGAGAATCCACCCGTGTAGCAGAACATGTTCAGTACCGAGCGTCCGCGGGCATACCGTTCGAGCAGAGCGCGGTTCTCGCGTTGGTCGACAAAGAAGCCGGTTTTCTGTCCGCGCACCCAGTCGACATAAAATTTCAGTCCGTTTTCGATGGCGATGTTGGGAGCGTCGCCGCCCAGCAGATATTCGTTTTCGGCGCCGAGGGCCGCCTTGTAGGGCAGGGTCGTCTCCGATTTGTAATAGATGTTGTCGATGTGGTTGCCCAAGACCTTTTTGAGAGCTTCGGCTATCTGATGGCGGGCGTAGTGCATGCCCGGGGTGTGTGCCTGCATGACGGCCGTACGGTCGTAGAGGTCGATGATGAGTCCCGGCAGATTGTCGCCCTCGCCATGTACCAGGCGGCAGGTATTGTTGTAATTCTCGTTGAGCAGTCTCAGGCTCAGCCGCACGTTATAGGCCTCTTGCAGGCGGTTCACGTAGAAGGCTTCGTCGATGGTCACCGGTTTGAACGACAAGATGCGTACGGCAATGCTGCCTATCTGGTATTGGCCCACCCCGATAAAGTTACCCTGATGGTCGGTTACCTCGACAATGTCGCCCTCTTCGGGCTGTTTCTCAAAACGGTAGATGGCTCCGGAGAATACCCACGGGTGGAATCGATGAAACGAATCTTCCTTGCCCGGTTTCAGTATGATTTTCGTATAGTTCATAATCGGTTATTTGAAGAAAAAGCGGAATATGTCGTTGCCGTTGGCATAGACGAGCAGAAGCAGCAGGAAAATCATGCCGCACATCTGGGCATACTCCATGAATTTATCGTTGGGCTTGCGTCGTGTGATGACTTCGTAAAGTAGGAAGAGCACGTGCCCGCCGTCGAGAGCCGGTATGGGCAGGATATTCATGAAGGCCAGGATTACCGACAGGAAGGCGGTCATGCTCCAGAAGGCCTCCCAGTTCCACTGTTCGGGGAAGATGCTGCCGATGGCTCCGAACCCACCCAGGCTTTGTGCCCCCTCTTTGGTAAAGACATATTTCATGCTGCTCACATAGCTCGTCAACTTGTCGACACCGAGTTCGATACCCTTGGGGAACGATTCCCAGAATCCGTAGTGCTCGGTCACGACCTCATAGCTTTCGGACAAGGGCGAGATGAGAATGCCCAGTGCGCCTACCGAGTCGGTCTTCACTTGGGTCGAATGTTGCACCCCGTTGCGCAGGAAGGCCACCGTCACCGTGGTGTCGCGGTAGTTGGCCAGAACTTGGTGCAACTCGTCGAGCGAGGGGGTTGTCTTGCCGTTAATCGACTCGATGCGGTCGCCTTTTTGCAGGCCGGCCTGCTGGGCTCCCGTATGGTCGGCCGCTTCATACACGACCGGTGGAATGCGGTACATGGCAAACTGCTCTTCCTTGTCGATCAGTCGCAGCATGAAGTCCTGGGGAATGGCAATCGACACGGTGTCGGTGCCACGCAGTACCTCTACCTCACGAGCCTCGACTATCTTTTGCAGCGTCTCGCTCGACATGAAATCGAGCGTGGCACCGTCGGCCGTGAGGGGAATGTCGCCGTTCTGGAATCCTATATCCCGGGCCGACTGGCAATACTCCATGCCGGCATAGGCGTTTTTGAAAGGAATATACGAGGTGCCCCACGTGTAGGCTATCATCGAGTAGATGAAGACGGCCAGAATGAAATTGAATACCACACCGGCCACCATGATGAGCAGCCGTTGCCAGGCCGGTTTCGAGCGAAATTCCCACGGTTGGGCCGGCTGTTTCATCTGTTCACGGTCCATCGACTCGTCAATCATACCCGCAATTTTCACGTATCCGCCCAGGGGTAACCAACCTATGCCATATTCGGTGTGGCTGTTTTTGGGTTTGAACTTGAAGAGTGAGAACCAGGGGTCGAAGAAGAGGTAGAATTTCTCGACCCGCACCTTGAACATGCGGGCGAAGATGAAGTGGCCGAACTCGTGAACGATGACCAGTATCGAGAGGCTCAACAGGAGCTGTACGGTTTTTATCAGGAATGTTTCCATCGGTGTGTATCGTTTGTTTGAAAGATTATTGAATCAGTCGGGCTGCATAGTCGCGAGCCAGTTGGTTGGTGTGTACATACTCTTCGTAGCCGGGCGAGGCGATGAACTCGACGTGGGCCATCGTTTCGGCCACGATGCGGGCTATGCTGGGGTAGTCGATGGCATCGTTGAGGAAGGCGGCCACGGCTATCTCGTTGGCGGCATTCATGATGCAGGGCATGTTGCCCCCCTCGGCTACGGCATCGAAGGCATAGCGCAACAGCGGGAAGCGCTCCATGTCGGGGCGCTCGAAGGTGAGTTGGGCATATTGTTCGAGAGTGAGTTTCGAGTTGGGGCTTTCGAGGCGGGCCGGATAGGAGAGGGCATAGCGTATGGGCATTCGCATGTCTTGCACGCCCAACTGGGCTTTCACTGTGCCGTCTTTGAATTGTACCATCGAATGAACGATCGACTGCGGGTGAACGGCAATCTCGATGTCTTTGGGCGCGACGTCGAAGAGCCACTTGGCCTCGATCATCTCAAAACCCTTGTTCATGAGCGTGGCCGAGTCGATGGTAATTTTATGCCCCATGTTCCACTTGGGGTGTTTGAGGGCGTCGTTTTTGGTCACGTGTTTCATCTCTTCGGCCGAGAGTTCTCTGAACGGGCCGCCCGAAGCCGTGAGGATAATCTTGTCGATGGGGTTGTCCCATTCGCCCACAAGGCATTGGAAAATAGCCGAGTGTTCCGAGTCGACGGGAATAATCGGGGCCCGGTTGTCGAGCGCCAGCTGCTTGATGAGGTCACCTGCCACCACCAGCGTCTCCTTGTTGGCCAGGGCGATGGTCTTGTGAGCCTCGATGGCCCGTATGGTCGGTTTCAGTCCCGCATATCCCACCATGGCTGTGACCACGATGTCGATAGGGGCCGCTTCGACGATTTGGGCGATGGCCTCGTCGCTGGCATATACTTTGATGGGGAGCTCCTTCAAGGCCTCTTGCAACCGTGGGTAATGCGCCTCGTTGGCAATAACCACCGAGTCGGGGTTGAAGCGTTTGGCCTGCTCGATGAGCCGTTCTACGTTGTTGTTGGCCGTGAGTGTATATACTTCAAACAGGTCGGGGTGTTCGGCCACGACGTCAAGCGTCTGTGTACCTATCGAGCCTGTGGAACCTAATATGGCTAATTGTTTTCTCATTCGGTTTAATAAGCGGTATCAAAATCCTCGCGTAAGATTATGCAAAGGTATAAAATAAAGTCCATCTTCCGCGAATCGAGGTTAGAAAGTGATATATTTTTCGGGGTCGATCGATTGTCCCATGTGCCATAGCTGGAACTCGGCCGTGCACGATTGCGACGACGATTTCCCCTCCTCCCAGCCGGTGACGGCGATTTTCTCACCCCCCAGTACCTTATCACCGATCTCTTTGAGGATACCCGCGTTGTATTTGTAGATGGAGAGGTAGTTGTTGCTGTGCTGTATGGCTACCACATAGCCGTAGTTGGGGGTGTAGCTTGCCGAGACGATGGTGCCGTCGAGAACCGACGATACCGCCGTGTTGCGCGGACATTGCACGTCGACCCCGAAGTGGTTGCGTTGCGGGTCGTAGGCTTGTACTATCTTGCCCTTGAAGGGGGTGTAGAACAGCTTCCCGTCGATAGGCGTGGTGGGGGTGAATACGTTGAGGGTGTATTTCTCCTCCTGTTCATATTGCTTGACGTAGTCGGCCATCTGTTTTGACGGGGGCAGCAGGGTGTCGTTGCGGGTTGCGAGCAGACTGTCGGCCTGCTGGCCGATGGAGTCGATTTTGATTTCGCCGGTAAGAATCGCCGCGAGGTTTTTGATGTAGGCATCGCGTCGTTGCACCTCGGCCGCCAGCGAGTCGACACGCAGAATCTTGTCGACCATCTCGATGCGCTCCTCGGTTTTCAGGTAGCCGGGCAACAGGTGCTTCACCGGGGTGCCCACGATAATCGAGAGTATGGCTACGACAATGAGAGCGACAAGCAGGACGGCGGTCATGATGGCTCCGAATCGGGAGAAACAGATGGTCCACACATCTTCCAGCGAACTCTCGTTGAAGAAGGTGAGTTTGTATTTCGACCGTTTCCGGGGGAAGAAATCGGGGCTCTTTTTATTTCGTTTCATAGATATATGGCACGGTTTGCGACTATAAAAGTATGATATTCATCGAGTATATGCAAATTTAGTAATTTATTACCAACCGGGACGCATCGTTTTTCATTTTTTATAAGATGCTTACAAGGGCTAAATAGTATGGATTTTTCCTACTCTTTTCTCGATTGCGGGTGAACACATTCTTTTATCCGGTTGTTTTAGTTGACAAAAACGGATAGTGGCGGCAACAGGCTCCTGTCTTTTTGAATAGTGAACAACAAAATTGTATAACTAAAACAAATGAAGATGAAAACAAAGTTCTTTTATTTAGCAGTAGCGCTGGCTACGACATCGATGTTGGGATACACCGAGTCGGCTGGGGCACAAGCGCTCATCGTCGAAGAAGATGTTTCGGTCACCGAGGTTCTGCCCGGCAAGCCCCGGTACTACTCCGACAGTCACAAGAACAACTGGTTTATTTCGTTGGGTGCCGGTGGTCAGACCTTCTTCACCGAGCATACCGGCGATGCTCAATATACGCTGGCCATGGATTTTGCCGTGGGTAAATGGATCAGTCCTTTCCTGGGATTCCGCCTGTCGGCCATGGGAGGTGCTCTGCACACCAACTGGCCGTATGCCGAAGGGGTGATGACTCACATGCGTTATGCCGCCCTCTATGGCGATTTGATGTGGAACATGTTCAACACCTTCCACGGGTATAACGAACGGCGTGTCTTCTCGATCATTCCCTTTATCGGTATCGGTGGCATCTATTCGTTCCACAATACGCCTTACGGACGCGAAACCTATGCCTTCCCGCTCACGGCCGGTATCAAGCTGAATTTCAGATTGTCGCACTATGTCGATTTCTTCCTCGAAGGTCGTGGCAACCTCATTGGCGACCATTTCAACGGCATTGTTGAGGGGACAGAGGTCGAGAGTGTGGTGTCGGCTATCGGCGGTTTCTCGATTAAGTTTGGAAAAGACCGCTTCAAAGCCTATGATGCCTATGCCGACCAGTTGATGATTAACCAGCTGAACGACAAGGTGAACATGTTGAGAAGCCAACTGAACGAATGCGAGTCGCGCGAGGTGGAGTGCCCTCCTTGTCCCGAACCGGTCGTTGAGGAGGTGACGGTAGTCGAGCCGGCCGGTTGCAATCAGGAGCTTACGGGGGTGGTGCGTTTTACCATCAACAGTGCCGTGGTTTCCAACGAGGAGATGGTCAACGTCTACAACATCGCCCAGTGGTTGAAGAGCAACCCTTCGTGCAACATCTCGGTCATCGGGTATGCCGACAAGGATACGGGTACGCCCGAGTATAACAAGCAGTTGAGCCAACGTCGGGCCGAGTCGGTAGTCAAGTTACTGACCGAGAAATATAACATTGATAAAAAGCGGGTACAGATTGTGGCCAACGGTAGCGATTCGCAACTTTACCCGCAGAATAACAACTGGAACCGAATTGTCGTATTTGCCGGTTCGGCCCAGTGACAGATTCTTGTTCCCGGTATGAAAAACGGGTGACCGCAATCGGTCACCCGTTTTTTTATGAAGATTTTTATTGAGACTTTGTTGTCGAGGTAAAGTGTTTAGTGTTTCCCGATCCATTCTACAATCCATTCGCCCACCTCGTGGGTATGGTAAGTGGGGGTCCCAGGATCGGCAATGTCCTCGGTCACGACGCCGGCCTTCATCGACTCCGACACGGCCGAGCGAATGAGGTCGGCCTCGGCTTTCAGTCCGAAGGCATACTCGAACATCATGGCAGCCGACAGAATCGTGGCCAGCGGGTTGGCTATATCCTTACCTGCGGCCTGCGGATAGGAGCCGTGTATCGGCTCGAATACCGAGGTGTGCAGTCCTATCGAGGCCGAGGGGAGCATGCCCAGCGAGCCGGTGATGACCGAACCCTCGTCGGTGAGAATGTCGCCGAACATGTTTTCGGTGACAATCACGTCGAAACTCTTGGGCCATTGTATCATGCGCATGGCGGCGTTGTCGACGAAGAGAAACTCGGTTTCGACCTCGGGATATTCGGCGGCAATCTCCTGGGTCACCTCCCGCCAGAGCCGCGAGGTAGCCAAGATGTTGGCCTTGTCGACCATCGTCACCTTCTTGCGGCGACGCATGGCATAGTCGTAGGCCAGTTGCACGATGCGGGTAATCTCTTCCCGGCTGTACATGCAGGTGTCGTAGGCCACGCTGCCGTCTTCGCTGCGACCCTGTGGACGACCGAAGTAGAGGCCTCCGGTGAGCTCGCGAATACACATGAAATCGGCACCGTCGATGATGTCGGCCCGGAGGGGCGATTTGTGTATCAGCCCCGGGAAGGTGGTGATGGGGCGAATGTTGGCAAACAATCCCAGCTTCTTGCGCATGGCCAGCAATCCCTGTTCGGGGCGCACCGGTGCGTTGGGATTGTTGTCGTATTGGGGCGAACCGATGGCTCCGAACAGCACGGCATCGGAGCGCATGCACAATTCGTGAGTCGAGTCGGGGTAGGGCGAGCCGGTCTCTTCGATGGCACAGGCCCCCACCGGGGCAATCTGGTATTTCAGTTCGTGGCCGAATTTCTCGCAGATGGCCCGGGTCACGTTCAGCGCCTGATCTACGACTTCCGGGCCAATTCCGTCGCCCGGCAATACTGCAATATGTAATTCCATTGTCTTGATAGATTTAATTGTTGGTTATGTGTTGTTCCTTGTCTTCGATGATATTCAGCATCTTGATGGTAGCCTGTATGGCCGCTTCCATCTGGTCGGCATCGAGGCCTTGGGTTTTCAGCACGTTGCCGTTGTAGTCCCACGAGATGACCGTCTGCACCAGCGCGTCGGTGCGTCCACCGGGCGGAATGTTCACCGTGTAGTTGGTCAGCAGCGGGAGGGTGCGGCTCAGTTGCTCCTTGTAGATTTTGCGAATGGCCTTTACGAAGGCGTCGTACTGTCCGTCGCCGGTCGAGGCTCCCTCGTACACCTGCCCGTTGATGTCGATGGCGAGGACAGCCACCGGTTTGAGCCCCTGCGAGAGGTTGAGGGTGTAGTTCACCACCTTCACGTGCTGGGCGAGGGTCTGGTGTTTCAGCACGTCGGAGATGATGTAGGGCAGGTCTTCGGGGGTAACCATCTCCTTCTTGTCGCTCAGCTCCACGACCCGTTGGGTGACCCGTTGTATCGACTCGTCGTCGAGCTCGATGCCCAGCGAT
Source organism: Barnesiella viscericola DSM 18177 (assembly GCF_000512915.1). Taxonomy (GTDB): domain Bacteria; phylum Bacteroidota; class Bacteroidia; order Bacteroidales; family Barnesiellaceae; genus Barnesiella; species Barnesiella viscericola. The sequence continues at coordinate 133,607 of NZ_CP007034.1, forward strand.
TCGAGATTCTTGCGGATATTGGCCTGCCCCGAGGTCTTGCCGAGGGCATACTCTCGTTTGCGGCCGAAACGCTCGGGCAGCAGGTCGTTGTAATAGAGGTTGTTCTTGTTGTCGCCGTCGGCATGCACACCGGCGCACTGGGTGAAGACCGACTCGCCGATGATGGGCTTGTTGGCGGCTACCCGCACTCCCGAGTAGGATTCGACAATGCGGCTCACCTTGTTGACCATGTTTTCGGTCACCCCTGTGGTAGCTTTTACCTGGTCGTGCAGCACCGCCAGCACGCTGGTGAGGGGGGCGTTGCCGGCCCGTTCGCCCAGTCCGTTGATGGTGCAGTGCACCCCCTGTATGCCGGTGAGGGCGGCGGCAAAGGTATTGGCCGTGGCCAGGTCGTAGTCGTTGTGGGCGTGGAAGTCGAACCGCAGTTCGGGATAGCGGCGGCGCATGGCCCGGCAGAATTTAAGCGTTTGGAGCGGGTTGAGAATGCCCAGCGTGTCGGGCAGCATGAAGCGCTCGACAGCTTCGCTGCGCAGGGCATCGACCAGCTGGTAGACATATTGCGGGGAGTGCTGTATGCCGTTCGACCAGTCTTCGAGGTAGAGGTTCACTTTCAATCCCACCTCCCGGGCCTTCTGTATCGCCCGTTTTATATCGGCGATGTGCTCCTGTACCGTCTTTTTCAGCTGAAAGGTGCAGTGCTTCTCCGACCCCTTGCAGAGCAGGTTCATCACCCGGGCGCCGCAGGAGCGTATCCATTCGATGGAGGCTCCGTTGTCGAGGAATCCCAGTACCTCTATCTTGTCGATGTGACCTCGTTTCCGAGCCCATTCGCACAGTTGTGTGGCCATGTCGTATTCACCCGATGAGACGCGGGCCGAGGCAATTTCGATGCGGGGTATCTTCAAGTCTTCGAGAAGCAGTCGGGCGATACTCATCTTCTCTTGTCGGGCAAAAGAGACCCCCGACGTCTGCTCCCCGTCCCGCAGGGTGGTATCCATGATTTCGATGAACATAGGCAGTCGGTTATTGATGGTTGGCCTCCCACGCTTCGATTGCCGGTTTCTTGCTGAGCAGATAGTCGATGTCGTCGTATCCGTTGAGCAGGCAATTCTTCTTGTAGGGGTTGATTTCAAAATGTTCGCACTCGCCGCTGGTGTTGTCGGTGATGGTCTGGGCTTCGAGGTTGACCGTCACGGTTGCGGCCGGGTCGGCCTGAATGTGGCGGAAGAGGTTGGACAGGAAGGGCTCCGATACCACGACCGGCAGCACTCCGTTGTTGAGGGCGTTGTTCTTGAAGATGTCGGCAAAGAAGCTCGACACGACCACCCGGAATCCGTATCCGGCGATGGCCCAGGCAGCATGTTCCCGGCTGGAACCGCTCCCGAAGTTCTTCCCGGCTACCAGTATCTTTCCCGAGTAGGCGGGATTGTTGAGCACAAAGTCGGCAATGGGCTTGCCGTTCTTGTCATAGCGCCAGTCGCGGAAGAGGTTTTCGCCGAAGCCTTCGCGCGATACGGCTTTCAGGAAACGGGCCGGAATGATTTGGTCGGTATCGACATTCTCCTGAGGCAGAGGAATGCACGACGAGGTTATGATGTTGATTTTTTCGATCATGACAGTATGAAATTATAAAAGGGTTCGTGGATCGGTTATCTTACCTGTGATGGCGGCAGCCGCGGCCACCAGCGGCCCGGCGAGTATCGTGCGGGCACCGGGACCCTGCCGGCCCTCGAAGTTGCGGTTCGAGGTCGACACGGCATATTTCCCGGCCGGGACCTTATCGTCGTTCATGGCCAGACAGGCCGAGCAGCCGGGTTGGCGTATCTCGAAACCGGCCTCGGACAAGATGCGGTCGAGCCCCTCGGCGCGTATCTGGCGGGCTACGGCTTGCGAACCCGGGACGAGCCAGGCAGTCACGCGGTCGGCCTTCTTATGCCCTTTTACCAGGCGGGCAAAAGCTCTGAAATCTTCGATACGGCCGTTGGTGCAGCTCCCTAAGAAGACGTAGTCGATATCCTTCCCCAGCAGCGATTCTCCGGCCTCGAAGCCCATGTATTGCAGAGCACGTCGGAACGAAATCTTTCCGCTTTCGTCGATGGTCGATTCCTGCGGAATGGCTTCGTCGATAGCAATGCCCATGCCGGGGTTGGTACCGTAGGTGATGCGGGGAGCGATGTCGGCCGCCTGGAAGGTTACCTCGCGGTCGAACACGGCATCGGGTTCGCTGTACAGGGTTTTCCAGTAGGCGAGGGCGCGATCCCAGGCTTCGCCCTTGGGAGCAAACTCCCGACCTTTGACGTAGTCGAAGGTCGTCTGGTCGGGGGCAATCAGGCCGCCTCGGGCCCCCATCTCGATGCTGAGGTTGCACACGGTCATACGCTCCTCCATGCTGAGTGCCCGAATGGCCTCGCCGGCATATTCGACAAAATAGCCGGTAGCACCGCCCGTAGTCATTCGGGCAATGATGTAGAGGGCAATGTCCTTGGCCGTGACGCCGGGCGCGAGTCGTCCCTCGATGTTGATGCGCATCGACTTGGGTTTGGGTTGCAGAATACATTGCGAGGCCAGGACCATGGCCACCTCGCTGGTGCCGATGCCGAAGGCGATGGCGCCGAAGGCTCCGTGGGTCGAGGTGTGGCTGTCGCCGCATACGATGGTCATGCCCGGTTGCGTGAGTCCGTACTCGGGCCCGATTACGTGGATAATCCCGTTCTTCTCATGCCCCAGACCGTAGTAGGTGAGGCCGAATTCGCGAGCGTTGCGCGCGAGTGTATCGACCTGATTGCGCGACACCGGGTCGGCAATGGGGAGCTCTTGATGAAGTGTGGGAATGTTGTGGTCGGGAGAGCAGGTGGTCTTCTCGGGGCGGAATACCTGCAAGTGGCGCTCTCGCAGCTCGTTGAAGGCTTGCGGGCTGGTCACTTCGTGGCAGTAGTGTCGGTCGATGTACAACTGGTCGGGACCTCCGGCCACCGAGGTCACCACGTGGGCGTCCCATATCTTGTCGAATAACGTGTTCATTGTGTGTGGTAGATTATATGATGAATTTGTTGATTGCGTCGATAAAGGCTTCGGCCGAGGCGGCTACGATGTCGGTATTGGCCGAGAAGCCGTAGTAGGAGGCGTTGTTGTAGACGACGGTCATGTGCACCTTGCCTACGTCGTCGCTCCCCCGGGTGATGGCCTGTATGAGAAATTCGCTCACGACCATCTTGCGGTGTATGATGCAGCGAATGGCGTTGATGGCGGCATCGACCGGGCCGTTGCCCGAAGCGGCGGCCTCGAACTTCTCGCCGGCGATGTCGAGACCGATGCTGGCCACCGACTTGATGCCCACGCCGGCCGTCACTTGCAGGAAGTCGAGACGAATGCGTGCATTGGCGGTGCGCTCTTTACCCACCAGCATGAGTATGTCGTCGTCGTTGATGTCTTTTTTGCGGTCGGCCAGTTTGAGGAAGGCATCGTAGGCTTTGTCGAGTGCCTCTTTTTCCAGCTCGATACCCAGCAGGTGGAGGCGGTGTTTCAGGGCAGCCCGTCCACTGCGGGCCGTCAGTACAATCGACGTCTCGTCGATACCCACCTCTTTGGGGTCGATAATCTCGTAGCTCTCGCGGTTCTTCAACACACCGTCCTGATGTATGCCCGAGGAGTGGGCAAAGGCGTTGCGACCCACGATGGCCTTGTTGGGCTGCACGGGCATGTTCATGAGGTTGGAGACTAGTCGGCTCGTGCTGTAAATCTTCTGGGTATTGATGTTGGTCTCGATTTGCAGGTCGTGGTGGCATTTGCAAATCATGGCCACCTCTTCGAGCGAGGTGTTTCCGGCCCGTTCGCCGATGCCGTTGATGGTCACTTCGGCCTGACGGGCTCCATTCTGTATCCCGGCCATCGTGTTGGCCGTGGCCATGCCCAGGTCGTTGTGGCAGTGGGTGGCGATAACTACCCGGTCTATCCCGGTTACATGCTCTTTGAGGTAGCGAATCTTCTGGCCGAACTCGTCGGGCAGGCAATAGCCGGTGGTGTCGGGTATGTTGACGACGGTAGCCCCGGCCTTGATGACCGCCTCGACCACACGGGCCAGGTATTCGTTGTCGGTGCGACCCGCATCTTCGGCATAAAACTGCACGTCCTCGACATACTTTTTGGCATATTTGACCGCGGCGACGGCCCGCTCGATAATCTCCTCGCGGGTGGAGTTGAATTTGTACTTGATGTGATAGTCCGAGGTGCCAATGCCCGTGTGTATGCGTTTGTGCCGGGCATATTGCAGGGCTTCGGCCGCTACCTTTATGTCGTTTTCGACCGCCCGGGTGAGGGCACAGATGGTAGGCCAGGTCACCGCTTTGGAGATGGCAACGACCGATTCGAAATCGCCGGGACTGGATACCGGGAATCCCGCTTCTATAATGTCGACGCCAAGGGCTTCGAGCGCTTTGGCTACTTGTATTTTTTCAACGGTGTTGAGTTGACAACCGGGGACCTGTTCGCCGTCTCGTAGGGTTGTGTCAAAAATGAATAATCGGTCAGACATTTTTCCTTGCGTATATAAAGTTATTAAAAAAGCCTTTCCCAACATGTTCGTGAGAAAGGCTATAAACGTTTTATCGGTATGCTATGGCAACACAATTTCTCACTTCTCGTCGGGGGCGTTCGATAGAAGGTTAATAATAATAATCGAGTTGCTTAGCAGGGATATAATCATTGTTCTCTGTTTTTATTGTGTATGCAAAGGTAATTATTATTTTGAGAAAAACAAATAAAATAACGTGTTTTGTTCGATTTGTCTATGTATTTGTAATTATTGTCTGCCGAAATGTATCTATTTGTAATTATATGTAATCTTTTCAGAAACTGATACCCAATCGTATGGAGACCAGATGACTCCCGTTAATGTCCTGGTAGGCACCTTTCTCGTCGGTGAAGGGCGATACTTGGTAAAAGTTATATCCGAGGAGCAGGTGAGAACCAAATTTTTTGCTGACCGAGAGGTTTATACCCAAGCCGGCGGCACCGAAGAATCCACCCTGTGTTTCGCCCTTGCACATCTGGTTGCTCGAATAACCGGCCCTGAAATCGACAAAGAAGAGCGAGCGGTTCCTGAGCAGGTTGCTGCGGAACAAAACATAAACAGGTATGTAGTAGCGGTTGCTCGAGAAGGAGTTGTGCAGTCCCACACCCAGTCCCAGGCACTTGATGCTGGAGGAGCGATAGCCCCCGAACAGGTCTACGTCAAAGGTCGAGAGGTCGTTCCCGGCCATATCGATCGAGGCGCCCACTTCGGCTCCCAAGGTAAAGGGTTTTATCTTTTTCTCTGTCCCGATGTCCGAGAGGTTACTCTCTCGCATGACATACTGGTTGTTGCCCTCTTCAAATCCGGTAGTCGGCTCTTGTGCTACTGCATTTTGCACAAAGACGAAGAGTAAAACCGGCAAGAAAATATGATACAGATATTTGTTCATTGTTATATGCTTTATGAGAACGAAGATAGGTGATTTATAGAGATTAAGCAATTTATGAATAGAGAAAAAAGTTAAAATAAAAAAACCGACCTGACAACAGGTCGGTTTCTCATGGTCTTTGTAGGGCAGACCTTTATCCCAAATAGGTTTTTAATAATTTGCTTCTCGATGCGGTTCTGAGCCGTCTGATGGCTTTCTCCTTGATTTGGCGTACGCGTTCACGGGTCAACCCGAATTTGTCGCCTATCTCTTCGAGTGTCATCTCTTGACAACCGATGCCGAAGAACATCTTGATGATTTCGCTTTCACGCGGGGTGAGTTGTTTGAGTGCACGGTCTATCTCTTTCGAGAGTGACTCGTTGATAAGCGAACGGTCGGCAATGGGGGAGTCGTCGTTGACCAGCACGTCGAGCAGGCTGTTGTCCTCGCCTTCGACAAAGGGGGCATCGACCGAGATGTGACGACCCGATACCTTCAACGTGTCGGAGATTTTGTCGACCGGAATATCCAACTCCTCGGCCAACTCTTCGGGTGAAGGACGACGCTCGTTCTCCTGCTCGAATTTCGAGAGGGCCTTGCTTATTTTGTTGAGCGAGCCCACCTGGTTCAGCGGCAGACGAACGATTCTCGATTGCTCGGCCAGAGCTTGGAGTATGGATTGGCGAATCCACCACACGGCATAAGAGATGAATTTGAATCCTCTTGTTTCGTCGAATTTCTCGGCGGCTTTGATCAGTCCCAGATTTCCTTCGTTAATCAAGTCGGGCAGGCTCAATCCTTGGTTTTGATATTGTTTGGCAACCGAAACGACAAAACGCAAGTTGGCTCTCGTCAACTTCTCCAAAGCTGCATGGTCGCCTTTTTTTATGCGTTGGGCAAGTTCAACTTCCTCTTCTACCGTGATTAAGTCCTCACGACCGATTTCTTGAAGGTATTTGTCCAGAGAAGCACTTTCCCGATTAGTAATCGATTTGGTAATTTTTAATTGTCTCATCGTGCAATATGGAGATTTTGGATTGCAAATATAATATATTTGTTGTTAATAATGTTGCAAAAAATGTTTAATTTTGAAGGCGTGAGATAAAAAATCCCATTCGTTCGTTGATTATCTATTTTTTGTATCATTACAACATTGGGTAGTTCGTTCTGTTTCTTGGATTAATGATATTTGGTATTTGGCAGACAAGTACAGAATAAGGTCCCGCGAAGGACCTTATTCTGTATATGGGATTTTAGTCGGCCAAGTCTACGGCATAGTACATCATCTTGCCGTTTGGATAAACACCGGTAATGAACATGACCTTCTGGGTCTGGTTCGATTTGACAATCGAATCGTACATCGATTCCAGGTCGCTTACCGATTTCATGGGGGTGTTGTTGATTTCGAGAATCACAAACCCGTCGCGGATACCGGCCGATTTGAATTTTCCGTTTTTCAATCCAATAACCTGTACGCCATATCGAATGTTCATCTCGCGCAGGCTCTTGGCGTCGAGTTCTTTGAATCCGGCACCCAGCGAATCCATACCGGCTATCTTGGTAATCTCGGTATTGCCTTGGCTATTCTTCAAGGTGAGCGATACGGCCTTCGATTCTTTACCTCTCAACAAGCCGATCTTGATCTTGTCGCCGGGACGGTAGCGGTTCAACTGCTCGGAGAGCATGGCGCCGTTTTTGATTTTTACGTCGTTAATCGAGGTGATTACATCGCCCTCTTTGATACCGGCCTCCATAGCTGCGCTGCGGTTAAATACTTCGCCTACGTAGATTCCCTCCTGAACTTCGAGGTTCTTCTCCTTGGCCAGGTCGGAGTTGATTTCCATGTATCCGATACCCAGTACGGCACGTTGTACGGTTCCATACTCTTTCAAGTCGGCAATTACTTTGCTTACAATCGAGGTAGGAATGGCAAACGAATAACCTGCATAGCTACCGGTTTCGGAGTAGATGGCGGTGTTGATACCTACCAGTTCACCGGCCGTATTGACCAGCGCACCGCCACTGTTGCCGGGATTTACTGCGGCATCGGTCTGGATAAAGGCTTCGATGCCCATCTTCTGGCTGCGAGGATTGAGCGCGCTGATGCTACGAGCCTTGGCACTGACAATACCGGCAGTCACGGTCGAGGTCAACCCCAGCGGGTTACCTACGGCCAAAACCCATTCGCCCACTTTCAGGTTGTCCGAGTCGCCGAACTTGACGATAGGCAGGTCTTTGGCATCGATTTTAATCAGGGCCAGGTCGGTCGAGGGATCGGTACCGATTACACGTCCGTTGAAGGTACGGTTGTCGTTCAGCGTAATATCCAGTTTGTCGGCTCCTTCGACCACGTGGTTGTTGGTCACGATATATCCGTCGGGGGTAATGATGACGCCCGAGCCCAGTCCCGTGCGGGGTTGAGGTTCGATATTCCGGCCACCTTGACCGAAGAAATATTCAAAGAACGGATCGGTAAGACCGCCCATTTGACTCTGTTTGGGGGTGGAAATTGACTTGATGCTCACCACGGCGTTGACCGTATTCTCGGCAGCCACGGTAAAGTCGGTTTCGACAGCAGGACGATTGACAACCCGGGAAAAGCGCGTGGGTTGTGCATACTCACTTCCCACAGGCTGGTCTTCGAGTTTTGAGTCGGCCGACCTGTTTAATAAACTGAATGCTCCGATACTAACTCCAGAACTCAGGATTGCTATCAAAGCTATACCCATCAATTTCTTTCCGTAAGAATTCATAATTTATCAGTTTTAAGTGTTAATATTCTGTTGTATTTAAGTTTTTGTGACGTTAAATTTAATACATTTCTTGTGCCATTATAGTTGACTTATCTGCTTTTTAAGCTCTTTTAATAAGCCGAATATCGACTTAACAGGGGTTAACGCAGCCTGCTAATAAATAACGGACTTTTTTGCACGATTGGTATGTCATATTGACTGTTAAATTTTATGCCCGAATCAATGAACTGACACTTTTGCTCTTTTGTTACGGGTTCATATTGTTGTTTAGACAGCCAAGCGGGGAAAAGGTTTAATCGAAAATCTCGAACCGGCTGTGCTTTTGGAATTCGACTTTTTTCATTATCTTTGTATCGTACAGCAGGACGGTCTGTCGCTCGCCTCGTGCGGGAGGAAAGTCCGGGCAACACAGAGCACCATATTTCCTAACGGGAAGCTATTCGTGAGGGTAGAGGCGCGTAACAGAAAATAACCGCTGCGCAAGCAGTAAGGGTGAAAAGGTGAGGTAAGAGCTCACCGGGCTTTACAGCAATGTAGAGTGCCGTACGTCTTATGGGTTGTAAGGTTATGTATACCGGCGTTGTAGGGTTGCTCGCCCGATGCCGGGGGGTAAACCGCTAGAGCCTTGTGGCGACACAGGGTCGAGATAAATGACAGACGCTCTCGCAAGAGAGTACATAACCCGGCTTACAGGCCTGCTGTATTTTTTATTTGTAGAACCTATCCGGGCAATATAGGCGCATGGCAAAACGTAAGAAAAAACCTTCATTTTTTGCTCGCATCAGTTCATGGGTGAAGTGGTTCTGGCAATTTGTTTCGGTCGATATCTGGCACATCACCGAGTATAAATTGCATATCCACATACTCAAAACCTTGAATCTGTCGATACGCTGTTTCCTGAGCGAGAAGTTGCAGGAGAAGGCCTCGGCCTTGACATTCAGCTCGATTCTGGCCGTTGTCCCAGCGCTGGCCATGCTGTTTGCCATTTGCAAGGGATTCGGGTTCCAGCACATCATGCAGAGCCAACTGTTCGACTATTTTCCGGCCCAGCGCCAGGCATTGGAGTATATGTTGAGCTTTGTCGACCAGTACCTCGACCAGATGAAGGGTGGGGTATTTGTGGGGATAGGCCTCTGCTTCCTGTTGTGGACACTCATCAGCCTGTTGTCGAATATTGAGAAGGCATTCAACGATATTTGGCAGGTGCAGGGCGGGCGGTCGTTTTACCGCAAGGTGACCGACTACACCTCGATGTTTCTGATTCTGCCCATTCTCATGGTGGCATCGAGCGGATTCTCGCTCTTTATGTCGACGATGCTCAACTCGTCGGTGGTGTTTGAGTTCATGACCCCGCTGTTGCGCTGGGTCTTCCGGCTGGCTCCCTATATCCTCACCGTGCTGTTTTTCACGGCCATCTATATTTTCATACCCAATACCCGTGTAAAATTCAAGTATGCACTCATCTCGGGTATCATTTGCGGCACGGCATTTCAGGTGTTCCAATACATATATATATCGGGACAGATATGGGTATCGAAGTACAACGCCATTTACGGTAGTTTTGCCTTCCTGCCGTTGTTGCTCATCTGGATGCAGTTCTCGTGGCTCATCTGCCTGTTCGGGGCGGTGCTCACCTATTCGTCGCAAAACGTGGTCAATTTCAATTTCGAGAAGGAGACCAACGACATCTCGCGCCGCTACTCCGACTATATCTTGCTGGTCATCGCCACGGTTATCGTGCATCGTTTCAGAGACGGTTTGCCGCCGCTCACCAAGGGGCAGATTTCGCGTCGCTATGCCATACCCATTCAGCTGGTCGAGCGGAAGGTCGATGAGTTGGAACAGGCAGGTATTTTGTCGCAGACTCCTTCGGAGGAGGAGCGGGTACCGGCCTATCAACCAGCCATGGACATCAACCGGCTTTCGGTGGGTTTCTTGCTGAGGGCCATTGACCGCGAGGGTGACGAGGATTTCATCAACAACCTGAAAGACAATTTCCCGCGGGAGTGGAGGGTACTGGTCGATACTCGTCGCCTGATGGAGGAGGAGGGTGATAAGGTTCCCTTGAAAGACTTGCAAATCGAGGAGAGCCGAGAGGAGCTTCCGAAATAATAAATCTTATATACGACAACTATGAAACAGGTCATTGCTACAACTGCCGCCCCCGAGGCCATAGGGCCATACAGCCAGGCTATCGAAGCTGCCGGCATGATTTTCCTTTCGGGACAACTGCCCATCGACCCCGCCACCGGCACAATGCCCGAGGGGATTCAGGCACAAACCCGCCAATCGTTCGAGAACATCAAGGCTATCTTGGCCGAGGCCGGCTGTACGGTCGACCATATTGTGAAGACGACGGTCTTCCTGGCCGACATGTCACTCTTCGGAGCAATGAACGAGGTCTATGCCCAACAGTTCAACGGGGCATTCCCCGCCCGTTCGGCATTTGCCGTCAAAGAGTTGCCCAAACAGGCTTTGGTCGAAATCGAGGTTATTGCGGTAAAGGCATAAACTGCAACAGGTCGGCCACGATAAAGGTACTGCCGCCTACGAAGATAAGGTCTTCGGGGCGGCTCTCTTTTTGTGCGGCCGTTACCGCCTCCTTGACGGTGGGGTAGCTCTTGCCTTTCAGTCCGGCTTGGGTGGCCAGTGCTTCGAGCTTGTCTTGCGGGAGAGCACGGGGCACCGATGCCCGGGTGAAGTAGTAGACGGCTTCCCGAGGGAGCATGGACAATACCCCCGATATATCTTTGTCGTTGACCATACCGATTACGATACGCAGCGTATCGTAATGTTCGTTGCGCAGTTGCCGGGCGATGTACTGCATGCCGCCGGTGTTGTGACCTGTGTCGCAGATGAGCCGGGGTGACGACTGCAACTGTTGCCAGCGCCCCATCAGACCGGTGAGACGGGTGACGTGGGCAAAGGCTTCATAGACCGATTCGTTGGAGATATGGTAGCCCAATTCCCGCAGCCGGGCGACGGCGGTGAGTACGGTGGCGGCATTTTTCTCCTGACAGAGTCCTCCCAGCTCTCCTACAAGATGGGGGAACTCGGGGGTGTCAAACTCCCAGCCGCGGGCGCTTTGCCGGGCCGAGTCGAACCGGACACACTCTTCGGCAAAGAAGATGGGGGCACCGACCTCGCGGGCCTTGTCGAGAAATACTTGCTTGACCTCGCCCTGGGCCTCACCGATAACGACCGGTATGCCGCTCTTGATGATACCGGCCTTTTCCCGGGCAATCTGGGGTAGGGTATGTCCCAGCATCTGCACATGGTCGTAGCTGATGTTGGTAATCACACACAGGTCGGGGGTGATGATGTTGGTGCTGTCGAGTCGGCCGCCCAGCCCGACCTCAATGACTGCTACATCGACCGCCTGGCGGGCAAAGTAGTCGAAGGCCATCATCATGGTCAACTCGAAAAACGAAGGATGGATATGCAGCGTGGGGGGCACGTGTTTTTGGGCAAAGTCGATGACCTCTTCGCGCGAAATGGGTTGTCCGTCGATGCGGATACGCTCCCTGAAATCGACCAGGTGGGGCGAGGTGTACAGTCCCGTTTTGTAGCCGTTGAGTTGCAAGATGGCGGCCAGCAAATGCGACACCGAGCCTTTCCCATTGGTTCCGGCCACGTGCAGGGTGTGAAATTTGCGATGGGGGTGTCCGAAATACTCGTCGAGCGCCTCGCTGTTTTGCAATCCCGGTTTGTAGGCTGCGCTTCCTATTTGCTGGAAGACAGGGAGCTGCCGGAACAGATATTCCAAAGTCTCTTCGTAGTTCATGTCTGTCGGTTTAATAGAGAGCATACCCCGCAACACCGGCCAGCACAATCACCAGTATGGGGTGGAGCCGGGTGTAATGCACCAGCACGAACGAGACGACCGCGATGGCCACGCTCAATGTATAGTCGGGAAAGTTCTCTTTGTTCATCAGTAGCAGAGCCGCCGAGGCAATCAGTCCCACGACAACGGGGCGCAGTCCGGCAAACAGGCTCTTGATAATGGGATTCTCCTTGTGTTTGAGAATGAAATGGCTGATCATCAACACCAGCACAAACGATGGCAGGCACACGGCAAAGGTAGCCACAAGCGATCCCCACACGCTGTTTCCGGTGGCCACGTAGCCTACATAGGTGGCGCTGTTGATGCCGATGGGGCCGGGGGTCATCTGCGAGATGGCCACGATGTCGGTAAACTCGGTGGGGGTGAGCCACGGTTGGCTTTCGCCATAGTGGATTACCTCTACCGCTTCGTGTTGAATGAGGGAGAGCATGGCGTATCCGCCGCCGAACCCAAACAGGCCAATCTTCAAATAGGCCCAGAATAAGTTAAGATAGACAATCCACATGGTTTATTTCTTTTTTTCTCTGTACCGTTTTTTGATGCGGGCGATGATGTGATTGTAGTAGACGATACCGCCAATACCGCCCAGCAGGACGAACCAGATGGGTGAGATGCCTCCCAGCCAGATGGCCAGAGCCACGACGATGGGAATGATGACGGTTTTGAGGTTGATGCGGGCCGTTTTGGCTGTCGTGAGTACCGGCGAAACGATAAGGGCGACCACAGCCGGACGAATGCCTTTGAATATGCGTTCGATAACAGGATTGTCGTAGACCTGTACAAACCAGATGGCAATGGCCAAGATGATAAGAAACGAAGGGAGAATGGTGCCGAGGGTGGCGGCCAGACTACCTTTCAGTCCGCGCAACTTGTTCCCTACCAGAATTGATATATTCACGGCCAGCACTCCCGGCAGCGATTGGGCGATAGCCAGGGCGTCGATAAAATCCTCGCGTTTGATCCACTGCTTTTTGTCGACCACTTCCCGCTCGATGAGGGGAATCATGGCCCAACCGCCTCCGAAGGTGAATGCTCCTATTTTCAGGAACGAGGAGAATAGTTGCAGATAAATGTTCGATTTCATATACATAGGCTCTTTTCAAACCAGGCGTGAACGAGATCGGTCCGTTTGTCGGGGGGATCTCGTTTGTTTTCCTACGGCCGATTGCCAGGGGGAAATCCTGCTGGCAGGTACGAGTTTTACCCCGGGCACTCTCAGACCCGGCTCTTTTTTTGCAGGCGCAAAGGTACGAAATAATATGGCAAATGGAGATAAAAAGCGAAAATCCCTTGCGAATGTATCTTTTTAATCTTCGTAAAGCCTATCTTCTCAAAGGTAGGCCGATAGTATCTGTTCCAATTCGTGCAGCGGCAAGGCTCCTGATTGGCGCCAGGCTATCTGCCCCTTCTTCCAGAGCATCAAGGTGGGTACCGATTGGATTCTAAAAGCGGCAGCCATAGGTTCGTTTTTGTCGATGTCGACTTTGAGAATGACGATTTTGTCACCCAGTTTCCGTTTCAGATCTTCCAAAACCGGCTTCATCATTTTGCAAGGGCCACACCATTCGGCAAAGAAGTCGACCAATACCGGGGTATCGCCGGCGATAATCTCCTGAAATTTTCCCATAGCGATAAAGTTTTTAAACTATTCTATTATATAAGTGTCGTAGTAACACCAAATCCGAACCTTTGGTTGAGGCGGGTTCGACCCGTCAGAAAATATTGTTGTCGTGACAATCGACCAGCCAGCGACCCTCGCGGTTGACCAGCACCAGTTTTATTTTCCGTATCAGTTTGTGTTTGTTCGAGAAAAAAAGTTTGCCTTCGATAAAAAGTGTATCCTGGGCGAGATTCATTTCCGAGCGGGATACGTTGAAATGGGTGGGTCTGCTCTTTAACTCGTCGGATTGGCTGCCCACCAGCGTTTCGAACAGGTGTATGGTCTCGGCCGATTCAGGCGTCACCAGTTTGCGGGCCGCTTCAAAATTGGCGTTGGTGAGGTTCTCGACAAATGCCACGGCAATACCCTCGGGACCCAAGTGGCGAGGAACGGGAGGGGCTGTGAGAAACAGCAGCGGAAAGCCTATGGCAAGAGCGGTCAAGAAGAGGAATATGATGCGAACCCGTGTTTTTGCCTTCATCGTGTGTCTGTTTTGTTGTTTGATTGTCAGTTTGAAGAGAGCCCATCGTGACGGCCAATCCCCGATGGGGGTATTGAGGTCGAGCCGCTCTCCTTCTTACAGACACAAAGATAACTATTTTTTGAAAGGCTTATGAGCTATTTACCGGGAGGATTGTAATTTTTAGCTTATCTTTGCACATACAAGCGCGAAATGGGACGGGTCGATTTCGGGTGATTCTTTTGAGGTGAAGCCTCGGAGTGGCAGTTGTCCTGTATGCGCCAATCCCCAACCATTCGGGGAACAGGGGAATGAGAATATGTTCCTCGGGTACATGAATAGAGAAAAGAGTATGAAAGATTCGTTGATTGTCGTTTCGGGCGGCATGGACAGCATTACGTTGCTTTATGAGTATGCCGACCGCATTGCTTTGGGGGTATCGTTCGATTATGGGGCCAACCACAATGCCCGGGAGATACCGTTTGCCCACCTGCACTGCGAGCGGCTGGGTATTCGGCACATTGTCATACCGCTGGCCTTTATGAAGGAGTATTTCAAGAGCTCGTTGTTGAGTGGCGGAGAAGCCATTCCCGAGGGGCATTATGCCGACGAGAATATGAAGAGCACCGTGGTTCCGTTTCGCAACGGCATCATGTTGTCGATAGCCTGCGGCATAGCCGAGAGCAACGGGTTGAAGCGGGTACTCATTGCCAACCACGGGGGCGATCACGCCATCTATCCCGATTGCCGTTCCTCCTTTATCGAGGCCATGAACCAGGCCATGCGCGAGGGCACCTACGAGCACATCGAGATATTGGCGCCCTATACCCATATTACCAAAAGCGACATTGCCCGTCGGGGCAAGCGGTTGCAGGTCAATTATGCCGAGACCTGGTCGTGCTACAAGGGCGGCGAGAAGCATTGCGGCAAGTGCGGCACCTGTGTCGAACGCAAGGAGGCTTTGCACGACGCGCAAATCGACGATCCCACCGAATATGAGGATTAATGAATAAGATAAAGCACCGTTTATGTATTACGTAGCGAAGACGATGGAGATTGCGGGAGCGCATGCGTTGACGCTCTCCTACGAAAGCAAGTGTGAGCAGTTGCATGGTCACAACTGGATTATTACCGTCTATTGCAAGGCCGAAGAGCTGAATGCCGACGGCATGGTGTGCGACTTCAAGCACATCAAGGACCAGATTCACGGTTACCTCGACCACGGCAACCTCAACGAATTGTTGCCCTTCAACCCCACGGCCGAGAACATAGCCCGGTGGATTACCGACCAGATACCCCAGTGTTATAAGACCAAGGTCCAGGAGAGCGGCGGGAATATTGCGGTCTATCGGGTCGACGATTGCAAAGACGACGATTTTGCCCTATGAGAGTCAACGAGATATTTTACACCTTGCAGGGCGAAGGCCGCTTTACCGGTACGGCCGCCATTTTTGTCCGGCTGTCGGGGTGTAACCTGCGATGCAGTTTTTGCGATACCCGTCACGATACCTATACCGAGATGAGCGAAGCCGAAATCGTTCGTGCGATTGCCGCTTATCCTGCCCGACACGTGGTCATTACCGGCGGTGAGCCCACCTTGCAACTCACCCGATCGTTGGTCGATGCCTTGCACGAGGCCGGGAAGTTTGTCCAAATCGAGACCAACGGCTCCATGGAGTTGGAGGCACAACTGGTACAGGCCATCGACTGGATTACCTGTTCGCCCAAATCGCTCCCGGTGAAGATTGGGCGGGTCGACGAGTTGAAGGTGGTCTATGAGGGGCAAGACCTGGTTCCCTACGAAGCGATGGCACGGAGCTATGGCGCAGTGCTTGAATTGCAGCCTTGCGATACCGGTGACCCTGTGAAAAACACCCGTCTTCTCGGTGCCGCCATCGATTACATCAAGGCACACCCCGAGTGGCATCTGTCACTTCAAACCCATAAACTCATACATATCCCGTGACGAAGATAAGACTGAGAAGTGTCTGTTACAAGATGAGATTCCCGAGTGGTAAGAATCGATTGTAATTATATTGATACAAAACGCTTTATCTCCACGCTCTGTCGGAGTAAGGCTTTTGTGGCGTCCCGTTTATGAAACTCTGTTAAAATTTAATAAGCCAAATAATTTTAAGCAAAAGCCGGGCAAAATCTTTGCAAGAAAAAAAGATAACATTAACTTTACACAATCAATAAATAAATACAGTTAACCTTAAAAAGAAAAATATGGATATGACTCTTTCAGGCTTGAATCCGGCCCATTTCCAAGGACATGTCGATGGAAAAGACACAGCACTTTATGTTTTGGTAAACAAGAACGGATGCGAATTGGCCGTAACGAATTATGGGGCTCGTATCGTTTCGCTTATGGTTCCCGACAAAGAGGGAAAAATGACAGATGTAGTGACCGGTCATAACAATATACAGGAGTATCTTTCTTCGGAAGAACCCTATTTCGGCGCCACCTGCGGGCGGTATGCCAACCGCATTGCCAAAGGTAAATTTACAATCGACGGTGTATTGTATGACCAATTGCCCATCAACAACGGCCCCAATACCCTGCACGGTGGTGTAAAGGGCTTTAATTTCCATGTGTGGGACGCCCATCAAATCGATTCGCAGACCATCGAGTTTTCACGCATATCGCCCGATGGCGAGGAGGGATTCCCCGGAAACCTGCGGGTGAAAGTGGTGTTTAAGCTGACCGACGACAATGCCGTCGATATCACCTATCATGCCGAGACCGACAAGGCTACCATCATCAACCTTACCAACCACTCCTATTTCAACCTCTCGGGGGCAGGCGACCCTTATATCGGCGACCACCTGTTGTGCATCGATGCCGATTACTATCTGCCTACCGACGATACCGCCATACCGTATGGCGAGAAATCGGTCGTGGAGGGAACTCCCATGGATTTCCGCAAACTCTATGAGGTGGGTAGCCGCATCAACGAACCTTTCATACAGCTGGTTTATGGCAAGGGATATGACCACACCTATGTCCTGAACAAGAAACACCCGGGCGAATTTGCCTTCTGTGCCGAGTGTATATCGCCCAAGACGGGCATCGTGATGGACGTCTATACGACCGAGCCCGGTGTACAGCTCTATACCGGCAACTGGATGACGGGTAATTTCGTCGGGAAGAACGGGCAGCGTTATCCCATGCGGGCAGCCATCTGTCTCGAAACACAACATTTCCCCGACAGTCCCAACCACGAGAACTATCCGTCGGTCATCTTGCGTCCGCACGAGAAATTCGAGAGCCACACGCAGTTCAAGTTCTCGACGCGCAAATAAAGGTAGCATTCCAATAAATAGCAATCATATAAATTACAATCATTTTAATTTAGTATTATGGAGATAGAATTTGTAAGAAGTCGTTTTATCAAACACTTCGATGGATCTACGGGATCGGTATATGCCTCTCCCGGTCGTATTAACTTGATCGGTGAGCACACCGATTACAACGGGGGTTTCGTATTCCCCGGTGCCATTGACAAAGGCATGGTTGCCGAGCTCAAAATCAACGGAACCAACAAGGTGCGTGCCTATTCGATCGATTTGAAAGATTATGTAGAGTTCGGGTTGAACGAGGAAGATGCACCTCGTGCCAGCTGGGCCCGCTATATTTTCGGTGTATGCCGCGAGATTATCAAGCGTGGCGGAAAAATTGCCGGTTTCAATACAGCATTTGCCGGTGATGTGCCTCTGGGTGCCGGCATGTCGTCGTCGGCCGCTTTGGAGAGCACCTATGCCTACGCCTTGAACGATATGTTCGACTGCGGTATCGACAAATTCGAGTTGGCCAAGATCGGACAGGCTACCGAGCATAACTACTGCGGTGTAAACTGCGGTATCATGGATCAGTTTGCATCGGTATTCGGCAAGGCCGGTCACCTCATTCGTCTCGACTGCCGTTCGCTCGAATATCAATATTTCCCCTTCAATCCCGAAGGTTATCGTCTCGTATTGCTCGACTCGGTGGTAAAACACGAGTTGGCTTCGTCGGCCTATAATGACCGTCGCAGATCGTGCGAGAACGTGGTGGCTGCCATTCAGAAGAGACACCCCCATGTTGAGTTCCTGAGAGATGCCAACATGGATATGCTCAACGAGGTGAAAGGCGAAATTACGGCCGAGGACTATATGCGTGCCGAGTATGTAATCGGTGAGATTCAACGGGTTCTCGACGTGTGCGACGCCCTCGAATGCGGTGACTACGAGACCGTAGGCAAGAAGATGTATGAGACGCATTACGGCATGAGTAAACTCTATGAGGTAAGTTGCGAGGAGCTCGACTTCTTGAACGACATTGCCAAGGAGTGCGGCGTTACCGGTTCGCGTGTGATGGGTGGCGGCTTCGGCGGTTGCACCATCAACCTGGTAAAGAACGAGCTGTACGATCACTTTGTGGAGACAGCCAAGATGCGTTACAAAGAGAAATACGGCCGTCTGCCGAAAGTGTATGACGTCGTTATCTCCGACGGTGCCCGCAAATTGTGCTAAGCAGCGTATCGACGCAGAACGATAAAACAGGACAGGGCGTAACGAATCGGCGAGTTAAGGCCGGGACGTTGCGCCCTCGTCTTGTTTGCAGGGAATAACAGTCGGTAGAGAGAATTACAGTCCCTGTTATCGATAGCCGTCCGCCTGTCGTGTGGCACCGTTTCCCCGCTCTTGTCTGTGTCCTGCTATTCCAAAGAAGAAGCCCCGGCGTGTTGATTACACGCCGGGGCTTCTTCTTGTAGGGCCGGGGAAGGTCATTCGGCCTGACTGCTCCAACCACCACCCAATACCTTATAGAGGTTGACCATAGCCAGATATTCGTCGCGTATGGCATTGCTTAATCCTATCTGGGCATCGAAGAAGTTACGGTGAGCATCGAGTACGTCGATATAGCGGATAACCCCGTTGAGGTATTGCAACTGGGCCAGGTCGACATACTTTTGTGCCGCCTCGAAGAGGTTGAGTTGCAACTCCGAGGTGCGACGTTTCTTCTGATAGGTGATGACCGCGTCGTTTACCTCGCGGAAGACTTCGAGTACCTTCTGCTCATAGGCGAATCGCTTTTCGTCGTATGCCGCCAGAGCTGCCTTGTATTGGGCCTTTTTCTTCCCGAAGGTGATAAGTGGAGCTACGAAGTTGCCGGCTACATAGGAGAAGGGCGATTCAAAGAAACCCTTCAACTCATCGTTTTCAAGACCGCCTACCAGGCTGATGGTGAGCCGGGGGAAACGGTCGGCATAGGCGATGCCTACCGAAGCCATGGCCGAGCGCAGTTGCTGTTCGGCCTGCCGCACGTCGGGACGACGTTGCAGCAGGGTAGAGGGGAGCCCGATGGGCATCTCCTCGGGCAGGGAGATATTGAAATCAAATTTCCCGCGTTCCACCTTCGAGGGGTATTCACCCGAGAGGACGGCAATCTGATTCTCCTTCATGGCAATTTTCTGTTCCAGATTCGGTATGAGGGCCGATGCGTTGGCCAACTCCACCTGAGCCTGTTGGTAGGCCGTCTCGGAGGTGAGGCCACCCTCGAACCGCAGGCGTGCCTGGTTGACACTCTCCTCGCGGGTTTGTACCGTTTGCAGCACGATTTCCAATTCCTGGTCGAGAGCGACCAACTCGAAATAGGCTGTGGCCGTCTCGGCAATCAAGGTCATCTGCATGGCCCGAGCCGCCTCGACCGAAGCCAGATACTCGGCCGCCCCTTTCCGTTTGCTCCATCGCAGACTGCCCCACAGGTCGGCCTCCCAGCTCAGCGAGGCTTTGAGGCTGAACTCGGGATCGATCGAGGTTTTTTCTCCATAATAGGCATTAGTCTCACGGTTACCACTAACCAGTCCGTTAATGGTGGGGAAGAGCGAGGCCTTGCTCACCCGGTACAACTCTTCCATCTGTTTGATGTGAGCTTCGGCAGCCCGCATGTTGCGGTTGTTGTTGAGGGTCTTGTTGATCAGGTTGGTCAGTGTCGTGTCGGAGTAGAGTTCCCACCAGGCCATGTCGGCAATGGTGAGGGTGTCGTTCTCTCCCGCTATGATTTCGTCCGGCAAGTTCAGTTCCGGAGCCTGGCAGCGCTTCTGTATCGAGCAGCCGGTGAAGAAGACGCCCACCAGGAATATGGATAAGAAGATTTTTATCTCTTTCATCGTTTTGTCAATTTAAATTTCAGTTTGTAGACCCATACGAAGAGCAGGGGTACAAAGATGATACCTATCGTAATGGCCACAATCATACCGAAGAAGACTCCGGTACCGATACCCTGTCGGCTGGCCGAGCCCGGGCCGCTGGCAAAGACGAGCGGCAACATACCCAGGATAAAGGCCAGCGAGGTCATCACGATGGGGCGGAACCGCAGGTGGGCGGCCTTGATAACCGCATTGACCACGTTGTTGCCCTTCTCCACCTCCTCTTTGGCAAACTCGACGATCAGAATGGCATTCTTGGCCACCAGACCGATAAGCATCACCAATCCGATCTGGAAGTAGATGTTGTTTTCGAGACCACATATCCAGTTGCCCAGATAGGCGCCTACACCCGCTATCGGTAGCGACAGGATTACGGCTACCGGGATAGACCAGCTTTCATACTGGGCAGCCAGGAAGAGGAATACGAAGAGCAGCGCCAGGGCCAGCACATAGCCGGTCTGCCCGCTCACGTGCTTCTCCTGGTAGGAGAGGCCGCTCCACTCCACACCGATGTTCTTGGGCAAGTGCTTGTCGGCAATCTCTTCGAGTATGGTCATAGCTTGTCCCGAGCTGTATCCCGGAGCCGCTTCGCCCGATATGGTGGTCGAGTTGAACATGTTGAACCGGCGTATGGTTCCCGGACCTGTCGTATAGGAGGTCGTTCCCAGAGCCGTGATGGGAATCATGGCGTTGTTGCTGCCCTTGACGAAGAACAGTCCCAGATTCTCCTTGTGTGCCCGATAGGGAGCCTCGGCCTGGATATAGACGCGGTAGATGCGGTTGAACATGTTGAAGTCGTTGACATATATCGAGCCGGTAAAGGTTTTCAGGGTCGAGAATATGTCGGAGATTTTCACACCCAGCATTTGAGCCTTGTCGCGGTCGACGTCGAAGTAGAGTTGGGGTATGTCGTTCTGAATCGACGAGGAGAGTCCGCTGATCTCTTTACGCTGCGAGGCGTAGTAGAGCAGGGTATCGGCAGCCCGTTGCAAATCTTCGTAGCTGGCGTCGCTGCGGGCTTCGAGCACCATCTCGAAACCGCCCGAACTGCCCAGACCCGGAATGACGGGCGGCGTACTCAGGTAGGCTTTGCTCTCGGGATATTGGTTCAGCTCCCGGCGTATCTCCTCCATGATTTCACGCAGGTTGGACGACTTGCGCTCTTCCCACGGTTTAAGGATTACGGTCAATTGGCTTCGCGACTGGTTGGTACCTACCCGGGGACTCGAACCGGTCACGTTGAGCACATACTCCACATCGTCGCGCGACATGAGGTATTGCATGGCCCGGTCGGTTACCACACGGGTACGTTCGAGGGTAGCCCCCTCGGGCAACTCCAATTCGACGGTAAAGTAGCCCTGGTCCTCCTGCGGCATGAAGCTCTGGGGTACCACCTTGTTGAGCAGCCAGATGGCTATCAGGGAGAGTCCGAAGGCCACCAGTACGCGACGGGGATTTTTCAGCCCCTTGCGAATAAGTCGTTCGTACAATCGGTTACCGAAGGCGAGCCACAGGTTGATATAGCGGAACAGTTTGTTTTTCTTTTTGCCCGAGTTGGGACGGAGCAGAAGGGCACACATGGCCGGGCTCAGCGTGAGGGCAACAACGGTCGAGATCAGTACCGACACGGCAATGGTGATGGTGAACTGCCGATAGAGCTGCCCCGTGATGCCGGCCAGGAAACTTACCGGCACAAACACGGCACACAGCACCAGCGAGGTGGCGATGATGGCACTACCCAATCCCTGCATGGCTTTCTTGGTGGCCGTATAGGGGTCGAGATGCTCCTCGTTCATGATGCGCTCGACATTCTCGACCACCACGATGGCGTCGTCGACCACGATACCGATGGCCAGAATCAGACCCAACAGGGTCATCATGTTGAGCGAGAACCCGAAGGCCAGCATGATGCCGAAGGTACCGATGAGCGAGATGGGTACGGCGATAACCGGGATAAGGGTGGCCCGCCAGTTCTGCAACGAGAGGAACACCACCAGAATCACCAGCACGAGTGCCTCGATGAGCGTGTGATATACCTCGCTGATGGATTGCGAAATATAGGAGGTCATGTCGAACGGAATCTCGTAGGTGATGCCTTCGGGAAAGTTGCGGCTGATTTCTTCCATCTCTTTCTTGACCGATTTGGCCACCTCCATGGCATTAGCACCGGGCAACATGTTGATATTCAACACGGCTGCATTGCCGCCGTTGATACCGCTCTCGGTATTGTACGATTGGGCTTCGAGCGAGATGCGAGCCACGTCGCGCAGCCGTATCAGCGAGCCGTCGGGGTTGGCCCGGATAACAATCTCTTCAAACTCGGCTACCGACGACAACCGCCCCTGGGCAATGATAGGGGTTGTCACGTCGATGTTGCTGATGGGTTGTTGTCCCAGCACGCCGGCCGCCGATTCGCGGTTCTGGTCTTTCAGGGCCTTTTGCAGATCTTCGACCGTGAGTCCGAGGTTGGCCAGACGGTCGGGCTGTACCCATATCTGCATGGCATAGTAACGGCCGCCCACGTTCGACACGCTACCCACACCCTTGACACGGCGCAACATATCTACCACGTTGAGGGTGGCATAGTTGCTCAGGTAGATTTCGTCGAATTTGGGGTCGCTCGACCGCAGCGTGACGGTCATCAGTCGGCTCGAAGCCTGTTTCTCCACCGAGATACCGTTCTGCACCACCTCGGCCGGCAGACGGGCTTCGGCCTGTTTCACTCGGTTCTGTATCTCGACGGCCGCCAGGTCGGGGTCGGTCGAAATGTCGAAGGTGATGGTGGCCGAGAAGCTACCCGAGTTGCTGTTGGTCGACTCCATGTAGAGCATGCCGGGAGTTCCGTTCAGCTCCTGTTCGATAGGGGTGGCCACAGCCTGGGTAACGGTTTGAGCACTCGCACCCGGGTAGGAGGCCGACACTTTTACCACCGGCGGAACAATTTGCGGATATTGGTCGATGGGGAGGAGGATAAGTCCCAACACACCGACAATCACAATCACGATTGAGATGACAATCGAGAATATGGGCCTGTCAATAAAGAAGTCCAGTTTCATAGTCCGTTAGTTTTTAGTGGTGCTTTCCTGGGCTTTCTCCTGATAGACTGCGGGGATTACTTTGTCGCCATGGGTGAGTTTGTGGAATCCTTCCACGACGATATTTTCATTCGGGACCAGACCTCGTTCGATAATCACGTTGTTGCCCACTTCGGGACCGAGCTCGACCATGCGTCGTTCGGCTATGCTGTCGGTACGCACGACAAAGATATAGGCTCCGCCTTTTTCGATGACGATGGCTTTCGTGGGGACTACGACTGCTTTTTCACGCACGTCGAGCAGGAGCCGTACCTTGGTGAACTGTCCCGGGAGTAAGATGTGCTCGGGGTTGGGCATCTCGGCCCGCACTGAGAAGGTACCGGTTTGCGGGTCGACCTGTGGGTCGGCAAAGTCGACGATACCTCGTTGAGGGTAGGCCGAGTTGTCGGGCAGGGTAATGGTGATATAGGGTTCCCACGTGCGGGTTGTATCCTTTTGTCCCAGATTGACGTTGCGCGCCTTGCTCTTCAAATAGTCGAGCCCCGTCATGCTGAAATCGACACGCACGGTGTCGCTCTTGACAACCGTGGCCAGCAACGACTGACCGCCTGGGCTCACGAGGGTACCGATGTCGACGTTCCGCTCCGAAATGTATCCCGAGATGGGTGAGCTTACCGTCGTATAACTCAAAGCCGTCTCGGCCTGCGTGAGGTCGGCTTCGCTCATTTCGACCTCGGCCTTGGCACTCTCGTAGGAGGCGATGGCATTATCCAGGTCGAGCTGGCTGGCAGCGTTTTGTTGATAGAGCGGACGGATACGTTCCAAGTCGCGTTCGGCCTTCAAGGCCAGAGCTTTATTCTTGTTCAGCTGGGCTTTTGCCTTGTTGGCTCGGGCCTGATATTGCTTGGGGTCGATGATGAACAGCGGCTGTCCCTTCTTTACGTATGTACCCTCGTCGAAAAGCATGCGTTCGAGGAAGCCTTCGACCCGGGCGCGTATTTCGACAAACTGCTGGGCTCTGATGCGA
Source organism: Barnesiella viscericola DSM 18177 (assembly GCF_000512915.1). Lineage (GTDB taxonomy): Bacteria > Bacteroidota > Bacteroidia > Bacteroidales > Barnesiellaceae > Barnesiella > Barnesiella viscericola. The sequence goes on from NZ_CP007034.1 coordinate 158,018, forward strand.
CCTACGTATTCGCCATAGATTTCCACATCGTCGGTCTTTACCGGTTCTACTTCTACGATGGGGAGTACCGGACCCGGAGGAGCCGGCTTCAAAAGCCAGTACAGGCCACCGCCAACGATAACCAGTGCGATGGCTATATATATCCATGAGCGCAGGGAGATGCGACGCAGTTTCTCGCGTATCAGCATCACATGACTTCCGACTCTTCGGGCTGTGCGCCGAATATTTTCAAACGAAATTTTAGTCATAAATTGAAGTAGTTGTTGTTTTGAGTGCCAGGGGCACAATAAACCTAATTTAAATTGAGAATGGAATAGGCCACAAAAATACGCTTTTTTTTCTTCAAACTAGCTTTTCTATTACAATATTTAGAAAGAATGTCGATTTTTCGTGGGCATGAGCACGATTGGAAGCCACTAAGTGACTTGTTTGAAATTGAAGTAGGTCGGTTTATTGACCGGGAGTAATTTCTTTTTTCGAGCGACTTTGGGTAGAAAAAATGGAATAGGATTTTCAAATCGATATATTTTTTGCTGTTTGTGAACCATATCTCTATTTGGGTGGGTAAATAAAGGTGAAAAAAGAAAGATTTTTACTAGGGCTGTAATTAAAAATAGAGTTTATAATATGTAAGGAAAAATAACCAAAATATCTTTACTCAATGAAGATTATATGAGATTACCGTGGAAAAGCACCTTTTCTCTTCTCAAAAGAGCAAAGTTCATCTGTTAGAGTAATCCTGGTTTATAAATATTATATTGAATCGATAGTTTGGGTGTATAGCCTGTGTCGACTCTCTCTTCTACTTATACCGGTTGGTGGGGAAGAGAAATATGCAAGAAGTAATCTAAGATTGTTTTAGATTATATATCAGTCTGTAAAGGACTGCCTCTCTCGAAAAGGTTATCCGATGTGAATCGGATAACCTTTCTTTTTTTTGTCGTCAGTTGATGAGAAGAAAAGAAATTGTTGTCTTATTTTGGCATGATGGAAAATCTAATAAAATAGTTTTTATCTGAAAAATAGTGATTTATTTAGATATTGATGTGATATTTTTTTCTAAATTCAACTGAAATTGATAGATACGTTCACAGACAAATGTGTGTGAAAGGTGTAAATCCTGGGCTATATTTTTTATTGAATATCCCTCTATGTACTTTTTAATGATGGCTTTATCGGTATCGTTGAGCAAGAGGAATATATGTGTAAATGTTTCTATGTCAATCATATTAAAGGAACATTCCTGGATTGGAATTGTTCGTAGCGATTTGAATTGAGAAGAATGGTATGAGATCATAATTCTTTACATCAAAATTCTTGAATGTTCAACGACGCAGTTTAAAAAAATTATGTAGTATTTCTGCCATTAGAGAATGAGTAAATACGAATAGTCATTGGAAATTATCCGAAACTTCTATTCGTTTGGTTACCCAATGTTACAAATATAGAGATTCTTTTGATTATTTTATGCGAATCAATGAAAATTTCATTTCTTGGAAGATAGTAGCCGGAATAGAATTTATTTGTCCGGAAGAGTGTAAGTGAGATGTTGATATATCGTAGAGTGGCGTAACGATAGATTGGGAAAAGGCGAACAAGTGAGGATATAAAAAGCCCACCCGACCTTGAAGAGAGTCGGGTGGGGTAATATCAAGGAGCTCTATTTGCCTTTATGGTTGTTGAAAAAACAGAACTTTTTTGCCGCTTTTGGTAATGTAGATTCCCTTGGTCGGATTCTTTACTCGACGACCTTGCAGGTCATAATACTCTTCATTTTCATTGAGAGTAGACTGTTTGACCGATTCAACGCTCGAAGGGTGTGATTTGAAATAAGACTCCCATAATTCGGTTCCCTGGTCGTAGGAGTAGATACGAATGATGGGTACTTCTCCATGTACGATTTCACCGCCGATAAGAGTCTCTGTGGCCATATAAGGGCTCCAATCGGAATCTGTATGATACTTGACCTCAATTCTACCGAGCGATAAATCCCGCCCGGTCTGGGTATTGTTCCAGGAGGAAGCAGGGTCGCTGTAATAGAGTGCACAGACATAACCCTCGTCGTCGAACTCAAATCCCCAGCAGGCGATGGCGTGGGCGCCGGCCATATTGAATTCGTCGATAGTTATCATTCGGTGGTTCTTGAGGGCCTCCTGAACAAAGAGCCGATTCTTCGCTGAGGCGGCAGATTGCGATTGCTGCGATTGAGCCGATGTCAGTACCGGCCACGCTGCGACAATCGACAGGCTTGCAAAGAATAGAAATTTTTTCATATCGATTTTATTGGTAAAATGAATATGGCTGCAAATAAAACAGATTTTATTTAGTCGGCCATACGATGGAATTGTGAAACGTATCTGTGTTGAGTATTTTTAAGAAGAAATTTTACTCTACGGTTCAATTGCCCGCTATTTGGGGAATTACTCTCCCGTATTTCTCCCGGTCGTTTTTAGGCAACAAAGGTTAACAGCGTATGGATAAAGCTGTTAACCTCATTCTTGTCGGGGTAGCGGGATTCGAACCCACGACCCCCTGCTCCCAAAGCAGGTGCGCTAACCGGACTGCGCTACACCCCGAAATATCCGAATAATCGAATAGCCCTTGTATTTTGAGCGTGGCAAATTTACGTTTTTTTTTTGTATTGCCAACTATGCACTTACATTTTTATCAAATTCTTCGGTAAAACATACCTGTTTACCGATGTTTTATTTTAATTTTGCAAGGACATTCGGAGGTTCCGGGTGTCGTTGTGAAACCGAAAATAAATAACAAACAAAATAAATCCTATAATAATGTATAGAACGAATACATGTGGAGAGTTACGGTTGAGCCATGTGGGGCAGAAGGTAACTTTGGCCGGGTGGGTACAACGTAGCCGTAAGATGGGTGGTATGACTTTTGTCGATCTGCGCGATCGCTATGGTATCACTCAGTTGGTATTTAATCAGGAGAGCGATGCCGGTTTGTGCGAACAGGCCAACAAGTTGGGCCGTGAGTATGTGATACAGGTTACGGGTACGGTGACCGAGCGCTCGAACAAGAATGCCAACCTGCCCACGGGCGACATCGAAATCATAGCCGAGAAACTGGTTGTGTTGCACACGGCCGAGACTCCGCCCTTTACGATTGAAGACGAGTCGGACGGTGGCGACGATATTCGCATGCAATACCGTTATCTCGATTTGCGCCGCCCCATCGTGCGCCGCAATCTCGAACTGCGTCACAAGATGGCTTTCGAGGTGCGTCGCTATCTCGATGACCTGAATTTCTTGGAGGTAGAGACCCCTGTGCTCATCAAGTCGACACCCGAGGGAGCCCGTGATTTCGTGGTGCCTTCGCGCATGAATCCGGGTGAGTTCTATGCGTTGCCTCAGTCGCCGCAAACGCTGAAACAGCTGTTGATGGTGTCGGGCTTCGACCGCTACTTCCAAATCGTGAAATGTTTCCGCGACGAGGACCTGCGGGCCGACCGTCAGCCCGAGTTTACCCAAATCGACTGCGAGATGTCGTTTGTCGAGCAGGAAGATATTCTCAACATCTTCGAGGGAATGATCAAGCATCTGTTCAAGAAAATTCGTGGTATCGAGTTCAAGGAACCGTTCCTGCGCATGACTTGGGCCGATGCCATGAAATATTACGGTAGCGACAAACCCGATATGCGATTCGGTATGCGGTTTGTCGAACTGAAAGACTTGACCGAAGGGCACAACTTCGGGGTATTCGATAGCGCCGAGTATGTGGGCGGTATCTGTGCCGAAGGGTGCGCTACTTATTCGCGCAAGCAGCTCGACGAATTGACCGATTTCGTGAAACGTCCGCAAATCGGAGCCAAAGGTTTGATTTATGTACGGTTCGACGAGAACGGCAACCCCAAATCGTCGGTCGACAAGTTCTACTCGGCCGACGACCTCAAAAAGTGGGGCGAGCGTTTCGGTGCCAAACCGGGCGACCTGTTGCTGATTCTGGCCGGTCCCACGATGAAGACCCGCAAAGCGTTGTGCGAACTGCGCTTGGAGATGGGCTCTCGCCTGGGGCTGCGCGACAAAGATACCTTTGCACCGTTGTGGGTAATCGATTTCCCCCTGTTTGAGTGGGACGAAGAGACCCAACGTTTCTACGCCATGCACCACCCGTTCACCTCGCCGAAGGCCGAGGATATTCCCTTGCTCGACAGTGATACCGGTGCCGTGCGGGCCAATGCCTACGATATGGTTATCAACGGTGTGGAACTGGGCGGCGGTTCTATCCGTATCCACGACAGCGAACTGCAAGACCATATGTTCCGTCTGCTGGGATTTACCGAGGAGCAGGCCGAGGCTCAGTTCGGCTTCCTCATGAATGCCTTCAAATACGGAGCACCCCCTCACGGAGGTTTGGCATTTGGTCTCGACCGTCTGGTGTCGATGTTCGCCGGTCTCGATTCCATTCGCGACTGCATCGCCTTCCCCAAGAACAACTCGGGCCGCGATGTCATGCTCAATGCACCGTCGCCGCTGGACGACTCGCAGTTGGACGAATTGTGTATCCTGGTAAAACCGAAAAAGTAAGTGGTAATTCTCAATGATATTATAGAGGCCATCGAGGCGGTGGCACCTGTTGCCTGGCAAGAGTCTTACGATAATGCCGGGTTACAGGTGGGCAACCGGTTCCAGTCGGTGTCGGGTGCCGTGATTTGTCTCGATGTCACCGAGGCTGTGGTCGATGAGGCCATCGCCTTGGGGTATAATCTTATCGTGTCGCATCACCCCCTGTTGTTCAAGGGACTGAAATCGATTACGGGGAGCAGCTGTGTCGAACGGATTGTCGTTAAGGCTATCCAGCACAATATCGCTATCTATGCAGCTCATACCAATCTCGACAACGCTCCGGGTGGAGTCTCGTTCAGAATGGCCCGCAAGTTGGGCCTCATCGATGTACGCGTACTCGATCCCATGCCCGGGTTGTTGATGAAACTGGTTACCTATGTGCCTGAATCTCATGTCGAGCCGGTAAGAACCGCACTCTTCGAGGCCGGAGCCGGCCACACAGGCAACTACGATCAGTGCAGTTTCGGCCAGGTCGGTGAGGGAACCTTCCGCCCCGGATTGCATGCCAAGCCCTATTGCGGTGTGATAGGGGAGTTGCATCGGGAACCCGAGACCCGGTTGGAGGTCATTGTACCCGTTTATGCCCAGGGCACCGTCATGGCTGCGTTGAAGAGAAGTCACCCCTACGAAGAGCCCGCTTTCGATTGGATTCCTCTGGCCAACCGTTGGGAACAGGTAGGAGCCGGTGTGGTAGGCCATTTGCCCGAACCGGTCGACGAAATGTTGATGCTGGAAAAACTCAAAGAGACCTTCGAGGTGGGGTGCGTGAAGCATTCGCCTTTACACGGGCGCAAGATTTCACGCATCGCCTTGTGCGGCGGGGCCGGAGCCTCGCTCATGTCGAAAGCCGTTGCCGCCGGAGCCGATATGTTTGTGACCGGCGAAATCAGATACCACGACTATTTTGAATTTGAATCACGCATCTTGTTGGCCGAAATCGGTCATTATGAGAGTGAACAATACACAAAAGAGATTTTTTGTGAGATAATTCAAAAAAAATTCCCTACCTTTGCAATCCATTCTACACAGGTAGATACAAATCCGATAAATTATTTGTAAAGTATGGCTACTGACAAAACAAAAGCTGAAAAAGAATATACAGTGGAGGAGAAGTTGAAAACACTGTACGATTTGCAAACCATTCTCTCGGAGATCGATAGAATCAAAACCCTGAGAGGTGAGTTGCCTCTCGAAGTTCAGGACCTCGAAGATGAAATAGCCGGTCTTGAAACCCGTATCAAAAACTACCACACCGAGATAGAAGACTTGAAAGCTGCCGTAGCGGCCAAAAAGGTAGAAATACAAAACGCTCAGACGCTGATCGACAAATATACCAAGCAGCAAGACAACGTGCGCAACAACCGCGAGTTTGATTTCTTGTCGAAAGAGATTGAGTATCAAACGCTCGAAATCCAGTTGTGCGAAAAACGCATCAACGAGTATATCGCTTCGCAGGAAGCCAAGACGAAAGAGGTTGCTGAGTCGGAAGAGGTGTTGCAAGACCGTCAACATATCCTGGCCGAGAAGAAAAGCGAACTCGACGAAATCGTTTCGGAGACGAAACAAGACGAAGAAAAGCTGAGAGAGAAGGCCAAGAAGCTCGAAAACAAAGTGGAACCCCGCTTGTTGACTGCTTTCAAACGCATTCGTAAAAATGCCCGTAACGGTTTGGCCGTGGTTTATATCCAACGCGATTCCTGCGGTGGTTGCTTCAACCGTATCCCGCCTCAAAGACAGCTCGATATCAAGATGCACAAAAAGATTATCGTGTGCGAATACTGCGGTCGTATCATGATCGATCCGGAACTTGCCGGTGTAAAAGAAGAGCATTAATAACGCCCCGTATAAAAGCGAGCCTGTTACTCCATCAGGAGTGATAGGCTCGCTTTTTTTATTCCTTGGAAGATTCGGCGGAAATAACTATCATTCTACTTGATTGAAATCGTCTGTATGGGTTGCTGTTTGTTGACATCGAGCGGTTGAACCTGGTATTTAACACGACCAAAGTCAATACTTTTCAAATCGAAACTGCGAATCGCGCTGTTGTACATGGTGCGGTAGTAGAGTACTCGATGTGTGACGTCGGCCGACGAGGTCCACTGTGTGGCACTGGGTATATCGGTCGGTGTCTGTCCGGCCAGAAATTCGGCCCCGATGGGAATATCGAAATTATTGAGGATATGGAAACTTTGAGTCACAGCCCCTATGGCGTCGTTCTGCTCGGGAGCGGTGGTTTGATAGAAGGCCGCACGAACAAATCGGGAAGGAGGTGTGATGTCGCCGGGAAGACCGATGAATCCGCTACCTGCACCGAACGAGGAGAGCGTGATGTCGCCGAAAGATTTCGTATCGGTCGTGCCCGGATAGAGATTGATGTAGTTGTTGAGATTGGTGATTTGCCACTCAAATCCCGGTGAGTTGGTGAGTACACCCAGTTTGTTCTCGTAGAAATTGAGCTGGCCGCCTACAATCTCCAATACCACCTGTCGGCCGGAGACGTCGGTCATGCGCCAGTGGACGGTCGAGGCTCGCGGGTCAATCGACACGACATGTACCGTTTTCAACCCCTTCACCGCTTCGTCGATCGTCGAGAAACTACCCAGAATCCAGGCTACCAGTTGCAGGTCGGCAATACTCGTGGCCTGATGGGTAGGATTGTAGGCCTCGTATTGTCCGTAACCGGGGAAATAAAACAGCCCGGCTGACAGTCCGGCCTCGTTCAACCCTTCGGCTATGAACTCTTTTTGCTCGACGGCTAGTCCTACATAACCGTATCGGGCCGTAAATTTCAGCCCGGTTTGCTCTCCCCCTGGTATGAATGACTGCTGTTGATACCCGCGGGGCACAATCACATATTGGCTGTTCAGGTCGCTGCCGCCCCATTCGATGGTGCGGGCTACAATCTTGGAGCCATCTTTTGCCGTGAGGGTAATGCCGGTACAGGCCCATGAAAAGGTGTTTGTCGAGAGTAGCATAGCGGCTATTCCCAAGAGAAATAATCGTTTCATCATTATCGCATATTAGGTTAGAAGTAATATATCCAAAGTTATGAAAATATTTGAACAATCGGTATATCGGACCTCTTTTCGTCCTTCATGATATATAAACAGATGGAGCAATGAATGGTTTGCAAGGATTGATATGTAGACTTTCCAAAGGGGGAGGGCGTACAAAAAAAGCGACCGAGATTTCTCGACCGCTTTTATTCTATGGATATGGTTTTTCAGAATCGGAAACTGAGGTAGAGATAAGTACCCGACGTTTTCCAGGTTTGGTTCTCTCCATCGATTTTATAAGAGGTCGAACCCCAACGGTATTCAAAACCCAGTGAGATGACTTTGTACGAAGCAGCCAGACCGGTATTGAAATAGGAGCCGTAGTTGCCTTTGAATTCATTGCCGTCGGTATTGAACATCATCGAGTAAGTGGGGTCGTAACGGAAATAAAGATTTACTTTCAAGAAATCAACGGGGTTGACCGTGATTGATGGGCCGAACTGCATGGCAATCTCTCCTTTGTAGATGTCACTGTCGTCGTTGTCTTGACCGAAACTCTCGCGCGTTTCTTCTTCATACTGGGCTACGGCAATATCGAAGAAGGTCCAGTCCAATCCAAATTTAATCATGCCCAAGATAGGTTGTTTGTGCAGATAGTAGGTGTTGCCCCGGGCAATGGATACGGCAAAATTGCTTTCCAAGGTTTCGTATCCTATGCCACGGTCCAGAGAAAGCATACCGTAACCGATATTGAAATATTTCTTCCGGCTCCAGATTTTCTCCTGTTTGGCCAGGTAATCGAGTTTGGCATTCATCTCTTCGGTAAGGTTGGCCAGCGAGGTATTGAGGCTATCTACCTGATTGCGTAAGCTCTTGTTCTCGTTGCGGTACACGAAGAGAGAATCCTTCAACTGGTCATTTTCTACCGACAGTTCCTTGTATTTCCCCAACAGGCTCTTTTGTGCTCCGTCGAGCGAATCTTTACTGGCTTGGAGCAGGGCATGCCGATTTTTGAGCGAGGCATTCTCCTGCGACAAGGCATCGTTGGCCGTTGTTTTTTCGTCGATAACCTTCTGCATGACACCAATCGAGTCTTTAAGCATTTGGTTTTGTTTCTTCAATGTTTGTGCCGATAATGTAGTGACCGACACGCCAATAAGAAATAGAAGTACAATTCTTTTCATAGCGCTTGATATTCTTGTTTTGTGGCAAAAGTATAAAAAAAGAATAATACTCGTATAATAATCTTTAATCTTTTCGTCGACGGCATGACATCTTTTTGTCAAAGATGTCGCTTAATTCTCAGCCGTTTGACAATTAGCTGATAAAAATTTCGGGTATGCCGGTCGAGGAGTCGGGGGTAGAATACTCTTCCAGCAGGCGGAAGCAAAGCCGTTGGGAGCGGATTTTGGGCCCCTCGTTGCGGACGTAGTGATTCCCGAGGTACTCGTCGATATAACAAGCCTTTACGTTGTCACGCAGTTGCAGGTCGATGACCGACAGAATTTCGTTTTTGATGCGCTGGTCGAGAATGGGTACAGCCGTTTCGATGCGACGATTCAGGTTCCGGCGCATCCAGTCGGCCGACGACAGATACACCTCCTCGCGTCCACCGGCATAGAAATACCAGATGCGGGCATGTTCGAGGTAGGAGTCGATGATGCGGGTCATGTGAATGTTGCGGCTGTATGGTTGGTTGGGAACCAGGCAGTTGATGCCCCGCACCAACAGGTCGACGCGTACACCGGCTTCGCTGGCATCGTAGAGGGCGTCGATCATGCCGGTGTCATGCAGGCCGTTCATCTTCAAAATGATGCGAGCCTTTCGCCCCTGGCGGGCCTCTTCCATTTCGAACCGTATCTTTTGCTTCAACACATCGACCATGTTGAACTGGGCCACGAGCAGGGTCTTGAAATCGCGGTCGGTCGACGAGCCGTCGAGAATGGAGAAGAGCTTGTCCAGTTCACGGGTAATTTCACGATTGACGGTAAACAGTCCCATATCGGAGTAGATTCGGGCCGTATCTTCGTTGAAGTTCCCGGTACTCAGGAATGCGTAGGCTCGCGGTAGCTTCGGGTCGGGTGGGGCACATTTGACCAGCAACGCTTTGGCATGTACCTTCAATCCCGGTGTGCTGTACACAACGCGCACGCCCGATTGCTGCATCAACTCCGAGGTGATGATGTTATTCTCTTCGTCGAACCGGGCCTTGATTTCGACATAGACCGTTACCTGTTTTCCCCGTTGGGCGGCATAGAGCAGACGGTTGATGACCTCCGAATTTTCGGCTACCCGGTATTGAGTCAGCTTGATGTCGGTCACGGTAGGGTTGTCGGCCGCTTCGGTGAGGAACCGGGTGAGGTAGTCGAACGACTGGTAGGGGAAATGTATCAAAAAGTCGCGGTGACGAATCACCTCGAACATCGACGGGGCATTGTCGAAGATGGGCAGCCGCATGGGCGAGGGCAGGGCCTCGCTCAAAACCCGGCCCGTCAGGTTGGGGAGCTTGGTGAGGTCCTCCAAGTTCAGGTATCGGCTCGAACGGATACACTGTCCGTGCGGAATATCATAGGCCTCGCAGATATACTCCAACATGTCGCGGGACATACTGCCGTCGTAGACCAGTCGGTTGGCATTACCTATTTTCCGCTTCTTCACCCGTTTGCGCACGGCGTCGACGATATTCACCCCTTCCTTGGGTTCGATGGAAAAATCGGCATCGCGCGACACCCGTATCGCATAGTGCGAATCGATGTCGAAGCCCGGAAAGACGATGTCGAGATTCAAGGCTATCATGTCGTCGATAAACATCACATAGTTTTTCCCGTTGTAGGGGGTAAGTTTGATAAATCGCGGCACCTTGCTGAATGGTATCTTTATCTGGGCATAGAAGGGGATTCGGTCGGGGTTGTCGCGGTCGCTCTTCTTGAACATCTTGATAGCCAGGTAGAGCCGATTGTCGCGCAGGAAAGAGACGATGTCGTCTTTCAAAATCAGTACCGGTTGCAGGAAGGGGAATACCTCTTCCTTGAAAAAACGGCGAACCTCCGCCCGGTGAAAATCCTCGATTTTCTCCTGGTGGTACAACACCATACCCTCTTGTTCCAACTCGGGAATAATGTCGTTGAAGAAAAATTTGTTGAAGATGTCGACCTGTCGGTTTACCTCTCGGTTAATCGACTCCAAGGTACATTCGGCCTGCTCCTTCTCCTCCTCGCTTTGGGTCGGGTCCGACAGAATCTGGTGATACTCCGATACCCTCACGCGATAGAACTCCTCTTGATTCGACTGGTATATCGACAGGAACCTGATTCGGTCAAACAAAGGAACCGTCTTGTCCATCGCCTCCATCAACACCCGATAATTGAACGATAACCAACTGATATCCCGCTTGAAGTATTTCCGAACATTTTCCATAGTCACACTCGTAAGGATTAAGTGACTGTAAATATACAAATAATGCTCGGTCGTACAAATTTTTTCTCACAAATCTGCATGGTGAGGAAGGTTTGCCGATTAGAATATCTTCAAGGTATTGGGTTATATTCGATAATAAAAGATGAATGTATGAACAAATTTTCTTCCTCGTTGCTAATTTGTTGTTTTATGCAATTATTCCACAGAATTTTTCTAAATTTGCCGATAGACAAAAACTCCCTGGCAGGGGATTAAAATGGAGGTCATGGATCATAAAGTTTTTTTGACGCAGTTGCAGACCCGCTTGGGCAAGGATAAAGAGGAGGTAGAGGACTACATGTCGGCATTCCTCCAAATTATGAAGGAGCGTTGTGCGCAGATGGATTCGGTAGCAATTCAAGGATTCGGCTCTTTCGAACCCAGAAAGAAGCTGGAACGGGTTGTGGTGAATCCCGCTACGGGCAAACGTATGCTTGTGCCGCCCAAGATGATTCTCTCGTTTAAACCGGGAAGTGCCATTAAAATGAAACTTAAAAAGCTCTCTGCCCGATGAATGAAAAAATATCTTTCCCCGATTTGGTCGCTTTGCTCGCCGCAAAACTGAATGTGACGAAGAAGGAGGCCGAGGCTTTTCTCAAAGAGTTCTTTACGGTCTCGACCGAGGTTATCTCGTCGGGCGAAGAGCTGCGAATAAACGAGTTGGGTGTGTTCAAACCCATTTGGGTGGAACCTCGTGCCAGTGTGAACGTGCAGACGGGTGAGCCGGTAGAGATACCGGGGCATTACAAGTTGTCGTTTGTCCCCGACAAGGTGTTGCGCGAGGCTGTGAATGCTCCCTTTTCGAGCTTCTCGGTCGAGATTCTCAATGACCACGTATCGACCGAGGCTATGATGGCGGTGGACGAAGACGAGTTGCTGGGTAGTCGCGATACCGATAGCCCCGAGGAGGATTTGCTCGCTGCCGGACCGGCGGCTGTCATGTCGGCCGATTCAGACGCAGCCGGCGAGGTGGCTCCGGCCACTGAGTCTGAGCGGGTCGAGCCTGAGGAGGTACCGACCGGTGAAATGGCAGACTCTGAACCTTCGACCAATACTGTCTCCGAAACATCTACATCTGACCCGAACCTCGAAATACCCGCTGCTTCTGAAAAGGACGAAACGACGGTAGCCGAGACGGAGGCCGAGGTTGAGACCCCGCCGACAATCGAACCGATTGAAGCGACACCCACATCTGCGACGGGAGAACAGGCTGTTAAGACATCGGCTCTGGTTCCTGTCGTTACCGAAGAAGAGCAGGATTACCACGAATACTTGCAGAAGTCGGCTTCGCGTCGCGCCTTTTGGCTGGGAGCCTTCTCGGGCTTGGGTGCTGTTGTCGTGATTGTTACCGCAGTATGGTTCTTCCTGCGGGACGATGACGGTATCAAGATAGGTGAATATACACTCTCTCTGACCGATAGCGAGGCGTTTGCACCGCAACCCGTGGCGAACCCTGTGGCCGATACGGTTGTTATACCAGAGGCCGTCGATACGGTAGTGGAGGGTACGGCGGCAAGTGCAGATACGGTGCCGTTGACACGGGAATCTGACTCTCGAAATGTTAAAACAAACGGGCAGTCGGCCCAGGTTGCTCCGACAGTAGGTCAACCGACTTCCGGTCCCGTAGTAGAGACGATACGCTCGGGGGTATTCCTCACCACATTGTCTCGTAAATATTTCGGCCATAAAGCCTTCTGGGTATATATTTATGAAGAGAACAAAGGAGTTATCAAGAATCCCAACCAAGTACCCACTGGTACACGGGTGGTGATTCCCGATGCTGCAAAATATCATATCGATGCCAAGAACAGCCGTTCGGTCGATGAAGCCAAAGCGTTGGCTGTAAAGATTTTGAGCCGGTATGAATGAACGATAGCCGAGTCGTTGACCCCAAAGGGTTGGCGACTTAGCCTTTTTTAAGTGAATAGTTAGCCATTTTTAACACGACAGGGGGCATATAGCCATTCTCTATCGCTAATTTTGCGAGAGATAAAGTGAAAGAAAACGTATAAATTGAAAATATAAAAAAGAAAACGTATGAGTGAAACAGTTGATATTCGGGAGTTGAACGACCTGATTGCCAGCAAGAGTGCGTTCGTGAATATGATTACCCAGGGCATGGACCAGGTAATTGTGGGACAGAAACATCTGATCGATTCGTTGATGATTGGTCTGCTTTCCAACGGTCACATCTTGCTCGAAGGTGTTCCGGGTTTGGCCAAGACATTGGCCATCAAAACGCTGGCTTCGCTGATTGATTCGAAATACAGCCGTATCCAGTTTACCCCCGACTTGTTGCCGGCCGACGTGGTAGGTACCATGGTGTACAGTCAGGCCAAGGAGCAGTTCCAAATCAAGAAAGGCCCCATCTTCGCCAATTTCGTATTGGCCGATGAAATCAACCGTGCCCCTGCCAAGGTACAGAGTGCTTTGCTCGAAGCTATGCAGGAGCGTCAGGTAACCATTGGTGATCAGACCTTCCGCCTCGACGATCCTTTCCTGGTTATGGCCACGCAGAACCCTATCGAGCAGGAGGGTACCTATCCGCTGCCCGAGGCCCAGGTCGACCGTTTCATGTTGAAAGTTATCATCAGCTATCCCAAGAAAGAGGAGGAGAAGCAGATCGTGCGTCAAAACATCAGTGGGAAAAAGGTCGAAATCAAACCGGTGTTGAAACCCTCCGAAATCATCGAAGCTCGCGAAATTGTACAGAAAGTTTACATCGATGAGAAAATCGAGCGCTATATTGTCGACATCGTCTTTGCCACCCGTTTCCCGCAGGACTACGGATTGAGCGATTTGAAAGAGATGATTTCGTTCGGTGCTTCGCCTCGTGCCTCCATCAGTCTGGCCATGGCTGCCCGCGCCTATGCCTTCCTGAAACAGCGGGGATACGTCATTCCCGAAGATGTGCGTGCCGTATGCCACGACGTGCTGCGTCACCGTATCGGGCTCAGCTATGAGGCCGAGGCCAACAACATGACGGCCGAAGAGATTATCAGCGAAATACTCAACAAAGTCGAAGTGCCCTAAACAATCGGGTAGGGAGAGCTGCTGTGTATGGAAACCAGTGAACTGTTAAAGAAAGTACGTCATATCGAGATCAAGACGAGAGGCCTCTCCCGCAACATCTTTGCGGGGCAGTACCACTCGGCCTTCAAGGGGAGAGGTATGGCCTTCTCCGAGGTGAGGGAGTATCAATATGGCGACGATGTGAGAGATATAGACTGGAATGTGACAGCCCGCTACAACAAGCCCTTTGTAAAAGTCTTTGAAGAGGAACGGGAATTGACGGTCATGCTGCTGGTCGATGTCTCGGCCAGCCGTAATTTCGGAGCTGTGGGTGAGGCCAAGCGCGAGATGATGGCCGAGGTCGCTGCGACGATTGCCTTCTCGGCCATACAGAACAACGACAAGATAGGCATGATTTTCTTCTCGGACAAAATCGAGAAGTTTATCCCGCCCAAAAAGGGACGTAAACACATTCTCTATATCATACGCGAACTGATCGATTTCACCCCCGACAACACGGGAACCAATATCGGGTTGGCCCTCGAATACATGACCAACGCCATCAAGAAACGGTGTACGACGTTTTTGATCTCCGATTTCATCGACAACGGCGATTACAAAAACGCTCTTTCCATTGCCAATCGCCGTCACGACCTGGTAGCCATACAGGTCTACGACCGTCGGGAATCGCAACTGCCCAATGTGGGGCTCATCAAGTTGCAGGATTCCGAGCGGGGACGTGAGCAGTGGGTCGACTCTTCTTCGGCGGCGGTACGGGCCCGGTATGCCGAGTGGTGGAACTCCCGGCAGGAGCAGATGTTGGCCATGCTGCGCAAGAGCCGTGTCGACCTGGCTACGATTGCCACCGACGACGACTTTGTAGTGGCTCTGATGAATCTGTTCCAGCGGAGGGGATAATAAAAACAATAGGATTCTATGAAAGTACGATCTATCATATTACAGATGTTTTGCGGTTGCCTGCTTGTGTCGCAGGGGGTCGTCTCGGCTTCGGCTCAGAACCACATTGTCGTGCGGGCACAGATGGACTCGGCGGCTATCATGATGGGCGACCAGACCACCGTGCGGCTCGAAGTTTCGCAGGACAAAGGCAAGTTTGTGCGTCTGCCCATCATACAAGACACACTGGTGGCTGGGGTAGAGGTGCTTAAAATCTCCAAGCCCGATACGCTCGATTTGAAAAACAATCGCATACAGATCAACAACGAGGTACTGATTACCTCGTTCGATTCGGGGCTCTACTATCTGCCTCCCTTCAAATACGTCATCGACAACGACACCTTCGAGACCCAGTCGTTGAGTCTCAAAGTCGTACCGGTTCCGGTTGATACGACCCATGCCGAGTTTGACATCAAGGGAGTCGATGCACCTCCCTTCGTCCTGTGGGACTATGTGCCGGCTTGGGTTGTCTATTTGCTCATCGCATTGGTCGTAATCGCCGCAGGCATCTATGCCTACTGGCGTTGGGGCCGGAAAGTCAAGACTGGCGATGCGGTTGACGAAACACAGATTATCCCTCCCTACGAGCGGGCCATGCAGGCTTTGCACGAATTGAAAGACTCGAAATTGTGGCAACAGGGTCAGGAGAAGGCCTACTACACGGCCTTGACCGAAATCCTCAGGGTCTATATCGACCAGCGTTTCCACATCAACGCCATGGAGATGACCTCGACACAGATCGTCGAGACCTTGCGGCGTAACGAGGAGACCAAGGCGGTGAACCAGCAGTTGCGCGATATTCTCGAGATGGCCGACTTTGTGAAATTCGCCAAAATGCGGCCGCTCCCCGATGACAATGTGCAGGTGATGCGTTATGCCGAGAACTTTGTCGAGGAGACCAAGCCCGAAGAGAAGACTCCGGAGGAGGCAGAGACCGCTTCCGAGTCGGCTCCTGAACCCGAATCCCAGGGCGAGGCGAGCGGGAACCCGAAAAAATAGAATGTTGAACAGAGGCTTATGAGGCTACAAAATAATTTTTGAAAAATGGTATTTGCGAATCCTTTATATCTGCTGTTGTTGCTGTTGATTATACCGGTCGTTGTCTGGTATGTACTCAAGCAGAAGCACATGCAGGCCCCCTTGCAGGTATCGACGACACAGCCGTTCGACAAGATGCCGCGCACCTACAAGATATATCTGCGCCACTTTACCTTTGTGTTGCGGGTACTGGCGGTCGCCTTCCTGATTATTGCGCTGGCTCGGCCGCAATCGACCGACAACTGGCAGAATTCGTCGACCGAAGGTGTGGATATCGTGCTGGCTCTCGACATATCGGGCAGTATGTTGGCCCGCGACTTTACCCCCGACCGGGTTGAGGCTGCCAAAGATGTGGCCGCCCAGTTCGTTTCGGGTCGTGAACACGACAACATCGGTCTGGTCATCTTTGCCGGCGAGAGCTTCACGATGTGTCCGATGACAACCGATCACGCCGTGTTGCTCAACTTGATGAAAGATGTGCATTGCGGTATGGTCGACGACGGTACGGCCATTGGCGACGGTCTGGCTACGGCCATCAACCGCATCAAGGACGGCCCCGCCAAGTCGAAGACGATTATCCTGCTGACCGACGGTACCAACAATGCCGGCGACATTGCCCCGGCCACGGCGGCACAGATAGCCAAGTCGTTCGGCATACATGTCTATACGATAGGCGTCGGCACGAAGGGGTTGGCCCCCACGCCGGTACAGACGCCTTACGGCATTACCTACCAGAACATGCCGGTCGAGATGGACGAGGCCGCTCTGCAACAGATTGCAGCGACCGCCGACGGTAAATATT
Organism: Barnesiella viscericola DSM 18177; assembly: GCF_000512915.1. GTDB lineage: Bacteria > Bacteroidota > Bacteroidia > Bacteroidales > Barnesiellaceae > Barnesiella > Barnesiella viscericola. The sequence goes on from NZ_CP007034.1 coordinate 174,865, forward strand.
TCAGAGCCACCAACAAGAACGTCTTGAAGGGAATCTTTGAAGAGATTGACAAGTTGGAGAAGACCAAACTCACCGTCAAAGAGTTCAGTGTAAAAGAAGAGGAATATACCCCATGGGCAGTCCTGGCACTCTTGTGCCTGGGGTTGGAGATACTCCTTCGTCATACGTTGTTGAAAAATATTCCTTAAAAAGAAGTTGATTATGTTTCGATTTGCACAACCCGAATATTTATATTTGCTCATTCTCGTTCCCGTGCTGTGGGGACTTTTTCTCTACGGGCGATACCGGTCGCGCCGCAATCTGGCCAAGTACGGCAATCCGTCGGTACTGGCACCGCTCATGACCGACGTGTCGAAATACAAGCCCTGGATCAAGTTCATCTTTCAACAGCTGGCATTCATCGTCATCGTGTTCATGCTGGCCCGGCCTCAGTTCGGGTCGAAACTCGAAACGGTCAAGAAACAGGGCGTGGAGATTATGATAGCCCTCGACGTGTCCAACTCGATGATGGCAAAGGACATAGCTCCCAACCGGCTCGAAAAGGCCAAGATGATGCTCTCGAAACTGGTCGACGAGCTCGACAACGACAAGATAGGTCTTATCGTCTTTGCCGGCGATGCCTATACGCAGTTGCCCATCACCTCCGATTTCGTGTCGGCCAAGATGTTTCTCAACACCATCAACCCCTCGATGGTCCCCACACAGGGTACGGCTATCGGGCGAGCTATCTCTACGGCCATGAACTCCTTCTCGCCCAACGAGAGTGTCGATAAAGCCATTATCGTCATCACCGATGCCGAGAACCACGAGGACGATGCTGCCCAGATGGCTCAGGCAGCAGCCGAGAAGAATGTCAAGGTCGATGTGATTGGTATCGGTTCGCTCGAAGGAGTACCCATTCCCATCGGTGACAGCGAGACCAACTTTATCAAGGACCGCGACGGAAATGTGGTGATTACGAAATTGAACGAGGCGCTCGGGCAGGAGATAGCCAAGGCGGGAGCAGGCATCTACGTCCGGGCCGACAATACCAACTCGGCACTGCGTGCCTTGACCTCGGAGGTGAAGAAGATGAAAAAGGCCGACATCGAAAGCAAGGTCTACTCGCAATACGACGAGCAGTATCAGGGATTGGCCTGGATAGCGCTGGTGTTGCTGCTGATCGATTTCTTCATTGTCGACCGCAAGAACAGCTGGCTGAAAAAGATAACCTTCTTCTCATAATATCGGAAAAAAGAAATTTGCCTTATGAAAGCAATCAACTATATAGCACCTCTCGTGTTGGCTGCGCTGACGCTGCAAGTGTCGGCCCAGGGCAACGCAGTAGGCATGACCCCCCAGGCGAATGCGACGAATGCCACGAATGAGGCACCGTCGAAGGTCGTACCGCCGCGGGAAAAGAAGGTCGACCCGAAAGCCGAGCGTAACTCGATACGCAAGGGCAACGACCTTTTTGAAGACAAGAAATATACCGAAGCCGAAATCGAATACCGCAAGGCGTTGGACGCCAATCCGTCGTCCGAGATTGCTACCTATAACCTGGGAGCCGCCCTGTACAAGCAGCAAAAGTGGAACGACTCGCGCAACGAGTACAAGAAAATCGTGCAGGCCTCGACCGATACCATGCGGACGGCTCACGCTTGGCACAACCTGGGGAACATCTCGTTCCAGGAAAAGAACTATGCCCAGAGCATCGAGGAGTACAAGAATGCCCTGCGCCGCAACCCCAAGGACAACGAGACCCGGTATAACCTGCGACTGGCTCAACTGTTGCTGAAAAAACAACAGCAAGATCAAAATCAGGATCAGAAGAACAAGGACCAGCAGGACCAGAACAAGGATCAGCAGAAAGATCAGAAACAGCAGAATCAAGACCAGAATCAGAATAAGAACAATCAGAACAAACAGGACCAGAAGGATAATCAACAGCAAAATAACCCTCAGCAGCAACAGCCTCAGCAGTCGCAGATGTCGAAAGAGAATGCCCAACAGATTCTCGACGCCATTCAACAGGACGAGCGCGACACTCAGGAGAAAGTACAGCGGGCTTTGATGCAACAACAGAAACGGAAGAAGACCGACAAAGAGTGGTAACGGGGGTTGTAACTTATTACATAGAAGAGAGATGAAAAGATATTTGATTTTATTTTGTGTGCTGGTAGGTGTAGCCGCTCTGTGGGCCGACAATGTCCGTTTCGCGGTCGATGGTCCCAGACAGGTTATACAGGGGCAGCAGTTTCAACTGGAATACACCTTGTACAATGCTTCGGGCAAGAATTTGAAATTGCCCGATTTTACCGGTTGCAAGGTGTTGTATCAGGGTACGAGTTCGGGCACGAGCGTATCGGTGGTCAACGGGAAAGTTGATCGGCAGACAACTGAAACTCATGTCATAACCCTGCGTGCCGATAAGGAGGGTAGCTACACCTTTGCTCCGGCCACCATTTCGGTTGACGGACGCACCTTCTCGACCAACACGTGGAAACTGACCGTATTGCCACCCGACAAAGCCGGTGCATCGTCGGGCGGTTCGTCAAGCCAATCGGGACGTCAAGGTAGTGACGATACGGCCCTCTTTATCCGCACCGTCCTCTCCAAGACCAAAGTCTATGAGCAGGAGGCTATCCTGGCAACCATCAAGCTCTACACCCGGGCTTCGGGCGTACAGGCCGAAAGTTACAGCTTCCCCTCGTTCGAGGGCTTTGTCGTACAAGACATCGACCTGCCGCAGAACACCTCGTTCGAACTGGAAAACTACAACGGGGTCAACTACAAGATGGCCGTCTTGAAACAGTGTCTGCTCTTCCCGCAACGCACGGGCAAGATTACCATCAATCCCGGTAAATACGAATTTCAGGTCGAGACCTACCAGCTGGTCAACGGTCCCTTCGGCCCCATGCGGGTTCCACAGGGGGTGAGCCGTGCGGTCAGCTCCAATGCCACCTCGGTCGAGGTTATGCCGCTGCCCGGTGGTAAACCCGCTTCGTTCATGGGTGGGGTAGGCAACTTCTCGCTGAGCAGCTCGATCAGTTCGACACACGTCAAAGCCAACGAGGCCATTACCTTGAAACTGGTAATCAAAGGCTCGGGTAACTTGAAATATCTGAAAAATCCTGATTTGAAACTGCCCAACGATTTCGATACCTACGACCCCAAAGTCGACGTTTCGGTGAAAGCCTCGGCCGGTGGGGTGAGCGGGACCCGCACCGTCGAATATACGACGATACCCCGCTTTGCCGGTACGTTTAAGATTCCGGCCGTCGAGTTCTCCTACTTCGATATCAAGAGCAAGCAATACAAAACCTTGCGCACCGAAGAGTATGAGATTACGGTCGACAAGGGAGCTCCCGGGAGCGGAGGTAAAACCGTATCGAATTTCTCGAATAAAGAGGATTTGAGACTGTTGAATCAGGATATACACTACATCAAGCTCAACAAGATGAACCTGGTACAGAGTCCCACCATGTATATCGACGGGTGGGCCTACTGGTTGTGGTACATCATTCCGGCTGTGGCCTTTATTGCCTTTGTCATCATCAACCGCAAGCAAGCCAAGGCCAATGCCAACGTGGCCCTCATGAAGAACCGGAAGGCCAACAAGGTAGCCTCGAAGCGACTGAAAGAGGCCGGGAAATATTTGAAGAACCACGACAAGGAACACTTCTACGACGAGGTGCTCAAAGCCGTATGGGGCTATCTGAGCGACAAACTCGGCCTTCCCAACTCGGAGTTGACCAAGGATAATGTGGCCGCCGAACTGGAAAAATATGGAGCAGGCGCCGAGTTGATAGCCGAATTCAACGAGATATTGAGCCGTTGCGAGTTTGCCCAATATGCCCCCTCGCAATCTGACGAGGCAATGGACGAGCTTTATACCCAGACGGTCGAGGCCATAGGCAAAATGGAAAATACGGTGAAAAAGTAAAACACGATGACGATGAAAAAGATAGTTATATATTTGCTCTGTATCGTTGCCGGTATGACGGCAACATATGGTCAGGAGTCCCTGACAAAGGCCAACGAGGCCTATGCCCAGGAAGATTATATCAAGGCCATCGAACTCTATGAGCAAACGGCCCGCGAGCATGGCGTGTCGTCCGACCTCTATTACAATCTGGGCAATGCCTACTACAAGCACAACGAGTTTGCCAAGGCCATCTTGAACTACGAGCGGGCTCTGCTGCTGAATCCCGGCAACGAAGATGCCCGTTTCAACCTCGACATGGCCAACACCCACATTGTCGATAAAATCGATCCCGTAGGGCGCTTTTTCCTCTCGGTGTGGATCGACACGATGCGCAGCTACCTCTCGTCCAATACGTGGGCGGTTATCGGCATCATCGCCTTTTTCCTGTTCATCGGGGGCTGTTATCTCTACCTCTTCACCCGGTCGGTACCGTTGAAGAAAATCGGTTTCTTCGGTGGAATCGTAGTGCTGCTGATTGCCATCATGGCCAACTGCTTTGCCTGGGGGCTGAACGAGAAGAAAGAGATTCGCAACGAAGCCATCGTCTTCGATGCCACGGTATCGGTGAAGAGTTCGCCGGCCGAGAGCGGTACCGACCTCTTCGTCCTGCACGAAGGGACCAAGGTCGTTGTGCTGAGCAAGGTAGGCGAGTGGTCCGAGGTGAAGATAAGCGACGGCAATCGCGGTTGGCTTCCGTCGGCAGCCATAGAAATCATCTAATTGCAACTACCCGTGTTGGAACAGTTAATCGAGTGGGATAAAGCCGTTTTTCTCTTTTTGAATAACACCCACACCCCGTTCTGGGACCATTTCATGTGGATATACACGGGGCGACTCACGTGGGTCCCCCTGATCCTCTCCCTTTTGTTTGTCCTCTTTCGGAAGAATTGGAAAGAGGCATTGCTCGTTGTCGTGGCTTTGGCCCTCACGATAACCCTCTGCGACCAGTTTGCTTCGTCGCTGTGCAAGCCCTATTTCGCCCGTTTCCGTCCGGCTCAGGACCCCGAGTTTTCCCCCTTTGTACAAATCGTGAACGGGTACAGGGGAGGGCGTTACGGCTTTATTTCGAGCCATGCAGCCAACAGTTTCGGTGCGGTGGTCTTGCTGGCCCTGATATTCCGCAACCGTCTCTTCACTATTACTGCCGTCGTGTGGGCCATTGTCAACTGCTACTCCCGCATATATCTGGGCGTACACTATCCCGGCGACATTCTGGCCGGGACGGTGGCCGGCATCGTTATCGCTGTCATCGTTTATGCAATAGGGGTGAAAATACGTCATCGCTTGTGGGTAAAACATATTCTGAGGCAACGGCAGTCGCCTTACTATAAAGACCCCGACATTGTGCTGTCAACTATCGTCATCTGTTTGAGTGTGGTATCTATTTCGGCCTATGCACTCGTGCAAGTCTATTTTTGAACACCCGTAAAATTTTGGCTGCAAAATTTGGAAATGTAGAAAATAGAACTTAAATTTAGTGCGTATTCAAAAGAGTACAATTAACCGAATTTTTAACCATAAAAACAATTACCCTTATGACTAAGACAATCACATTTAACGAGCTCCGTCGCATCAAGGACAGTTTGCCCGACGGTTCTATGCATAGAATCGCCGATGAGTTGAATGTTACCACCCAAACCGTGCGTAATTATTTTGGAGGAACCAATTATTCATTTGGGAAAAATTGTGGGCTCCATATCGAACCGGGACCCGATGGCGGAATCGTTGTGCTCGACAATACACAGATATACGATATGGCACTTCGTATTTTGGAAGAAGAAAACAATAAGAAATAAACCGATAAAACAGAAACAGGATTGACCATGAAACGGGACCGCTTGATTACACTGGCTATACACACCTATCCGAAAGCTCTTATCTTGAAAGGCATTTTGGAGAGCCAGGGTATCGCCGTGACCATTCAAAATGTCAATCTGTTGAAACCAGTCATTTCACCGGGGGTGCGAGTGCGAATCCATGAACAGGATTTGCCTCACGCCCTCGAAATTTTAGAGACCGATCCCGTGTTCGGGAATTCGGAAATTGCGGGAAAACCGAAAAAGAACCGGATTCTTATCCCCATCGACTTTTCCGACTACTCCATGCAGGCTTGTCGGCTGGGGTTCGATTTTGCCGCTACCCACGAAGCCGAGGTCGTATTGCTTCATACCTTCTTGTCTCCTTTCTCCATGGGGTCTCTCTCGTTGGCCGAGACGATAAGCCATGAATTGAAAGAAAGCGAAGAACACAAACTATTATTCGCAAAGGCCAATCGCGAGATGACATCCTTTTGTGAAAAGTTACACCAGTTGATGGTCGAGGGCACACTCCCGTCGGTCCCCTTTATATACCGAGTTTGCGAGGGAGTCCCCGAAGACACGATTATACTGATGGCAAAAGAATTGAACCCGTCGCTCATTGTTATGGGGTCAAGGGGAAAGACCCGGAAGGAGATAGACTTGATAGGAAGCGTAACGGCCGAGGTAGTCGACAATGGAAATTTCCCGGTATTTGCCGTCCCCGAAGGGTTTACTCACACGCACATAAGCGACATCAAGAATGTCGCCTTTTTCACCAATTTTGACCAGCAGGACTTGATTTCGCTCGATACCTTCATGCGCCTGTTCCAGAGCTACACCTTTGGCATACGGTTCTTCCATTTGACCGAGAAAAGCGATGCCTGGACCGAAATAAAGTTGGCCGGTATTCGCGACTACTGCCAGTCGCACTATCCCGGTAGGGAAATCGACTACAAGATAATCGGCGAGGACAATTTCCTCGACAACGTTGAGCGACTTTTCCAAGAGGCCTCCATCGATGTCATGGTCGTCCCCAACCGCAAGCGTAACATCTTTGCCCGTCTTTTCAATCCCAGCATCGCTCACAAAATGCTGTTCCACACCGATACACCTCTCATTACCATTCCCTCTTGAATGGAGTTCTGCCTTTACCCTCCCGGTAACAGGCAGGAATCTTTGTCAGTCTACACGCTGTCTCTCTTTGTCCGGAAGTGACGTTTTGTCAGATTTCGGGCCAATAAATCTTTTGGCATGAAATTGGTTATAATTAGGGTGTCTATCTCTAAATGGGTAGACACACAACGATAAAATTAAAGTATAACTAAAATAAAGAACAATGACTATTAAACCGTTAGCAGACAGAGTATTGGTGCTCCCAGCTCCTGCAGAAGAGAAAACAATCGGCGGTATTATTATCCCTGATTCGGCCAAAGAAAAACCCCTCAAAGGTCAAGTAATTGCCATCGGCAATGGTACCAAAGACGAGGAAATGGTAGTGAAACCCGGCGATACCGTTTTGTACGGTAAATATGCGGGCACCGAAATCGAATTGGACGGTGAAAAATATCTGATCATGAGACAATCCGATATTTTGGCAATCCTTTAACGTGTTTCATGTTTAATTTTTAGAAGGAAAAGAATTATGGCTAAAGAAATTAAATTCAATATTCAGGCTCGCGAAGAGCTGAAAAAAGGGGTTGACGAATTGGCAAATGCCGTGAAAGTAACCCTGGGTCCGAAAGGTCGTAACGTAATTATCGAGAAAAAATTCGGTGCTCCCCACATCACCAAAGACGGTGTGACGGTAGCCAAAGAGATCGAATTGGCCGACCCCTTCCAGAACATGGGTGCCCAATTGGTCAAAGAGGTTGCCTCCAAGACGGGCGACGATGCCGGTGACGGTACGACCACGGCTACTGTATTGGCACAGTCGATTGTGAACGTAGGTCTTAAAAACGTGGCTGCCGGTGCCAACCCCATGGACTTGAAACGGGGTATCGACAAAGCCGTAGCCAAAGTTGTTGAAGGCATCAGAGAACAAGCTCAGGAGGTAGGTGACGACTTTGAGAAAATCGAATCGGTTGCCCGCATCTCGGCCAACAACGATAGCGAAATCGGTCAACTCATTGCCGAGGCTATGAAGAAAGTGAAGAAAGAAGGCGTCATCACGGTCGAAGAGGCCAAAGGTACCGACACAACGGTCGACATCGTTGAAGGTATGCAGTTCGACCGCGGTTACATCTCGCCCTATTTCGTAACCAATACCGAGAAGATGGAGTGCGAAATGGATACGCCCTACATCTTGATCTACGATAAGAAGATTTCGGTTTTGAAAGATATGCTTCCCGTACTCGAAGCCACTGCACAGACCGGTCGTCCTCTGCTCATCATTGCCGAAGATGTCGACAGCGAAGCCTTGGCAACGTTGGTTGTAAACCGCTTGCGTGGTTCGCTCAAAGTATGTGCCGTGAAGGCTCCCGGTTTCGGCGACCGTCGTAAAGAGATGCTCGAGGATATTGCCGTCCTCACCGGTGGTGTCGTAATCTCCGAAGAGAAAGGGTTGAAACTCGAATCGACCACCATCGAAATGTTGGGCCGTGCCGAGAAAGTAACCGTCAACAAAGAGAACACGACCATCGTCAACGGTATGGGTAGCAAGGAATCTATCGCTGCTCGTGTGGCTCAAATCAAGGCTCAAATCGAGACGACAACTTCTGACTACGATCGGGAGAAACTGCAAGAGCGTCTGGCCAAATTGGCCGGTGGTGTTGCCGTCCTCTACATCGGTGCTGCCTCGGAGGTTGAAATGAAAGAGAAGAAAGACCGTGTAGACGATGCCCTGAGTGCCACGAGAGCCGCTATTGCCGAAGGTATCGTACCGGGTGGCGGTGTAGCTTACATTCGCTGTATTCCTGCCTTGGAAGGCCTCAAAGGTGATAACGAAGACGAAACGACCGGTATCGAAATCGTGAAGAGAGCTATCGAAGAGCCTCTGCGTCAGATTACGGCCAATGCCGGTGTCGAAGGCGCTGTGATTGTACAACGCGTAAAAGACGGTAAAGGCGATTTCGGTTACAATGCCCGCACCAACACCTACGAAAATTTCTTCGCCGCAGGTGTAATCGATCCGGCCAAAGTAACTCGTGTAGCCCTCGAAAACGCCGCTTCTATCGCCGGTATGTTCTTGACGACCGAATGCGTAATTGCCGATAAGAAAGAAGAGAATCCTGCTCCTGCCATGCCGGCTGCCGGAATGGGTGGAATGGGCGGAATGATGTAATTCCCTTCTCCTGAATAAGAGTCAAAAAAGGGGAGCGTCCCGGGAAATCCGGGCGCTCCCTTTTTTTGTTGATAGAAAAAGTGGTGGATTGCATCGTCGGCCTGCATATTCACGTAAAACTCTTGTTCCCATTTGTCTCCCAATTCTTCTTTCACTATATTTGTAGATACTAATACCTCATGATATAAAAGAACACTATGAAACCAATAGCTGCAATTATAGTCTTTTTCTCTTTAATGCTTCCGTCATTATTTTTAAGTTATGGCAACTATACGACTACCAAAGAATATATTATCAACGATGTAAATCAGGCATTAGCCCAAACGATTCTGTATAAAACATATGACCACATAACAGTGGATACCTTGAAGGTATTTCGATCAAAACTGCAAATAGACCAATTGAAGGAGACCTCTTATTTGTCTATTTGCACGGAGGAGCCTAGTAAAATTCCTTTTTGTAGCGATACAATGAGTTATAAAATAGGGGACGAAAGATTGCATATCAGAGCATATCCAAACTGCTCAAAGGCCGCAATATTTGGAATGTCTGAACAAAAACTACCCTCCATATTGTTTATTATAAGTATATTATGGGGGCTTTCGTCCATTATGTTTTTCCGTATGAAGCCGTCTGAAAAAGTCAATAATATCATAGAATCGGAAACGATAAGTGTTGGAGCATTGCATTTCTCAAAGTCTTCCAATCTCTTTTTTGATGAGGCGAGGAAAGAGATTTACTTTACTCCCATGCAGTATCAACTCATGAAAATGTTCATAATAGCGAAGAATCATCGATTGTCGGTGGAAGAGATATGTCATAGCCTTTGGCCCGGGAAAGAAGATGCTCGCGATACTCTATATACATTGGTCCGCCGAATAAAGCCGGTTTTGGAAAGAGCCTGTAATGTAAAGATTGAGGCAGAAAAGGGGCATTTCTATGTACTGAAAACAAAGGAACGCTGATTATCAGTGTATTGTTGGCTAAATGTCAGCCAAATGTCAGTCCCTCTATAACAGTTTTTTGCCACCTCGCTCATATATTTGTCAACAAAAAACGGCAAATTATGAAGAGGGAGAGAACAATCGTTGCAACTCTTTTATGGATACTGTTTTCGGTATCGGCTTGGGCACAAGGTTTGGTAAAGGGGGTAGTCGCAGACTCGGGGAATAGACCTGTTGCAGGAGCCTCGGTGAGATTGTATCAGGGCCATGATACATCAAGCAGTAAAGGGGGCACGACCAACCGGAACGGGCTATTTGAGTTGGAGAAAGTAGCCGATGGTAAATATATATTGAGCATCTCTTTTTTAGGCTATGAAGATTACTCCACGGAAATCACGGTAGCCGGGAATACCGATGTCGGACTTATTATTCTGAAAGAACAGCCTCTTGATTTGGACGAGGTGGTCGTGTCGGCCAGCTTGGTAAAACGGTTTGCCGATAAGAAGGAATATAAATTGACTCCTGCCGAAAAGGGTCAATACAGCAGTGCCTTGTCGGCGTTGGAGTTCCTGCCCAAGATTCAAGTTCTTGATCAAAGTGTTTCGTCGGTGGACGGCAAGGCCGTGAAGATTCTGATCAATGGCATACCATCAACGCCGATAGACTTGTCTGTCATATCGCCTGAGAATATTGCCAAAATCGACTATTATACCCAGCCGCCTGTCCAATACTCCAATATGGGACTGGAGGCCGTAATCGATGTGGTGACCCGGGAAAAACAGAATGGTGAGTCGGTCGGGGTCAATACCCAGAATGCCGTGACCACAGGATTTGGCAACAATGTCGTCAACTTCAAATACAACTGGGGACATTCGCAGATTGGTGTGACATACAATATCAATTACAGGAACTACAACAAAAGGGTGCTGGACGAAGAAATGGCCTATTCCGTCGGCGGAACAGATTTTGAAAAGAGAAAGAGCGGGCGCAACAGCCCCTATGCCTATGAGCAGCAGGTGGCCGAAATCAGCTTCAACAACACAAAAGCCGACAACTATCTGTTCAGTACGAAACTCTCCTTCAACTCCTTGAATCGCAGACGCTCCTCGGTGCAGGATATTCTGTCAAGTGTGGACGGTAAGGAATCCCGTAAAACAGGGGAGAGTTGGGACAAAGACAAATACATCAGTCCGGTTATGGATATGTATTTCAGTAAATCGTTCGGCTCCAAACATGAGCTTATTGTGAATCTCGTCGGTACATACTACAAGTCGGATTATGATTATGAGTATCAGGAATTGCTGGAAGCAGAACCCGATTTTGAAACGGCTACGGTAATACATACCGACAAGTATTCGGTTATTGGAGAAGCGTTGTATACCTATAAAATGGAAACGGTGAATCTGCATGCTGGGTCACGATACATGTACAACAACAGCATTCAGAATAACCTGCCGTCGAACAATAAGATAACGGCCCATGAAATCTACTCCTATCTGGGAATAACCGGCATGTGGGGCGACAGATTCAATTACAGCCTCAGCGCCGGCGTGAACAACCATATATTTACCACTATCGAGAACAAGACCTACAACTTCACCTATTTCCGCCCTCAGGTGAAATTGGGATATTTCATAGACCCAAGCTCCGACCTGATGTTCAATTATGAAATAAATACCGAAAACCCGTCGGTCTCTTCGTTGACTTATAATCCATATTATAAAGATCCCAATTACATCTTTGTCGGGAATCCCCATTTGAGCCCAAGCAACAACCATGATTTTTCATTCTCCTATTTCAAAGGGTTCAAGAAATTTATTATCAATGCAGAAGTGGGGTATTCCTATACGAAAGATGCCATCGCCCCGATTTTTCAATCGGACCATACAAACATCATCGAAACCTTTGGGAATCTGGATTATGCACAGAACATGAAAGCCAGCCTCTTTTTACAGTGGTATCCATTTTCAAACAATATGCTCAGGTTGAGATTGTACTCCGAAGTGTTCCATCAGATAAATAAATGGGGCACCTCGAAATGGAACCATACCGGCTATTCCATCATACCCTCGGTATATCTTGCCTGTCATCAATGGGGATTGCAGGTATTCTATCAGACTCAAAAGAAATCCCTTATCGGACAGACAACGAAAAACATACCCAGCATGGCATCGGTAGAGTTGTCTTATAAACCGATTAAAAACTTGACCCTCACCGGAGGTATAAGATACCCGTTCTATGACTCCTGGAAACAGGTTACATCTGTATCTGGGACATCGCTCCTACGACGTACGGAGACCGAAAGAATCATCAACAATGCCAATATGGTATATGTCAATCTCGTTTATAATTTCTCATTTGGCCAATCTAAATCGGGTGTAAAATTGAAAATACAGAACCGGGATAAGGATTCCGGAATCTTGAACCGAAATTGATACGATTGAAGCCGATGAAGGTGAGGAGACCTGAGGGCATTGGAGACAACAGATTCTCCCTCGCTTCATTTATGGATAAGATATAATTTCCTATCTTTACGACCAAAGAATAGGGTACAATGAAAAAATGTCTTTTTGCTATTGCATTAGTCGGCTTATTTGCAATACAGGTACCAGCAAAAGCTCAGACTACCACAAATGAGCGGATATATATCCTTTCTTCTGTATGGAAGGATGTGTGCAAGAATTTTGCCTTCCCTGAACGGTTTAAGGAGGTTGACCCCGATAGTCTGTACAAAGAGTATATCCCCAAAGTTCTACATGCAGAAAGCGAACAGCATTTTTCTAATCTCATGGCCGAATTCCTTTCGAGTTTTCAAGACGGACATACTAAATTTAATGATAACAACATCAAAAGGTACAAAGTGCCTGTTGTCTTTTCTTGGGTCAAAGATCAATTATTTGTGACCAATATCCCCACAGCCCTAAAACAAGAGATACCCCTTGGCAGTCAGATTGTTGAAGTTGAAGGCGAACCATTGATGGATTACCTGCAAAAACAGGTTTATCCGATTGTCCCGGCTTCCAATGAAAATTGGAGAAAAAGGAAAGCGTTAGACTTCTTTTTGACAGGAGATAAGGACACTCGTTATAATTGTAGTATTAAGACCCCCAACGGAGAGATGAAAGAGGTTTCTTTAACAACGGGTATCATAGGGTATGAGGATATATCAGACTGGCTTATTCAGCGGGACAATCGTATATGTTATGTAAAGAATCTACCCGGTGATATTCTCTATATGAAGTTGACCACATTTGCTAAACCTCAATCGGTAAAAGAGGAGTTTGAGAAATATCTGTCGCAATTTATATCATCAAAAGGAGTCATTTTTGATATACGAGGCAACCGAGGCGGTACAGATGAATCGTGGCATAATCTTATACAATATATAGCAGATTCAGATGTGAATATTCAAGATGGACTTATGCTTACAGGCAGAGTTTCAAATACGGCTATCGAGTTGTATGGGAAAAACGTACCTCAATTGGCCGATTATTATAATGGGGTTGCAATGCAGCCGATACAATTAGACCCATTTAAAAGTAAAATACCCGATTCATTGAGAATCAAATCGCCGATCATTTTACTTGTCGATGGATTTACGGCTTCAGCCGCCGAAGATTTTGCCGTGACGATGAAGAATCTGAAACTGGCTACCATAGTAGGCACATCGACAGCCGGAGTAGTCAGTTCTCCAAAAGTGAATGACCATGGGCATGGCTATTGGTCTCAGGTTTCGTTTTGTCGATTTTCTAACCCTGATGGCTCTGATATCATCTATACCGGAGTTTTGCCGGATACTAATATCGAATATACCTTGAATGATGCGTTAGGTAAAACTGATACCGCATTGGACACGGCAATTAACATAATACATATCCACCAAGCTAAGTAGTACAATAACGGAACAGTAAATTTTTAGGGAAGAACTTCTTGGTTCGATGTTAACAGATTCTTCCTCGCATTTGTTTTTAAAGTCGTGGAGCAGGGGAGAAGTCTCCCATTTGATGGGGCAGAGCACATTCCGAGCAATAGGTTGCCGGTTCCCACTGGTTTTCTTGCGGGTATTCTTTCCGGCTTCGGGTTTTGTCGTATTTTTGCACCGTGAAAGTTATCTATATTCTTTTAGGCGGACTCTCTCTCGGCTTGGGGGTAGCCGGTATCTTCCTGCCGCTGTTGCCTACCACCCCTTTTCTGCTGCTGTCGGCAGCCCTGTGGCTGCGCAGTTCGCCACGGCTCTATCATTGGCTTTTGAATCACAAGCGGCTGGGTCCCTATATCCGCGACTTTCTCGAACATAAGGCCATACCGCTGCGGGTGAAAATCATCTCGGTATCGCTGGTGTGGATTACGCTGCTCTATTGCGCCCTGTTTGTGGCTCGGGTGTGGTGGCTCGCGCTCTTGTTTATCCTGCTGGCCATGGCCCTGTCGTGGCATATCCTCTCGTACAAGACCCGCAGATAGTCGTTGTCAGTATCTGAATCCGATGGAGAGGAAGGCGTTCCCACAATTGCTGAGACCCGAGGTGTGCGAATCGATAAATCGATAACCCAGCTCGACGACAGGCGAGAATCTATACGACCTGAGGTACCAGGCCAGGGAGATGTCGTAGGACGAGCGGTTCCAAGAGGGGCAGCCCACGCTGCTCAATGCCTTTGCCCGTACGTCAAGGGCATGGATACTTTTCACGCCGTCGAGCAGTTTTACACCCAAGCCACCGCCTAAGCTGACCCCATTATAATAAGTTTTAACCTCCTTGTTTTTGTATAGGGAAATGTTGTCTTCGACCGTAACAAAGAGATAGGCGATAGAAACAAATTCCACCTGGGACTTGAATGAAAAGTCAACGGGCGTTATTCCTTTGTTTTCCATTCCCGTTCCGGCTGAAAATTCGAAATGTACCCGATCCATGAAGGTTTGCGCATGCGTCTTGACTGTCGCGAGCATGAGTAAAAGGGCAGCAGCATAAATAAATTTTTTCATTCTGTTACGTGTTGTGTCGATTAAGGTACCTGTTCTTTCCAGGAATCGTGAGAAACAATTCCTCTAAATAGTGAGCATAAAGATAATAATTTATTCCTTTTAGACAAAAAATAGTTATAAAAAAGCGCGGCCTTCACAGCAGGAGGTCGCGCTTTTGAGGTATGGAGGGATTTCTCGCTTTACTTGTACTCGTCCCAGCTCTTGATTTGAATGTCGTCGATATTCAAGCTGCAAAAAGCCTCGATAAAGGCCGAAGCCAACCGGGCGTTGGTGATAAGCGGAATGTTGAAGTCGATGGCTGCACGACGTATCTTGTAGCCGTTGTCGAGCTCCTTTTGCGTCAGATTCTTGGGAATGTTCACCACCAGGTCAATCTGCTTGTTGTGCAGCATCTCCAAGGCCTGAGGTTCGTGATCGCTCTCGCTGGGCCAGTAGACCTTCACGGCCGGGATACCGTTGTCGGTGAGGAACTGGTGCGTTCCGCCCGTGGCAAATAGGTTGTATCCCTTCTCATGCAGGAGCTGTGCGGCTTCGAGCATATCGGCCTTCTGTTTGGCGGTACCGGTTGAGAGCAGGATATTCTTTTTGGGAATCTGGTAGCCGACCGAGAGCATGGCTTTCAAGATGGCTTCGCTCGTGTCGAGTCCCAGACAGCCTACCTCGCCGGTCGAGGCCATGTCGACACCCAGCACAGGGTCGGCCTTCTGCAAGCGGGAGAAGGAGAATTGCGAGGCTTTGATGCCCACATAGTCGAGGTCGAACTCGTTCTTGCCCGGTTTTTCTACCGGCAGTCCCATCATCACCTTCGTGGCCAGTTCGATGAAGTTGATTTTCAAAACCTTCGATACGAACGGGAAGCTACGCGAAGCTCGCAGGTTGCACTCGATTACCTTGATGTCGTTGTTCTTGGCCAGGAACTGGATGTTGAAGGGGCCCGATATGTTGAGCGCCTGAGCTATCTGCCCGGCTACCTTCTTGATGCGTCGCACGGTCTCGACATAGAGCTTTTGCGGCGGGAACTGTATGGTGGCGTCGCCCGAGTGTACACCGGCAAACTCGATGTGCTCCGATATGGCGTAGATGATGATTTCGCCATTGCGGGCCACAGCGTCCATCTCAATCTCTTTGGCATGTTGGATAAACTCGCTGACAACAACCGGGTGTTTCTTCGATACGTTGGCGGCCAGTTGCAGGAACTGTTCCAGCTCGGCATTGTTCGAGCAGACGTTCATGGCAGCTCCCGAGAGTACGTAAGAGGGGCGCACCAGCACGGGATAGCCCACCTCTTTCACGAAGTCGTAGATGTCGGCCAACGAGGTCAGCTCGCGCCAGCGGGGCTGGTCGATACCCAGCGAGTCGAGCATCGACGAGAATTTGTGACGGTCTTCGGCGTTGTCGATACTGTCGGCCGTCGTACCCAGTATGCTCACGTGTTGCTCGTCGAGGCGCGTGGCCAGGTTGTTGGGTATCTGTCCACCGGTCGAGAGGATTACGCCGTGAGGATTTTCGAGTTCGAGAATATCCATCACCCGTTCGAAGGTCAGCTCGTCGAAATAGAGCCGGTCGCACATGTCGTAGTCGGTTGATACCGTCTCGGGGTTGTAGTTGATCATCACGCTGCGGTAACCCTCTTTGCGAATGGTATTCAAAGCCTGCACGCCGCACCAGTCGAACTCTACCGAGGAGCCGATGCGGTAGGCTCCCGAGCCCAGTACCACAATCGACTTGCGGTCGCCCAGGTATTTCACGTCGTTGGCGATACCGCTGTAAGTCAGATACAGATAGTTGGTCTGGGCCGGATATTCGGCAGCCAGCGTGTCGATTTGTTTTACCACGGGGACGATGCCCAGCGATTTGCGGAACTGGCGCACCCACTGCATGTGGCAGTCTTCCATCTTCTCTTTCCAGATGGCACGGGCGATCTGGAAATCGGAGAAGCCCTGTATCTTGGCCCTACGCATGAGGTCGTAGTATTTCTCGGGATTCTCGGCGCTGGTAATCGACTCGTCAAGCTCTTCCAAGTCGTGAGCCGTGCGCACGATGTTCATCAGTTTTTGCAGGAACCAGCAGTCGATTTTGGTCAGTTCGTGAATCTGGTCTACCGTATAACCGGCACGCATGGCCTTACTGATGACAAAGATACGTTTGTCGGTAGGCTCGTGCAGCGATTTGTCGATGTTGGGAATCACCAGTTCCTTATTCTCTACGAAGCCGTGCATGCCCTGACCAATCATGCGCAGACCTTTCTGGATAGCCTCCTCGAAGGTGCGGCCGATAGCCATGACCTCGCCGACCGATTTCATGCTCGAACCCAGTTCGCGGTCTACGCCCTGAAACTTACCCAAGTCCCAGCGGGGTATCTTGCAGACAATGTAGTCGAGTGCCGGCTCGAAGAAGGCGCTGGTCTCTTTGGTTACCGAGTTTTTCAAGTCGAACAGACCGTAACCCAATCCCAGTTTGGCGGCAACAAAGGCCAGCGGATAACCCGTGGCTTTCGAGGCGAGGGCCGACGAGCGGCTCAATCGGGCATTCACCTCGATTACCCGGTAGTCTTCCGACTTGGGATCGAAGGCATATTGTACGTTGCACTCGCCCACGATACCGATGTGACGAATGATGCGTATGGCCAGTTCGCGCAGTTTGTGATATTCGCTGTTGGTGAGCGTTTGCGACGGTGCCACCACGATACTTTCGCCCGTGTGGATTCCCAGCGGGTCGAAATTCTCCATGTTACATACCGTGATGCAGTTGTCGTAGCGGTCGCGCACCACCTCGTATTCGATCTCTTTCCAGCCTTTGAGCGATTTCTCTACCAGAATTTGGGGCGAGAACGACAGGGCCTTTTCGGCCTTGATGCGCAGCTCCTCTTCGTTGTCGCAGAAACCACTGCCCAAGCCTCCCAGGGCGTAGGCAGCCCGAATGATGATGGGGTAGCCCAGTTCGGCAGCCGCTTGGGCGGCATCTTCTATGGAGTTGACGGCCTCGCTCTTGATGGTCTTCACATCGATTTCATCGAGCTTTTTGACAAAGAGTTCGCGGTCCTCGGTGTCCATGATAGCCTGTACTGGTGTGCCCAGCACCTGCACGTTATACTTTTCGAGCGTGCCGGCCTGATAGAGTTGTACACCGCAGTTAAGAGCCGTCTGTCCGCCGAAGGCTAACAGAATACCGTCGGGTTTCTCCTTTTGGATGACCCGCTCGACAAAGTAGGGGGTTACCGGCAGGAAATAAATCTTGTCGGCTACACCCTCCGACGTCTGCACCGTAGCGATGTTGGGGTTGATCAAAACCGTCGTGATGCCTTCCTCTTTAAGGGCTTTCAAGGCTTGCGACCCGGAATAGTCAAATTCGCCGGCTTCACCTATTTTCAAGGCTCCGGAGCCCAACAACAGTACTTTCTTTATTTTTTTGATCTCTTCTTGGTTCATAGGTCTGATATTTCCGGGTTTACAACAGTTTTACAAATTCGTCGAATAAGAATTCGGTATCGGTAGGACCACTGGCGGCTTCGGGGTGGAACTGGGCCGAGAAGTAGGGTTTCGATTTGTGACGAATACCCTCGTTGGTCCCGTCGTTCATATTAATGAAGAGCGGTTCCCAATCGGCACCGAGGGTCGAGTTGTCTACGGCAAAGCCGTGATTCTGCGAGGTGATGAAGCAGCGGTTCGTGCCCACCTGACGCACCGGCTGGTTGTGACTGCGGTGGCCATATTTGAGCTTGTAGGTACGGGCTCCTCCGGCCTTCGACAGCAACTGGTTCCCCATGCAGATGCCGAAGATGGGTTTGATTCCGCTCATGGCCTGGCGTATGTGTTCTACGGTAATGCCACACATGTCGGGGTCGCCCGGACCGTTGGAGATAAACAGCCCGTCGTAGTCGAGCGTGTTGAAATCGTAATCCCAGGGTACGCGAATCACGGTCACATCGCGTTTGAGCAGGCAGCGGATAATGTTGTGCTTGACGCCACAATCGACCAGAACAACTTTTTTCTGCCCGTTCCCATATCGGATCACCTCTTTGCAGCTCACTTTGGCCACCAGATTGGAGAGGTTGGGGTCGACAAACTCGATGTCTTCGCCACCGTCGATGACGATTTTCCCTTTCATGGAACCATGCTCTCTCAATCGCTTGGTCAACTCGCGGGTGTCGATGTCGTAGATGCCGACTACTTGTTCTTCTTTCAACCAGTCGGCCAGACTTTTATCGGCGTTCCAGTGACTGTATTCAAACGAGTAGTCCGATACGACCAACGCTTCGACATGAATTTTCTCCGATTCATAGAATCGCGACAATCCATTCACCTTTTCCCGTCGAGGTACTCCGTAGTTTCCGATAAGTGGATAGGTAGTCACTAAGATTTGTCCGGAGTAGGAGGGGTCGGTCAAACTTTCGGGGTAGCCCGTCATGGCAGTGTTGAAGACGACCTCACCGGCAACAGGTTTTTCGTAGCCAAATGATTTCCCGACAAATACGGTACCGTCATCAAGGATTAGAGAAGCCTTTTTTGTTGTTTGCATTACGATAGAATTATATATGTATTAGTAATTAGCTTAGTTGAGTAAGGTGGATTTCTATCGTGAAAACCATGCAAAGATAATGAAAAAATCCCTATTCCACAGGTTTTGCCGACAGATTGTAGAAATAAATTTTTCGACGGGACTGGTAGACAATCCTATACCGACCTGTTTTATATAACATAAATATATTTATACAATATTTATACTTTCGATTTGTAACTATCTTTGTCAAAAAGGCTAATTTTGCGACGAAATAATTGCATTTAGTTTTAGAAAACCAAAATGTTGTATCAAAAAGAGTGTTCTTATGAGATTCACAAAAATGCAAGGGGCAGGCAATGATTATATTTACCTGAATGGATTTGAAAAATTGCCGGCCGATTTGGGCAGTTTGGCCCGACAAATGAGTGACCGGCATTTTGGAATAGGTTCCGATGGATTGGTAATCATCATGCCTTCCGACAGTTGCGATTTTCGCATGCGCATGTTCAACTCCGATGGGTCGGAGGCCGAGATGTGCGGGAATGCCTCACGCTGCGTGGGCAAATATGTATATGACAAGGGTCTGACTACGAAAAAGGAACTGACACTCGAAACTCTGGCCGGGGTAAAACACCTCACACTACATACACAGAACGGTACAGTAGAACAGGTGACTGTCGATATGGGAGAGCCCATCTTGTCGGCCCCCGAAATTCCGGTGAATCTTTCCGACAGTCCCGTTATCGCTCACCCGTTGGAGGTCGAGGGAGAGACGTTTGCCATCACTTGCGTGTCGATGGGCAATCCGCACGCTGTCATTTTTCTCGATGGAATGGACCGTTACGACCTGCATCACATCGGTTCGCTCATCGAGCATCACGAGCTCTTCCCTCGTCGCACCAACGTGGAGTTTGTCGAGGTACAGTCGCCGCAAGACCTGAGGATGCGGGTTTGGGAACGTGGCGCCGGTGAGACATTGGCCTGTGGAACCGGGGCTTGCGCTACGCTGGTAGCTGCCGTGCTCAACGGCCGGAGCGACCGTCGGGCTACACTGCATCTGCTGGGAGGTGACCTCTCCATCGAGTGGCGCGAACAGAACAATCGAATTTACATGACCGGCGGCGCCGTCACCGTCTTTGAAGGGGAATGGCCCGACGTCAAATAATAAATAAGTAGAAGTATATGGTATTGATTAATGAGAATTATCTGAAACTCACCGAGAGCTATCTTTTCTCGGATATAAAAAAGAAGGTAACGGCCTATCAGGAGCAACACCCCGAGGCCAGAATCATCAGTCTGGGCATTGGCGACGTGACGCGCCCCATCGTTCCGGCCATTATCGAGGCCATGCACAAGGCTGTCGATGAAATGGGCCATGCCGAAACTTTCCGGGGCTACGGACCTGAACAGGGTTACCGCTTTTTGCAGGACCGCATTATCGAACACGATTACCGTTCGCGGGGTGTCGAGCTCGATGCCGATGAGATTTTTGTGGGTGACGGAGCCAAGAGCGACTTGGGAAACATCGGCGATATTCTGAGTGTAAAGAATCGGGTAGCCGTGACCGATCCCGTCTATCCCGTCTATGTCGATACCAACGTCATGGCCGGTCGGGCCGGCGAGTTGGCCGGTGACGGTGAGCATTGGAGCCAGATTGTCTATCTGCCCTGTACGGCCGAAAACAATTTCGTCCCCGCATTGCCTACCGAACGTCCCGATATTATTTACCTGTGCTATCCCAATAACCCCACCGGCACGGCTCTCTCGAAAGAGGAGTTGCAGAAGTGGGTCGACTATGCTCTCGAAAACGAGTCGCTTATCCTCTTCGATGCCGCCTACGAGGCCTTTATCCACGACGAGAATATCCCGCACAGCATCTACGAGATGAAGGGTGCCAAACAGGTTGCCATCGAATTCCGCAGCTTCTCCAAGACAGCCGGCTTTACAGGCTTGCGCTGCGGCTATACCGTTGTACCCAAAGAGTTGAAACTCTACAATGCCGCTGGCGAGAAAGTCGGTGTAAACCGCCTGTGGAACCGCCGGCAGACCACCAAGTTCAACGGTACCTCCTACATCGTTCAACGGGCTGCCGAGGCTGCATACAGTCAGCTGGGAACACAACAGATAAAAGAGTCTATCGAATACTATATGCGCAACGCTCGACTCCTGAAAGAGTCGCTCCAACGCATCGGTCTGCAAATTTTCGGTGGAGATAATGCTCCTTATATTTGGGTAAAGACCCCCAATGGATTATCTTCGTGGAAGTTTTTCGACCGTCTGTTGCACGAGTGCCATATTGTGGGAACCCCCGGTGTCGGGTTCGGTCCTTCGGGCGAAGGCTATTTCCGCTTGACGGCGTTCGGGCGGTATGAAGATACGGTCGAAGCCATTTCGCGTATTCAGGAGTGGAAGTTGTAAAACAGGAAGAGAAGAAACATATCATTTAACCTAATAGATTCAACTATGTCAATGCTAAGATTCAAGGTGACGAAAGAGGCTTTTAGTCGAAAGGCTGTCCCTGTGAACTATCCGAATGAGCGACCGTCTGAGTATTACGGACGATATGTCTTTAACCGGGAGAAGATGTTCAAGTATCTTCCCAAAAAGACTTATGAGGCTGTAATCCAGGCCATCGACAACAGCACTCCGCTGAGTCGCGAGGTAGCCGACAGCGTCGCTGCCGGTATGCGCAAGTGGGCCCTCGAAATGGGAGCTACACACTACACACACTGGTTCCAGCCGCTCACCGACGGTACGGCTGAAAAGCACGATGCGTTTATCGAGCACGACGGCAAAGGCGGTGTTGTCGAGGAGTTCTCGGGCAAGTTGCTTATCCAGCAGGAGCCCGATGCGTCGAGCTTCCCCAATGGGGGTATCCGCAACACCTTCGAGGCCCGGGGCTATTCGGCCTGGGACATCTCGTCGCCCGCATTTATACTCGACAAGACACTGTGTATTCCCACCGTTTTCATCTCCTATACGGGCGAGTCGCTTGACTACAAGACACCCTTGCTGAAAGCATTGAACAGCGTGAATAAGGCGGCTACCGCCGTGTGCAAATATTTTGACAAGAACGTCAACCACGTCTACTCCTATCTGGGTTGGGAACAGGAATATTTCCTGGTCGACGAGAGCCTCTATGCAGCCCGTCCCGACCTGGTGCTCACCGGTCGCACCCTCATGGGGCACGAGAGCGCCAAGAACCAACAGCTCGAAGACCACTATTTCGGGGCCATTCCCTCGCGGGTCGAAGCCTTCATGCAAGATCTCGAAATCGAATGCCACAAGTTGGGTATCCCGGTAAAGACCTGTCACAACGAGGTAGCTCCCAACCAGTTCGAAGTAGCTCCTATCTTTGAAGAGACCAACCTGGCCAACGACCACAACCTGTTGCTCATGTCGGTGATGCGCGAGGTCGCTCGTCGTCACAATTTCAGAGTGCTGCTGCACGAGAAACCCTTCAAGGGTGTAAACGGTTCGGGCAAGCACAACAACTGGTCGCTGGGCACCGATACCGGAGTACTGCTCTTTGCTCCCGGCAAGACACACAAAGAAAACCTGCAATTCATTACATTCATTGTCAATGTAATGGCTGCCGTCTATAAATACAACGGTCTGTTGAAAGCCAGCATCTCGTCGGCCACCAACGGTCACCGGTTGGGAGCCAACGAGGCACCTCCCGCCATCATCTCCATCTTCATGGGCAAACAGATTAGCGAGGTATTGGCCAAATTGGCCAAGAGTACTTCGGAAGATGTGTTGAACATGAGTGGCAAGGCCGGGCTGAAACTGGACATCGCACAGATTCCCGAAATCCTGATGGACAACACCGACCGTAACCGCACGTCGCCCTTCGCCTTTACCGGTAACCGCTTCGAGTTCCGGGCCGTAGGTTCGTCGGCCAACTGCGCCAGCGCCATGATTGCCTTGAATGCCGCCGTGGCCTCCCAGTTGCAGGAGTTCAAGGAGCGGGTCGATGCACTCATCGTCGCAGGCAAGGAGAAGGAGCAGGCTATTCTCACGGTAGTCAAAGAACTGATCAATGAGAGCAAGGACATCTGCTTCGACGGTAACGGATACAGCGATGAGTGGAAGGCCGAGGCCGAACGTCGTGGTCTCGATTGCGAGACGAGCGTACCGCTCATCTTTGACAACTATCTGAAAGACGACGTGGTGAAGATGTTTGAACGCACACACGTCTTTACGCCCGTAGAGTTGCAGGCCCGCAACGAGGTGAAATGGGAGATATACACCAAGAAGATACAAATCGAGGCCCGTGTGCTGGGCGACCTGGCCATCAATCACATTGTGCCGGTAGCCACGCGCTACCAGTCGCTCCTGCTCGACAACGTGTTCAAGATTAAGAGTCTGTTCCCGGCCGAGAAGAGTGAGCAGATTGCCACGCAAGATATGGAGGTCATCGAGAAGATAGCCCACCACCTGCTCACCATCAAGGAGAAGGTACACACCATGGTCGAGGCTCGCAAGGTGGCCAACAAGATAGAGAACGAGCGCGAGAAAGCCATTGCCTATCATGATACGGTGGCTCCGCACCTCGACGAGATTCGCTATCACATCGACAAGCTCGAACTGATGATCGACAACGAGATGTGGCCGCTGCCCAAGTATAGAGAACTGTTGTTTATCCGTTAAAGCGAGTTCAGTAACCCCATCGAGATAAATGACCTATGAATACCGAAACGAGCCATAACAGAGATTTTGAAAATCTTGTTGTGGCTCGTTTTGTTTTATAACAAGAACAATCGTTTTTGGAGGAATCGATTTATATGACAGAAGTTATCAAACACGAGTGTGGCATAGCCATGGTACGGCTCTTGAAGCCGCTGGCCTATTATCAACAGAAATACGGCTCTTACATGTATGGGCTGAACAAGCTCTATCTGCTCATGGAGAAACAGCACAACCGGGGGCAGGAGGGGGCCGGTCTGGCCTGTGTGAAACTGCATGCGCAACCGGCCGAAGAGTTTATCTATCGCGAACGGGCGATGGGTACCGGTGCCATACAGGCGATTTTTGGCAATGTAAGGAATCAGATACAAAATACTCCCCACGACCCGACCGATGCCGAATGGGCCGCTCTGCATCTGCCCTTTGCCGGCGAGGTCTATATGGGACACTTGCGTTACAGTACCACCGGCCGTTCGGGGTTGTCGTATGTGCACCCGTTCCTGCGTCGGGGTAACTGGCGGTCGAGAAATCTGTTGCTGTGCGGCAATTTCAACATGACCAATGTCGACGAAATCTTTGGGAGCATTGTGGCTCAGGGACAGCACCCCCGCAGCTATGCCGATACGTTTGTCTTGCTGGAACAGCTGGGGCACGCCCTCGACCGGGAAAACCAGCGGCTGTATGACCGTTACAAGCAGGAGGGGCTTGGCGATATTGAAATTACCGAGGCTATCGAGAATAACCTGAATATTGCCGAGATACTCAAAAAGCCCTCACGCATTTGGGACGGCGGGTATGTCATTTGCGGCATGACCGGCAGCGGTGACATGTTTTCCTTCCGCGACCCGAGGGGCATTCGTCCGGCTTTTTATTACGCCGACGACGAAATTGTGGTTGTTGCATCGGAGCGTCCGGTAATACAGACAGCCATGAACGTGCAGGTCGAGCAGGTGCGCGAATTGCAACCGGGCGAGTGTCTGGTTGTGAACCGGCGCGGCGAGATGCACATCGAGCAAATCTTACAGCCGTTGAATTACAGCGCCTGTTCGTTTGAGCGTATCTATTTCTCGCGGGGAAGCGACGTCGACATCTATCGCGAGCGCAAGGAGTTGGGCCGCTATTTGGCTCCCCAGATTTTGAAGAGTATCAACTACGACCTGGAACATACCGTATTTTCATTTATTCCCAACACGGCCGAGGTGGCTTGGTATGGCATGCTCGAAGGGCTGGACAGCTATCTGAGCGAGCAGAAACTTGCCCGCATCCGTCAGGCCGGTGAGCACCTCACCGACGAGGAGTTGCGGCAGATACTCTCGCTGAAAGTCCGTTCCGAGAAAGTGGCCATCAAGGACATCAAGTTGCGTACCTTTATTGCCGAGGGTGATACCCGCGACGATTTGGCCGCCCACGTCTACGACATCACCTACGGTACCGTGGCTCCGGGTGTCGACAACCTCGTCGTCATCGACGACAGTATCGTGCGGGGTACCACCTTGCGACAAAGTATCATCAAGATACTTGACCGGCTTCACCCCAAGAAGATCATTATCGTATCTTCGTCACCCCAGGTACGGTTCCCCGACTGTTACGGTATCGATATGTCGCGCATGGGTGAATTTATCGCCTTCAAGGCTGCGATGGAGCTGTTGAAAGAGCGGGGCATGCAGTCGGTTATCGATGAGGTTTACCGCAAGTCCAAGGCCCAGCAGAATCTCCCCAAGGAAGAGGTGGTCAACTATGTGAAAGAGATTTATGCCCCCTTCACGCAAGAAGAGGTATCGCAGAAAATCGCTCAGATGCTTACCTCCGACGACATTACCGCTCAGGTCGAGATTATTTATCAGACACTCGAAGGGTTGCATCAGGCCATTCCCGGTCACCCCGGCGACTGGTACTTCTCGGGCAATTATCCCACGCCGGGAGGTAATCGGTTGGTAAACAATGCCTTTGTTAATTTCATGGAAGGCGCCGACAGTAAGCGACAACAATAAAATGCCTTGTTAGACAGATGTAAGGCGGGACGATGTGTGCGCATCGGGCCCGCCTTTCTGTTTCAGTGCTGTGAAAATATGTTATTATTTATACGGATTATAAATAATATATAGGGGGAATATAGCAATAAATCGGAACATTTTGCGAAATTTGCAGTCTGAAACATAGATAAACAAGATAGAATATGCGGTTGTCCGATTTGAAAACAGGCGAAAAAGCGGTTGTTGTAAAGGTATTAGGTCACGGTGCGTTCCGTAAACGGATTATCGAAATGGGGTTTGTGAGAGGGCAGACTGTCCTCGTCGAGCTGAATGCCCCGTTGAAAGACCCGATTAAATATAAAATCATGGACTACGAAATCTCGTTGCGCCGCAGCGAGGCTTCGTTGGTCGAGGTGATTACCCCCGAAGAGGCCGAGGCCGTTTTTGCTGATGACCATAAAGGAAGCAGTGAGTCGAAACTGACACCGTCGGAAGAGGACGAATGTATACAACGGGCTCTCACGAAGAGTACCAAGACCATCAATATTGCCCTGGTGGGAAATCCCAACTGCGGCAAGACCTCGCTCTTCAACATCGCTTCGGGAGCTCATGAGCACGTGGGCAATTACAGCGGTGTTACCGTCGATGCCAAGCAAGGATTTTTCGAGTACAACGGCTATCATTTCAATATCTATGATTTGCCCGGCACCTATTCGCTGTCGGCCTACTCGCCCGAGGAGCTCTATGTGCGCCGCTACCTCAAAGACGAGACACCTGATGTGCTGGTCAACGTGGTCGTAGCTTCCAATCTGGAACGGAATCTCTATCTCACGACCGAGCTTATCGATATGGACTACCGCATGGTCATCGCGCTGAACATGTTCGACGAGTTGGAACAAAGCGGTGGTAAGATCGATTATCAGCATCTGGGCAACATGATAGGTGTGCCTATTGTCCCCACGGTCTCCCGCTCGGGCAAAGGGGTAAACCAGTTGTTCGATACCATCATCGATGTCTATGAAGGTCGCAACGAGGCCGTGCGCCACGTCCACGTCAATTTGGGTAATGTCATTGAAAACGGCATCACCCCGCTGAAAAACATGTTGAAGCAGGACCCCACCTGCACGCGGGAATTTTCGCCCCGCTATCTGGCCATCAAACTGCTCGAAGGCGATGCCGAAGTGAAGAAGATTTTGGAGGGAGCCGATTCCTATCCTGCATTGATGAAACTGCGCGACCAAGAGGTCAAAGAGATTGAGACTACG
Organism: Barnesiella viscericola DSM 18177; assembly: GCF_000512915.1. GTDB lineage: Bacteria > Bacteroidota > Bacteroidia > Bacteroidales > Barnesiellaceae > Barnesiella > Barnesiella viscericola. The sequence continues at coordinate 202,262 of NZ_CP007034.1, forward strand.
TTGAACGAGGATATCGAGTCGGCCATAGCCAACGAGAAATATGGATTTATCTCGGGCGCTCTGGCCGAGACCTATACGCCGGGCGACAAGGAGGAGACGAAGACAACCCGTCTCATCGACTCGTTTGTCACCAACAAGCTGTTCGGATTCCCCATTTTCATCTTTCTCATGTGGCTCATGTTCGAAGCTACCTTCTCGCTGGGGGCATACCCCATGTCGTGGATAGAGAGTTTTGTCGCCTGGTTGTCCGATCTGGTCTCCACCTACATGCCGGCAGGCCCCTTGAAGGATTTGTTAATCGACGGTGTGCTCGGTGGAGTAGGAGGGGTAATCGTCTTCCTGCCCAACATCTTGATACTCTATCTTTTCATCTCGTTCATGGAGGATTCGGGGTATATGGCCCGAGCCGCTTTCATCATGGACAAGATCATGCACAAGATAGGTCTGCACGGAAAATCGTTCATACCGCTGGTCATGGGCTTCGGCTGCAACGTGCCGGCCATCATGGCTACCCGTACCATCGAGAGCCGCAGCAGCCGGCTGATAACCATACTTATCGACCCGTTTATCTCGTGCAGTGCCCGTATCCCCATCTATATCCTGTTGGTGGGGACCTTCTTCTCCCAGCATGCCAGTCTGGTTCTGGTGAGCCTCTATCTGTTGGGCATTCTGGTTGCTATCGTTACTGCCAAACTGTTGAGGCGTTTCCTCTTCAAAGTCGACGAGACCCCCTTTGTCATGGAGTTGCCTCCCTATCGTATGCCTACTGCCAAAGCTACCTTGCGACACATGTGGAGCAAAGCCGAACAGTATCTGCGCAAGATGGGTGGGATAATCCTGGTCGCCTCGGTCATCATTTGGGCATTGAGTTATTTTCCGCGGCCCAAGGAAGCCTATGAGCGGGAACTCACCCCGCAGGAGCAGATGGAGCAGCAGAGCAACTCCTACCTGGGTAGGATAGGGCAGGCCGTGACACCACTTGTCGAGCCACTCGGTTTCAACTGGAAGGTAACAACCTCGCTGCTGTCGGGAACGGCCGCCAAGGAACTGGTCGTAAGTACGCTCGGGGTATTGTACTCCGAGAGCGATTCGGACGAAGGTGTTTCGCTGTCGCAACGTATCTCACAGCCCAATCCCGAAACCGGCAAGCCCGATTTCACCCCTTTGATAGCCCTCACGTTTATGGTGTTCGTGTTGCTCTATTTCCCGTGTGTAGCCTCGGTTACCGCTGTCATCAAGGAGTCGGGCAGTTGGAAATGGGGTCTCTTTACCATCGTCTACAATACTTGTGTGGCTTGGATTGTCGCGTTCCTTGTTTATCAGATAGGTTCATTGTTTATATAACGGATTAACAACTCGATAAAGTTATGGATAAAGAGCGCTTTTTGGCCTTCTATGAAGAGGCAGGATACCGGGTTGTCGACTCGTTTGCATACAGCGACATCAAACTCTTTCTGATGCGGAATCGCCCCAAAATCGCTTGCCGGGTGCTCTACGGGGTTATTATGCTGTTGATACTCTTAGGTATTGGATTGATGATAGGGGGCTTGTGGAAACAGGCCGGAGAGGCCGGGCAGTTCTGGCTCGAAACAGGCGGAAGTCTCATTTTTGCCTTGGTCGGTTGCGCCCTCCTTATCCCGGTACACGAGTTTATACATTGGCTCGTTTATCGGAGCGAAGGGGCTGCCGATGTCCGTTTCGGAGCCATTTGGCACTCTTTTGCCTTCTATGCGGCCGCACATAACTTCCTGGCCGATTACAAGACCTTCAAACGCATCGCTCTGGCCCCGCTGTATCTGTTGTCGGCTCTGTTGCTCTTGTTGCTGTTGTTCCCCATGCCGCTGTGGGGTAAGGTGGCCGTGGCCCTTGTGCTGCTGTTTCACCTCAGTTCCTGCTCGGGAGACCTGATGATGCTTGCGTATATGAGCCGGTACAAGCACCGCCGTGTGTTTACGGTCGACGATATGGATAACCAAGTTACCTATTTTCTGGAAAAACAATCATGAGTGCCGAAATTCAAATCTGGATTGTAGCCATTCTCCTGTTTGGGGCGTTGGCCTATGTTATTTACAAGATAGTCAATCTGGTGCGTGGGCGCAAGGAGTCGGCTTCGTCTTGCTGCGGTTGCGACATACCTTGTAAGGCTCGAGATTTAAAAGTGCAAAAGGCGAAAAAAATAGATACGAAGTATTGCAAAATAGAAAAATAGAGCCTATCTTTGCACCGCAATCACTCAAAAGAAGCATGGTTCCTTGGCCGAGTGGTTAGGCGCCGGTCTGCAAAACCGTTTACAGCAGTTCGATTCTGCTAGGAACCTCACTCGAAAGACTCGCTTTTACAGCGGGTCTTTTTTGTTTTAAATCGGTTTGGATTCCCGGTGTAGTGTCAATGAAGAGGACGAGAAGGTGGCGATGTAGAAAGGGACGATGTGACGAGCTTTTGTCGGGGGACAGGAGGATACAAAAAAGCCATCTTCGTTGGGGAAGATGGCCTTTTGTTGTCCGGGAAGGATTCGAACCCTCACAGGCGGAACCAGAATCCGAAGTGCTACCATTACACCACCGGACAATCTTTGTTTGTTTTGCGATTGCAAAGTTGCAAATTTATTTTTATATAGCTACTCAATGAGGCGAAAAAAAACGGCTGTTTAACGCTTTTTTACATATTACCTTTTTAATGGGAGAGCCGATTCGATAATCTCGTAAGACTGCTTCATCAGTTGGTCCATGTCATGCCCTTCATTCTCATGAGGATAGATAGGAGGGTGTATGGTCAGGACAATTTTACCGGGTTTGAAGTTGTAGGTCGTGCGGGGCATGACGGAAAAAGCGCCGTCGATAGTCAAGGGGACTACCGGGAGCGAAAATTCCACAGCCAGCTGAAAGGCTCCACGTTTGAAGGGACGCATGGCACCGGTCCAGGTGCGGGCACCTTCGGGAAATACGACGAGCGACATGCCGCCTTTCAAGGTATCTTCGGCCTTTTGCAGGGTCCCTTTCAAGTGTCCGGGGGTGGAGTTGTCGACAAAGATATGTCCGGCCGCAGCACAGGCGCTTCCTACAAACGGAATGTTGCGCAGGCTCTTTTTCATCATCCACTTGAAATTATGGTTCAGATACCCGTAGATGAGAAATATGTCGTAGGCTCCCTGGTGGTTGGCTACAAAAACATAGGAGGTGTTCTTGTCGATATTTTCGCGGCCTCGTACCTCGATACGCACGAGAGAGAAGATACATACCAGCCGCGACCAGATGTGTGCCGGGTAGTAGCCCCATACGTTACCGTTGCCCAACCGGCACCCGATCAGTGTAATGAGAGCCGTAAGTATGGTGAAAACGAGGAGAATGGGCATGGCAATGAGCCACTGGTATAGGAATGTAAGGATACGTAGCATGTGTGTCTGTTTTTTGGTTGATATAGTTTGATTGCAAAGATAGTGTTCCCTGAGGGAGAAACAAACTTTGAAGCGATTTCTTTGTGATGGAATCTGTTTTTTGTGGTTCCTGGGAGAGCCGTATTGTGAGTTTGTATGGAGAAAAAGAAAGGCGGCCTGTAAAGCCGCCTTTCTTGGTATAGGTTTGGATTATTTCGTCTTGGCTTCAACATCGGGAGCGATGAGCTTGTAGCCTTTGCCGTGGATATTGATGATTTCGATCGAGGGATCATCTTTGAGGTGTTTACGCAGTTTGGTAATGTAAACGTCCATGCTGCGGGCATTGAAATAGTTGTCGTCGATCCAGATGGTTTTGAGGGCGAAGTTCCGTTCGAGAATCTCGTTGACGTGAGCGCAAAGGAGGCTGAGCAACTCCGACTCCTTCGTGGTGAGCTTGGTGCTCTTGTCGTCGATGGCGAGAACCTGTTTCTGGGTATCGAAAGTGAAGCGGCCAATCTTGTACATGGTCACCTCTTTGCCCTTCTTGCCTTTTACACGACGCAAGATGGCTTCGATACGGAACACGAGCTCTTCCATGCTGAACGGCTTGGTGATATAGTCGTCGGCACCGATTTTGAAACCTTCGAGAATATCTTCTTTCAGCGATTTGGCAGTCAAGAATATGATGGGGACTTCACCGTTTACGGTACGAATCTCTTGTGCCAGCGTGAAGCCGTCTTTTTTGGGCATCATCACGTCGAGTACGCACAAGTCGTATTTGCCTTTGAGAAATGCCTTGTATCCGCTCTCTCCGTCTGAGAAGAGGTCGGCGGCATAGCCCTTAGCTTGCAAATACTCTCTCAACAGCATGCCAAGATTTTCATCATCTTCGCATAGTAGAATACGCAATCTTTCTTCCATAATCATTTGTTTTTTATTAGTGGTAGTGTTATTATAAATGTCGAACCTTGATTCAATTCGCTCTCTACGCGAATGTCGCCTTTGAGGTCGGTGATGATTTTGTGGACGTAGGCCAAACCCAGTCCGAATCCTTTCACGTCGTGGCGATTGCCCGTAGATACACGATAGAACTTATCAAATATTTTTTTCAAGTCTTCCCGTTTGATGCCGATACCGTTGTCGCGAATCGATATTTCCACCTTGTCGCCGATGGTGCGGGTGCGGATAAAGAGCGACAGCGGTACTTCCTCACGGCGGTATTTCACCGCGTTGTCAAGCAGGTTGAAAATGACGTTGGTAAAGTGCATCTCGTCGACCGATACGATAGCGTCCTCGGCTTCGAGGTCGGCATCGATGACACCGCCATATTTCTCGACTTTGAGTTTGAAGGTGCTCATCACGCTGGTTACGATGTCGTTCACGTCGACGTTGTGCAACTTCATGAGGGTCTTCTGTCGGTCGAACATCGACATTTGGAGCACCTTCTCGACCTGGAACCGCAACCGCTTGGTCTCGTCGTTGATGACTCCCGATATGTGCTGGAACAGCGCCGGACTCTTGGCCACCGAGGGGTCGTTGAGCATCTGTGCCGCCAGCGAGATGGTCGAGATGGGGGTCTTGAACTCGTGCGTCATGTTGTTGATGAAATCGTTTTTCATCTCGGTGAGCTTCTTTTGACGGAAGGCCACGATGATGGTAAACAGGAAGGTGACCAACAAGATGAAGGTAAAGGCAAACGAGGGTATCATGAATTTGACCGAACTCGATATGTAGTTACGCTTCGTGGGGAAGTAGACCTTCAAGTAGTTGATACGAGCCGGAGGATCGTTGGGGAAGATGGCTTGTGTAAAGAGATTCCCCTCGATTTTCGGGTCGTACTGGTTGGAACTATACAGGATTTTGTCGTTCTTGTTATAGATGGCAAACTGGAAGGGGAGGTTGAGCCCGTTGTTCTCAAACTCCGATTTCAGATAGGTTTCCAGTTTCTTGATGTCGATACGCTCCATCACGGGTCGGGTGCTGGCCTTGCTTAGCATATTGAGAATCACCTCGTTAAGCAATCCCTTTTGATAAAGGTATTGTCCTTTGCGGGCCTCCTGCATGTTGCGGTAGGTGCTGATGAGCGTATTGTGGTCTTTGGGACGAGGCGCGGCCGGCGTGATGATGGTGCTGGTCTGCTCTCTGAACGAGAAACTGGCCACACTTCCGTCGGGCGACACGATCGAAAACTGGTGATGGGTAGAGATATCCTGCTGGTCGTTTCGCTGTTCATACGACGCGAGCATCTTTTTCTCCTCCTCTTCCAGGTATTCGTCCAGATAACGTTGGGTTTCGTCGAGTTCGAGGCTGGTCGATACCGCATACAGGCTGCGCTTGACGGCCTCGGTAAATTGCTCGTTTCTCATCTTGATCATGTTCTCCATATACATGATTTGTATATAGAGCAACCCGATAAAGGTGAGTGCCATGATTACGGCCAGTAACCAAATCGTCGACTTTTTCATTTTGTTTGCCTCTCTGTCTTTTGTCCAAAACTTCGGTAGAGTGTTTATTTACATCATTTGTGCAAATTTATTACATAAACACCGATTCCGACGTTTTTGTTTTATTTTATGAAAACCTAAAAAATGAGTGTCGTTTAACACTTAACCGCAAATTTAACAAACAAATGTTTATATGCAAAAAAGCCGCTGGGAAAAACCAGCGGCTTTTTAATTATTTAACAAAACAAGACCGTTATTCGTCGGTTTGTTCGGCTTCGTAGGCTTTGAGCAGTTTCTCCTGTACGTCGGAGGGTACCAGTTCGTACGAGGCAAACTTCATCGAGAACGAAGAGCGTCCGCCGGTAATCGAACTGAGGGCGGTCGAGTAGGACGACATCTCTTTCAAGGGAACCTTGGCCGTAATCTTCTCGAATCCCTTTTCGCTCGACATACCCATGATGATGGCACGGCGCCCTTGCAGGTCGCTCATCACATCACCCATGACGTCCGAGGGAGTAAGCACTTCTACATCATATACCGGTTCGAGAATCTTGGGACCGGCGTTGCGGAAGGCTTCGCTGAATGCGTTTCGTCCGGCCAGACGGAAGGAGATTTCATTCGAATCTACCGGGTGCATCTTACCGTCGTAGATACATACCCGCACATCACGGGCGTATGAACCGGTGAGGGGACCTTGCTCCATACGGTCCATCAAACCCTTGACGATAGCCGGGATAAAGCGGGCATCGATGGCTCCACCCACGATACAGTTGCACACCACCAGTTTGCCACCCCATTCGAGGTCGATGGTCTGGGTATCGCGCACGTTCATGCGGTACTCCTGATTGTTGAAGCGATATACATCGGGAGCCGGCATACCTTCGTAATAAGGCTCTACAATGAGGTGAACCTCGCCAAACTGTCCGGCGCCACCCGATTGTTTCTTGTGACGGTAGTCGGCACGAGCCGCCTTGGTGATGGTTTCGCGGTAGGGAATACGGGGTTCGATAAACTCAACGGGGAGTTTGTCGTTGTTTTCGATACGCCATTTGAGCGTGCGCAGGTGGAACTCGCCCTGTCCCGAAACAATTGTCTGTTTCAACTCCTTGGATTGCTCAACCAGCCAGGTGGGATCCTCCTCGTGCATGCGGGTGAGAATCTCGCTCAGTTTCTCGGCGTCCGATTCGTTCACCGGCTTGATGGCTCGCTGGTATTTGGGTGCCGGGTATTTGATGAAGTCAAAATGGTATTCGCAACCTTTGGCGTTAAGAGTATTGCCGGTGCGCACATCTTTGAGTTTTACCGATGCGCCTATGTCGCCAGCCACGAGTTCATCGACCGGAGTCCGTATCTGGCCACACACGCAGAAGAGTTGAGCCAATCGCTCGCGTCCGTCGCCACGGTCTACATTGATCAAGTCGTCACCCTGGTGTACGGTACCCGACATCACTTTGAAATAGGATACCTCGCCGATGTGCGGCTCGACCGTCGTCTTGAAGCAGAAGAGGCTCGTGGGGCCGTTGGCATCGGGAGCCACCTCTTCGCCGGCCGTATTCACGGGCTTGGGCATCTCCGATACGAAGGGAACCACGTTGCCGAGGAACTCCATCATACGGCGCACTCCCATGTCGCGCAGAGCGCTCACGCAGAACACCGGGTAGATGCTGCGGGTAATCAACCCCTTGCGGATACCTTCGCGCATCTCGTCCTCGGTCAGAGAGCCTTGCTCAAAGAATTTTTCCATCAGCGTCTCGTCGTTTTCAGCAGCGGCTTCGACCAGTTTTTGATTCAACTCCCGGGCTTTTTCCATTTCGCTCTCGGGAATGTCCGATATAGTGGGCTTGCCACCCTCGGGTGACCAGCTATACATTTTCATCAGGAGAACGTCGATCATGGAGTTGAACGACGGCCCGCAACTGAGCGGGTATTGTACTTGCACGATTCGATTACCGAATGTCTCGCGCATTTGGTGGATTACGTTTTCGTAATCGGCCTTTTCGCCGTCGAGTTGGTTCATGGCGAAAAGAATGGGTTTGTTCAGGTTCTCGGCAGTACGGAAGATGTTTTGGGTCCCCACCTCGACTCCATATTGCGAGTCGATAACGATGACTCCCGTATCCGTTACGTTGAGGGCGGTTATGGCGCTACCCACGAAGTCGTCGGCTCCCGGGCAGTCGATCACGTTGAGCTTCTTTCCTAAAAATTCGGCATAAAAAACTGTGGAAAATACCGAGTAGCCATACTCTTTTTCCACAGGGAAATAGTCCGATACGGTGTTTTTACCTTCGACGGTCCCGCGGCGTTTTATGACACCACACTCGTAGAGCATAGCTTCTGCGAGGGTGGTCTTACCCGAGCCTTTGCTGCCCAACAGGGCAATGTTTTTGATTTCGTGAGATTGGTAAACTTTCATGATATTAAAGTTTTTAATAAGACAAGTACGCTTACGCGTTTTAAACAAAGCGTTCGCAAATTATGAATTATATTTCGAAAAAGCAACGGTGAGTATTATGTTACAAAACATTGTTTGAAAATCGGCTGACAGCTTTTGTTGCGAGCCGATGCCTCTCGTAAACGGGTCTCCAATATGAGGTTGTTCCCAAGGCCAAAGGAGCCTGTATGCCGTCGGTCGCCGCGTCCATGTTTTTCGAGGGTGGGGAACAGTAAGGACAGTCTCGATAAAAAAAACTCGGGCGAGAGACCTGTTTTGCCTGCGACTTTCACTACTTTTGCAGCACGATGGCAGGAGTTTATATTCACATTCCGTTTTGCGCAAGCCGCTGCATCTATTGCGACTTTTTTTCGTCGACCGATTCGTCGTGGCGGGGACGCTATGTCGATGCCGTCTGTCGGGAGTGGACGATGCGCCGCCATGAATTGGAGGGCGAGCCGGTCGAGACGCTCTATTTCGGAGGAGGTACACCCTCTACACTTATGCCTGCCGAGCGTGAACAGCTGTTCCAAGCACTTGCGGAGGGTATTGATTGGAAGGCTTGTCGCGAGGTGACCTACGAAGCCAACCCCGACGATGTGACCCCCGAGTTTATCGCTTCGTTGAAAGATACACCGGTCAATCGGTTGAGCATGGGGGTGCAGAGTTTCTCCGATGCCGACTTGTCCTTCCTGCATCGGCGCCATACGTCCCGTGCGGCGGTCGAGGCGGTGGAACGTTGTTTTGCAGCCGGATACGACAACCTCAGCATCGACCTCATTTATGGCCTGCCTGGCCAGACAATCGAGGGGTGGCGAGCCAATTTGCGACAGGCTCTGGCCTTGGGTGTGCCGCATATCTCGGCCTACAATCTCATTTACGAGGAGGGCACGGCCTTGTGGAGCATGCGCGAACGAGGGCTGGTGAAGGAGTGTGACGAAGAGCTGTCGTTGCAGATGTTCGACGAATTGATTGACCGCCTGGCTGCCGCCGGGTATGAACATTACGAGACTTCCAATTTTGCCCGCGACGGACGGTATGCTCGTCACAATACCTCCTATTGGAAGGGTACACCTTACCTAGGACTAGGGGCTGCGGCTCATAGCTATGACGGGCGGACACGTCGTTTTAATCCGGCGTCATTATCCGAATATATCGGTGCGATACAGACTGGACGTGTGGCCTATGCCGAAGAACGGGAATCGGCCGACAGCCTTTACAACGAACGTATTCTCACCTCGCTGCGCACCTGCTGGGGACTCGACTTGTCGCGATTGAGGGCCGATTTCGGCGAAGCTCGGGCGCAATATTGCCTCGAACAGGCTCAGCCTCATATCCGTGCCGGCCGCTTGGCTCTCGACGATGGCATATTGCGCATTACGCGAGCAGGGCTCTTTACCTCCGACGATGTGATGAGTGATCTTTTTTGGGTCGATTAGAGAGCATTGCTTTCTTTCTAGTAACTCTTATCCACACCTCTTTTTACAGTTTCAATTTATATCCCAGCGAGAAAAGGGTATTGAGTTGTTGGGGTGCTTTGCTCATGAGATGCTCTTCCCGCACCTTGCATTCGATAGAGTTCTTTCTATCGATGCGGTATTCGACGCCAGCATCGTACCACACGCGATCCATTTGGCCGCTTTGGCTGCCGTTGAGCAGGAGAAAGAGGTCGGCATGGAAGAAAGGCGTCCACCGGCTGTTGGGAATAGCATAACTGAACATGAACTTGTTTCGCCACTTGTTCAGCGGGTGTTTGTCACCTATGGTGTAGGTCGATTCAAATCGAGAACTCAGTGACAGCGACCAGTGACTCACGGGGTAAGAGAAGGTGGCTCCCAGGTGATAGCGGTGCCGGTTCTTATAGGTGCCCGGCGGTGTCTGCTGGTTCATATAGTAGTAAAGTACATTCAATTTCAAATGCTTGGGAATCACCGTGTAAGATACCGTAAAGATGGGCATATACCGTTCGTAGTATTTACCCAGGGTCCACACGTTTTGTTGCAGTTGCAGATTCACCCGGTCAATCTGTTTCGACAGGGTGAATCCCCACATGGTCCCCACTTCGCTGCTGTATTCCCGGGCGATGGCCGTCGAGGAGAATCCGGAGATAAGGAAAAGAGCGATGAGAGATGATTTTTTGAAAAATCGTTTCATATCTATTCGTGATGATAAGGTTCGTTATTCAGAATGGTCATGGCCCGGTAAAGTTGCTCGGTGAAAATAAGCCGAATCATTTGGTGGGAGTAGGTCATCTTGGAGAGCGAAATTTTTTCCTGCGCCGCTTGGTACGCTCGATTTGAGAATCCGTAGGGCCCCCCCACGACGAAAATCAGCCGCTTGGCTATGTTGGCCATCTTTTTTTCGAGGTACGAGGCAAATTGCAGCGACGTAAATTCCCGGCCGTGCTCGTCGAGCAGCACCACGTAGTCGCCGGGTTGCAGCGCCTTCAAGATGAGGTCGGCTTCACGCTCCTTCTGCTGGTCGGCGCTGAGGCTTTTGGTGTTGCGCAATTCGGGAATAACGGTCAACTCAAACGGTACATAATGGGCAAGCCGCTTGCTGTATTCGTCGATACCTTGAACAAAATAAGATTCGGTCGTTTTCCCTACGACCAGTAGCACTATTTTCATAGTGGCAAAGGTACACCTTTTTATGCGGTATTGATAATAATCCGTATAAAAAGAAAATATTCGAGGTGCGTTGCTCTTGTTGTTGTCACTATTTCATTCCAACAGGGCTGTCTCCATGAACTTTTATAGGCAGAAAAAACAAAAGGGAGAGAAGGGTAGTAACCCTTTTCTCCCTTGTTGGGATATGTACGGCGGTAACAGCTATCGCTTGATACCTTTTACCACCGTAGCCTCATGTTCTCGCACTACACGCACGAAATAGGTTCCCGTAGCCCAGGCCGAGGCGTCGATGACCGCTTGTCGTTCGGTCTTATCCAGCTCCCGGCGATACATGGTCCGGCCACTTTCGTCCGATACGATGACGGTCTGTGCTCCCTCGGGAAATTCTACCGTCACCTCCTGGTCAAATACAGTCGGATAGAGCGTTACTTGTGGAGCAACCACCTGTTCTACGGCACTGACACCATTTACACTTTGAGTAACCTTGATGTCATAGGTCGAGATGCTGTCGTTCAGGGTAAGTGTTGCCACCCGTTCTTCGATACCGTCGGGCAGACGGTCATACGAAATCAGTAGCGTATCAAGAGTGAGACCATTCGGTTTGCCTACGACCCGACACCAGTCGGCATCGCTCTGGACAGGAGTTTCATAACCATATATCGAGAAGAAAGGATACTCGACCGTACCAGCCTCTTTCCCCACTACCAGTGGTTCACGGTCGGTCGGGATAGGCGACATGACCGAGTGTATGATCGAAGGCATGATCATGTAGGAGGTGTGGTTGGCCCCTGCCGGGAAATAGGTACTTACGTCAATCCACTCCTTGTCTTTATACATGTAGGCCGTGTTCCCGTGGTCGCGGAACCGAGCCATGGCAAAGGAGACATCGACACTGTCGTTCTTCTCGGGGATACCGTCGACTACGATAAAGAATTCGTCATCGATGACCTTGGGGTTAAATTCAAATGCCGTACCAATCATCGTATTGCCCGATGGGGTATCCAGCTCGAATACTCGCCACCAGGTTGAGTCGAGTTTCTTGCCCGGCAATCCGTTTTCGCTGGTATAGAGATGTACTCCCACATCGGCAATCTGGTCGAGCAGATCTACGGCCGAAGCGGTGACGAAATAGACATAGGCTCCAAATACCAGGATAGGACGCGAGGGTTTGGAGAACTTTTCGGCATAGGCGGTGATACCCATGCTGTTGGTGCCGGGGAAAGTTCCGTAGCCTTCCAAATCGAACGTAGTCGCCTGGTCTCCAGGCTCGAAGTTGGTAATCAATCCGCTGTATTCTACCGATACATCTACTGCATCGTCCGATTCGCCATGTTCGTTAGCTACATGCAAACCCACGGAATGCTGGTGGAGGAAGTTGTAGGCTACAACCGGATTCTCCTCGGTCGAGGTTACCTGGGTATAAGGCTCGGGGCTCACTCCGTCGAAGGTCCATTCCCACGAAGTGGGGTAACCCGTCGAGTTGTCTTGGTACTGTACCCCGACCAACGGAGCCACCATGGGCAGACGAGTCTCGCTGAATCGGAATGTGGCCGGGGGCAATATGTGGGCTGTTGGAGCGGTGCCGGTTACCTTGACAAAAGCGGTGCGGGTCTTCGTGTCGCTACCCTCGGCATTGCTGACGGTCAGGGTTACATCGTAGAGCCCGTCACGGGTGTAGTATACCCGGGGATTCTGCTCGGTCGAGGTCGCCGGCGTTCCGCCGGGGAAAGACCATTGCCAGGCCGTGGGATTCCCGGTCGACATATCGGCAAAGGCAATCTCTTCGCCCGTATTTACCGCTACTTGTTCGATGGTTGATACACCGGTCAATTTCAATCCGTCGATGGCAAAGTCTCCAAAATAACCTCCCGAATTAAAGAAGTCGTCTTTACCCGAGGTATAGGTGAACCGTATCTGTACCTGTTGCCCGGCATACTTTTCGAGCGATACCGAAAATTCGTGCCAGCGCCAAGGCTTCTCTCCGTTTTCATCGGCACTGTTCCACAGCAATTCCGATGTGGCAAAAGCATCGGTCGATACCGCGATGTGCAGTCGGCAGAAATCGTCCATGTTCTGGCTGAATCCAACATATCCTTTTAGCATGGCATTGGCCGGTACATCGAGTTGGGGACTGGTAGCCGTGGCTATGCCTCGTTCGGCATATGAATATGGGCCTTCGATATATAAGGATTGTACATCGTCTGAGTCGTAGGTAGAGAATGCTCTCTCCGGTGTTTTCGAGTTAACATACTGCATCAGCTGCCAGGATATGCCTTCGGCGTTGACTAACGTCCAGCCCTCTGTTCCGTCATCAAAGTCTTCTTCCCACATGGTCACCTCACTGCCTGCACTTTGGCAGCTGAAATCGGCCGTGATGCCGGCAGCTGTCGAGCGGAACAGGTGAGGGGCCGATTGTTTGCCGGCAAATGAGATGCGTGGCGCTTCGGTCGGGGCAGTCCGTTTGTGTACGCGCTCTTGTACCAGTTGCTGAGCTCCTGTCGGGAGTGCAGCACAAAGCGCCATAGTCAGGATTAGGTTTACAAATACATTTTTCATACAATCTCTCCGTTAAAGTTATTTGATAAATTTGATCTGTTCCGATTTTTCGCCTTCGGCAGTCCAGCGGGCAATGTAAAGGCCCGTCGGGAGTTGCGACACGTCGAGTGTTCCACCCTCTACCTGGCAAGAGATTACCGTTGCTCCACGCACGTCAACGACGTCGAGATGACCGGTCGATTTCAAGACAAGCGATTGAGATTCTCGTTGGTAATAGATACCTGCGGTTTGCAACGTCTCGTCGATAGCCGAAGCAACATTGCTCTTGATTGAGCAATAGCTGAGGTAGAGTCCCCATGGATCTGGCGAAGTGATGTGGAAGCCGAGATACCAGTCGCCTTCTTCGGGGACATCAAAGTCAACTGAGTAAAGTTCAGGCAGGGTCGACCTGATTTCGGGATAAGAGGCGATAACTTGTTGGCTTTCGCCCGGTACGACATCTTTGCTCAGTGTAATCTCCATCGATTCGGGATAACGATATGAATAGGCACTGGCTCGGAAATCAAGCGTATGAGAGCCCTTCCCGGCTTTGAAGGGTGGGGTAAACAGCCAGTCATCGGCTGCCGAGTAGGCGGTGTATTCCATATCATCATCGTCATCGTTATAGACCCAGCTCTTGCCGTCGTTGTTGCCGTCGACAATGGTCCACAGGGCAGTTTCGTCGGCCGTAGCCATTTCGGTTTCATAGGGCAAGGCCAATGCTCCTCCGAATACCAACGCATTCGAGGTGGCCGGCTCGCTCTCGGTATCGCCCAACAAGGCCGTTACCTCATAGCTGTACAGAGCCAGGGCAAGATCGTCGGTATCGATATAGGTCGTGTCGGTCAACTGTTCGGTCAGCAGTTCATTCCCGGGGTTGCGCACGATGCGATAGATAATCGACTCCCGGTCAATGTAGCCTCCATTTGCTCCACCGGCAGGTGTTCTGAACGAGAGGTGAGGCGTTCCATCAACATTACTCAGCGTCAGCTCGGTTACAGGCATGGGGATATCGACACCGATCCATGCCGATTCGGTGGTTGTGGCTTCACCGGCATTCTCGTCTACATATCCCACTACTTTGTAAAGATAGCTTCCCGGTGCGGGGACAGTCTCGTCGACAAACTGTTGGGCTGTTCCCATTTCGGGTTCGAGTTGCGTATCGATGAGCGTCTCGTTGCGATACAGCTCCATTTTTGTCAGATGTGACAACGGAGTCCCAGCGGCCGAAAGTGAAGGATTGGTCCACTGGATAGTAGCCGACAATGCTCCATTTTCACCGGGTGTAACGGTCAAATCGGATACTGCTGCCGGGACTTCGACGGTTTCGTCAATAGCCAGGTCGTCGACAAAGATGGCATAATAACTGGTGGATCCCAAGCAGTGGAATCCTATATAATACCCGCCCGATTCGGTGACGGTGAAGAGAACCTCTTTTTCTTCCATCAAGGCCGACTCGATGGTTTCATGGAACAGCTGTCGCGATTGCGATTCGGCCGTAGCCTGGCTTCCTATTGTGACATATAGATCTTTATAGTCGGAAGATGATGCGCGTTCGAGACCAGTCTTGAAAACCAGCTTGTAGTTCTTGCCCGCTTGCAGGCTCAGTTGAGGGGTGATAAGCCACTCGTCGGCATCATATCCACCATAAAATTGCATGAGTTGTTTCGAACTATAATAGCGTCAACTCTTACTATCGTTATTCCCGTCGATGATGGTAAACAGGTCGAGAGCCGACTCGGTATCGAAACTCTCGCTGTATGGCAACTCTTTCATGCCTCCGGCAACGACTCGGTTCGAGGTGACCGGGGCGCTCGATTTCCCATCGAAGGTCGCTGTGACCGTATAGGTATAACTGCCCAGTTCGGGTACTACGTCCACATAGGGCAAGGGCCCAGAAAAATCTTCGGTCAATACGCCACCCGGTGTGCGGCTTATCTGGTATGTGAGAGCCGCCGGATCGATATATCCTCCATTTTTCCCGGCAGTGGGCGGAGTGAACGAGAGCGTTACTGTCTCGTTTTCGGCGGTGGCGGTCAGTTGGGTTACCGCTTCGGGGGTATCGTACCCTATCCACGGCGAGGAAACCGAAATGGCATTACCTTGGGCATCGCCAAAACTGTTGTAGGCCACAACCTCGTAGTCATAACTTCCGGCTCGCTCGATAGTTTGGTCGGTCCATTCGGTAGCTTGACCTATGGTGGCTTCTTCGATAGTCGTTATCAGGTCGCCGTCGCGGTATATTTTCGCTCCCGACAAGAGGGTAAGCGGGTTCCCATACTGGTCGGTCGATGGCCAGGTCCACGACAGATGAGCCGACAGCTCTCCGGCTTCTCCGGCCTCGACCGTCAGGTCTGAAACCTGAGCCGGATAGATAGGAGCCTCTTCGACAACTATCTTTTGCAGATAGAGGTCACCATTAAAAGAGTCACTGTAACAGTGAAGACCGATGTAGTAGGTTCCACTTTCGTCGGGTGAGAAGGTGCCCGATTTTTCAACGAAGAATTGGCTTTTGAAAGATTCGTCCGAAAACAATCGGGTTGTCAATCCGTCGACGGTAGCTTCGCGACCTATCTTCAATTCGATTTTTTGGCAATCATAAAAAAAGGAAGATTCATGTTTCACATAGGCCGATACGTTGTAGGTTTTACCGGCATCGAGCGTGACGGCAGGGGCAATGATCCAGTCGTCGGCATCACTTGATTCCTGTTCATACCAAGCGCCGTCTTCGCTGTAAACCCAAGTGTTTGGGCTCACTGCTTGGTTGTTGTCGATAACAGTCCATTGAGTGGAAAATGTTTCGGCATCTACAATTTCAAATGTACACGGTGGAACATTCTGTGCCCGGGTTGGCAACAAGCAACCCAGTAAAAGGAATACAGATGTAAGTTTTTTCATAACTATTCTATAATATGATGAATATACTCGTCAAGTCAATACAGATTGTCTGTATTGTTTTTATATCATCTTCCGCATGTTGCGTGACCTTGTATATTTCGGAGGGAGAATGTTGCTTCAGCGGCGAGAATATTGGGGTTCACAGCTTCGGTTGCATGTTTCTGACTACTATAAATACCAATTGTGTTTTTTACCTTTTTGGGGTATGATGGTCTGTCGTCTCTACAAAGATATATAAAATTTACAATTTGAAAATATTTTTATTGAAAAAAGTAGAAATATTATTTGGGTTTGGTTCTTTTGTGAAAATATGATATGGCTCTAATCGGGATTATGACATTTTGTAGAGTTGTTCCTGTTAAATCCTTCTCACCAGGGAAAAACCTTGGAACTGACCCTCTCTTTTTATTATCTTTGTCTTTACAAAAAGACGAGATGCGTGAACCTCTATCTGTTTAATCCTGAGAATGATTTGGCCATAGCCTTTGGCGGCGTGAACTATACTCCGCCTCCGGCCGCCCAACTTATTGGTCGCGAGTTATCGCTACTCCCGCTGTGGTATGCCGATGAAGGCACACCGACTGTTATCGCTCCGCCCGACGCGGTCCCCGACGATTTTCGCCGGTCGCTGGAACCTTTGGGGGTATCGGTCTCGACCGTGACCTGGCCACAACTGGCCGAGTGTCGGGTTGATCAGGTAAACGTGTGGGGGTGGAATCACGATCTGTCCAGGCGATTGAGCCAGGCGGGTGTAGATGCCAGCCTGCTACCGACTCCCGCTCAGTGTGACCGGATTCGGGAGCTTTCTCACCGACGGTTGGCCACCGAGGTGGGGCAATATCTCTCCGAGCATATCGACTATCCCTTTCCCGAGTTGCCGGTCGAACTGCACACGCCCGACGAGGTTAGAGTCTTTACCGAACAGCCCGAACGCCGGGTGCTCAAAGCTCCCTGGTCGGGTAGTGGTCGGGGGCTTTATTGGAATCTCTACGGCTATGACCGTTCGCTGGCCCAATGGAGCAACGGGGTGTTGCAAAAACAGGGAGCTCTCATGGGCGAACCGTTTTACGACAAGGTGAGCGACTGGGCCATGGAGTTTCACAGCGATGGCCAAAGAGTGACATTTGCAGGATATTCATCGTTCCTTACCGACGGACATGGGGCTTACAAGAGCAATCGGCTGGCCCCCGACGACTCTTTGAAGCGGGAGTTGTGCGCAGTTGTAGGAGACGAGTTTATGGAGAAGGTGAAAATATCGCTCATCGACTTCTTTACTTCCCGCATAGCTCCTTGTTATCGGGGATGTTTCGGCGTCGACATGATGCTCTATCGAGCCTCCGACGGGACTGTTCGTCTGCACCCCTTTGTCGAGGTAAACCTTCGCATGAATATGGGTATGGTAGCCCGTCGCATCGCCGACCGTTTTGTGGCCGAGGGGTGCGAAGGGGTCTATCGGGTAGACTATTCCCCCCGAGCCGGCGAACTTTATCGCGACCATCTCGAGCGTCAGCACGAGAATCCGGCAGTTATTCGTCAAGGGAAATTGGTGAAGGGCTATTTCGCACTTACCCCGGTGTGGACACATAGCCGTTATCGGGCGAGTATCGAAGTATTCCCGTCGTAACGATTGCAAAACTTTATGCCTGCCGGATTGTTAAGAAGGGGAGAACCCTTAAAGAACTTGACAAGATGAAAGGTATCGTTTATTATCTTCTGCCCATTCTCCTTTGTCTGGGAGTGGGTTTTGCAGGCAGTCTGTTTCAAGCCCGGTCGATGATCGAGTGGTATCCGTTGCTCGACAAGTCTATCCTCACACCTCCCGGCATCGCATTCCCCATTGCATGGAGCGTGATTTACATCTGCATGGGTATCTCGTTGGGACGCCTGATTCATCACAGCCGCGACCGCATGCTCTTTTGGATTTGGGGCATTCAACTGGTACTCAATTTCCTGTGGAGTCTCTTCTTTTTTACCTTCCGATACCCGTTATTGGGATTGGTCGATGTGTTGGTACTTGATGTGCTGGTTTTTGTTTACATAACAAGCGCCTACCGGCGGGATAAAGCGGCCGCCTGGCTATTCGTTCCCTATTTTTTGTGGCTTCTGTTTGCAACCTATCTCAACGGTTATATATATTTGTATAACTAAAAACGGTTTGTTATGGAAATTACACACGATGCGGCCAGATGCCTTTTTCAAACGGAGGTCAACGGTACGAGAGCTTACGTCTCTTATGTGATAAACAATGGGTGTCTCGATATCGAGCACACCATCGTTCCCCCGGAGATAGGCGGTCGGGGAATTGCCGCCGCTCTGGTGAAAGCTACCTACGACTATGCCTTGTCGCAGAACCTGTCGCCCCGGGCTTCGTGCGAATATGCGGCAGTCTGGCTGAAACGGAACCCTTCGTACAAGCGCGATTGACTCGATTTTGGCTCTGTTTCCTACCGGGAAAATAAAATTGAGCGGCGTAGCTATTGCCGCTCGATTCATTTATGCTTACATTTGACCGAGAGTTTTTCGGTGCTCATCTTCTGTTGAGTGTCGGGAACTTTAAAGCCCAATCTAAACGGAACACCAATTATGATTGTTACCAACTTGCAGCATACCGCCCGCATCGAGTCGCTTCACCCGCGCTTCAAAGAGTTGTTCGACTATGTAAGGAGTCACGACATCTTGCACATGCCTTGCGGACGCATTGAAATCGATGGCGACGCCCTTTTCATCAGCAACGACAATCCCGAATGCCTCCCGGCCGAGAAGCAGGTTTTAGAGGTACACCGCAAATATATCGACGTGCAGATTCTCTTGGAGGGCCGTGAGACCATGGGGTGGAAGGCTCTCGACGATCTTACCGACGAAGTGAAGCCTTATGATCCGCAACGCGACTGCGCTTTTTATGCCGACCGTCCCACCTCGTGGCTTCATCTGGTGCCCGGCCAGTTGGCTGTCTTCTTCCCCGAAGATGCTCACGCTCCGATAATCGGTGAGGGAAAGATTCGCAAGATGATAGGGAAAGTACGAATCGACTGATGTCACATCAGTTGTTTTGCAACGTGGAATATCCCATATAAGTAAGATTTTTACATACAGGAATCCCCCATGAGAAAATACTCATGGGGGATTCCTGTATCAATTACTTTCGAGAAAAACGATTAGAAAACCTCGGTAACGATGCGAATGTCGCTGCGGTCGGCAAATTGCAGGGTGAACCAGATTTTACCCTCTGAGTTCACTTTTTCGATTGTCACAGCGGTGCAGGTTTCGTATTGGATAGGCTCGTTTCTGTTTTCACGGGTTGCGATAACTCCATTGTTCAACGAGCCCTTTTGGGTAAAATCACCCTGAGCCGAGAAGCGCAGCAGTTTCCCCGTCTCGGTATAGATAAAGGTATAGGTGCGAGTCGACGAGTCGGCCGATGCACCGGTGATGTCTACCCCGGGTTCACAACTCACTTGCAATCCGGCGGTCTGTTCGGTCTTCAAACTCGACCCTACCCACGACTCTACTCGGGGGGTGGAGATGATAGTGAAGCCTATTTGCGAAGCGTTGGCTGTAACCGTGAAGGTATAACTGCGGCTTT
Source organism: Barnesiella viscericola DSM 18177 (assembly GCF_000512915.1). Lineage (GTDB taxonomy): Bacteria > Bacteroidota > Bacteroidia > Bacteroidales > Barnesiellaceae > Barnesiella > Barnesiella viscericola. The sequence goes on from NZ_CP007034.1 coordinate 222,156, forward strand.
CGCCCGAGTCGAGCATGACGGTGAGAGTTGTCTTGCCCTCCTTGATGGCAGTCACGTCGAGCCGGCTGCCCGATTGAACGTAATCGATGATGGGGTTATCGGCTGTCAAGGTATAAGCATTTGACTGGGGGAGTTTGATGGATACCGATTCGTCGACCCGTAGGGTAAACTCGGTAATCTGGGTCTCTTCTTGCTCTTCCCGGCAACCGCAAAGCAGCAGGAGTGCAATCAACGGGGTTACAATATAACGAAGATATTTTGTTGCATTCATAATCATGACGTATTAAAACGGTTATTCGACAATTTGTACACGCATCTTTCCGCTCCCGACCGAGGTCGTAAACTTGACGGTGTGCATGCCCGGCGAGAGATTGGCCGGTGTGAAGTGGGTGGCTGTCACCCCGTCGACCGTCCATTTCACAGCTACGTCGCTGTTCAAGCGCAGTAACACGGGGCTGTCGCTTTTTTTGTAGGAGGGTTTCAAATCCAATATTTCGAGATAGGTAATCTGCGATGGAAGTACCGTGGCCGACAAGGGAATGTCGGTCGACGATTCAAGATTGTCGCCCGAAAACCGTAGCGTTACATGTCGCTCGCCAGTTGTTGCCTCTGGCGAGAAAATAACGACCAGATTAATTCCTGTTCTGTTGAGTACATCGGCCGAGAGGGTAGAGGGCGATACTGTAAATTCGCCTGAATTGTCGTTCAGAATTTGTATGTTAACAGGATCTGTGAGGTTGCGCCCTTTGAGATAGAGCAGTCTGCTTTTCGAGGTGCCTTCGCCGGTGGATCCAAAGTCGATGTGATCATCATTGCACGAGATAGCGGGAATAGATTGTCCTCCTCCCGAAAAATAGAATCCGTAATCAATCGAGTCGCCCCAGATGTATTCGACCATATTGGGGTAGTCGATATAGGGGTTGCGGTTCCCCTGGAAGCTGTAAACCGCATTGTTGCGGTTAATCTCCTTCTCGCTCACGGGGTCTTGCCGGTGCCATTTCAGCAGCAGGGAGAGTCCGTAGGCGTTAAGCGTGGGGTAGGTGTTCTGGGCAAACATGGTGGTTGCCGATGATTTCCAGGAGTAGTCCTGGTAGCAGGTGACAAAATAGAGATACATGCGGGCGAAATCACCTTTGTATTCGTCGGCCGGTTCAAAAAGGTTGGTCGCCTTACCGTTGGCATAGCCGGTACCCACTTTGCTCACCCCGTTGTCAAACGAAGGGGTTACCACTTCGCCCAGCGGATAGTTGCTTTTGGCCTGATTGGCATTTGCGTCGGCTGGTGTAAGATGATGCAAATCATACGACCCGTCGTATTGAAAACGTGTAAGGGGAGTCGTCCCGTCATAATCGGCGGCATCGCCCCACCAGCTTTTGGGCACGCTGTGCTCGATATTCATACCCTTGGCAGCTCCATATTGCGGGAAACTGTATGAGTAGTTGGAGTACATGTCCCACACCTGGTCGTTGGAACGTCTGTCACTCTCCCTGAATACCGTCCAGGTGCAGGCTCCGTCGTAGTTGCTCGAACCGTAGGCGATACGCCTGTGATCTTTGAGCAGGTTGTGCAGGCCTGTCTTTAACTCGGCTCCACTTGTCCCTTCGAGTGTGTTGGGATAGTAATCACGTGGCATGTCGGCCAACAGGGAGAACCACATACCGCATAGTGCGGTGATAATCATTGTATATCGCTTGTTCATACTGTCTGTGTAAAGGGGTGGCAAAGGTAATGAGAAAGCCCCGATTTGTCAAGTCTTTTCCCGGTTTTAGAATTTCTTTATGATTCAAGGGCCGGTCATCTTGGCTTATTTTGAAAGCCATAGAATGATTTTTGGCTTTGTCGCAACGAATATTACCGCAAAAATGGTACCTTTGTACCATATTAGGCTCAATAGCAAATAGAATTTCTGATGGAGAAAAACGTAGAAACAAAGAGTATTGTGCAGTTTGCCATGGAGTGGGGGGTATATATGGGTCTCTACTTTGTGGTAAAGTTTATCTTTGAGGTATGGAGTATGGACTCCTTTTTCTGTAACGCCGTCTCTTTGTGCATGCTGTTGTGTATCCCGGTTTTCGTCTATTTCGTGATGCGCAAGTATGATGTGTTGAACGGGTTGAAATGCTATTTCTCCCAGTTATGGATGATGGGCATACTACTCTTTTTCTTCACTTCGCTCATCAGTAGCCTGGCCCAGTATATCTACTATGTATATATCAATCCCGAATACATCAAGTTGCAGTTTCAATCGGCCGTCGAGTTGATGGAGGCGTGGAATGTGATGGCCAACGATCCTTCGCTGCTCGAAGCCATGAAGGCGGGCCTCGACAAGGGGAATGTACCTTCGCCGATGTCGGTCGTGGTGGAACGTATGTGGGTCAATCTGTTTTTCGGGTCGTTACTGTCGGCTGCGATAGCCTGGCTTGTGAAACTGCGTGCTAAGTCAAATTTTACAAAACAATAGAGATATGGATATTTCGGTAATCGTACCTTTGTATAACGAGGCCGAATCGCTGCCCGAGTTGGCGGCGTGGATCGAGCGGGTAATGGCCACCAACAACTTCTCCTACGAGATATGGTTTATTAACGACGGGAGTACCGACAACTCGTGGCAAGTCATCGAGTCGTTGCGTGCGAAGAATCCTTGCATCAAGGGGGTGAAGTTCCGCCGCAACTATGGCAAGTCGCCGGCCTTGTACACCGGGTTTCTGCGTGCCGAAGGTGATGTGGTGATTACGATGGATGCCGATTTGCAGGATAGTCCCGACGAGATACCTGCACTCTACCGCATGATTACGGTCGATGGGTATGATCTGGTATCGGGTTGGAAGAAGAAACGTTACGACCCGCTTTCCAAAACAATACCCACCAAGCTCTTCAATGCCACGGCCCGCAAGGTGTCGGGCATCAAGAATCTGCACGATTTCAACTGCGGATTGAAAGCCTATAAAAAAGAGGTCGTGAAAAATATCGAGGTTTATGGCGACATGCACCGCTACATTCCCTATCTGGCCAAGAATGCCGGCTATAACAAGATAGGGGAGAAGGCTGTTCACCATCAGGCTCGTAAATATGGCAAGACCAAATTCGGGTTGGACCGTTTTGTAAACGGTTATCTCGACTTGATTACGCTGTGGTTCTTTTCCCGTTTCGGGGTAAAGCCCATGCACTTTTTCGGTCTGCTGGGCAGCCTGATGTTTGTACTGGGCTTTATCGCCGTGATTGTGGTTGGAGCCAACAAGCTCTATTGCCTTTACAACGGATTGCCCTATCGGTTGGTAACCGATTCGCCCTATTTCTATTTGGCTCTCACGGCCATGATTTTGGGTACGCAGTTGTTCCTGGCAGGCTTTGTAGGCGAACTTATCTCGCGCAATTCGAGTGAACGCAACAACTACCAAATCGAGTCTGAGTTGAAATGAAATTAAATTAAAGAAAGGTTGACAGATATGAATGCGATGAACCATGTTAAATATCCCGATTTGCTGGTGTTGGTCAAGGCCCGCAAATCGGTCCGTGCTTTTACTTCTGCCCAGGTAGAGCGGGATAAACTCGAATACATGCTCGAAGTAGCCCGTCTGGCCCCGTCGGCAGTCAATTTCCAGCCGTGGTGTTTTGTCGTAGTGCGGGACCCCGAACAGTTGAAGGCTCTCCACGAGTGCTACCCGCGGGAATGGTTTGCATCGGCTCCAGCCTGCATTGTCGTCTGTGGAAACCACGAGACTTCGTGGAAACGGGCTGCCGACGGTAAGGACTTCTGCGATGTCGACGTAGCCATCGCTACCGAGCACTTGGCTCTGGCTGCCGTCGAACAGGGACTGGGAGCCTGCTGGGTATGTAATTTCGATGTGCCACGCTGCCGCGAGGTATTGAATCTGCCCCCGTCGTGGGAGCCGGTCGTTCTTATGCCGGTGGGCTATCCGGCCGACCCTGCTGAGACTGAGCGGAAGCGCAAACCTCTTAACGATGTCGTGAAATGGGAGCGGTTCTGAGGCAAGTGCGTGTGGCAGGCATAATGGCCCTGTGTGCCATAACGCTCTTGTTGGGCGGTTGCGGCAGTGATGGCTGTGTAGAGAATCGCAACAGCATACCCCGGGCACAATTCTACGCTTATGGAGCGCAGGATCTGGCCCTGTCGGTCGATTCGATTTCAATATACGGTATTGGGCAGCCCACCGATTCGATATTACTCGATTCGGCTGTCGCTGTCACCCAGGTCTATCTGCCGTTGCGCTTTACTCAGGATACCACGCAATATGTCATTCAGTATTTGCAACACTCCCTCTCCTCGGTTCGATACAACGATACGCTTACTTTCGTTTATCAGGCCTATCCCTATTTTGCCTCGATCGATTGTGGAGCCATGTATAATTTCAACATCGATACCTGTCGATACACCCGTCATGTGCTCGATTCGGTTTCGGTCATTGTTCCCGAGATTACGAATCATGACGTAGAGAATATTCGCCTTTTTTATACCGTTCAAACCGCTGTGCCCGATGAGGAGTAAACTTTTCATATTGTTTCTGTTGATAACCCTCTCGTCGATGGCTCAACGACGGATTACGCCGGTCGATCCCACGGTCAATCCCGATACGGTAGTCATACAGACCGACAGTACAGAGATGCAGCAACCCGAAAAACCTAAAATCAAAGGTTACCTGTATCCGCTTCTGAACGGGCTTACCTTGAATGTGAATATACTCGACGGGGTTACCAAGATATTTGGTCAGACATACGGCAATTACGAAATCGCGGCCGAACTTGACTTGCACAACCGCTTTTTCCCCGTTTGGGAGGTGGGTGTCGGTTATGCCGACAATACGCCCGAGGGATTGAACTTTACCTATCGCACACACCCTTCGCTATACAATCGGGTGGGCATGAATTACAATTTCGGCTATAATAAAGATGCGATGAGTTTCTTCTACATAGGCTTGCGATATGGATTCTCGATATTCTCCTACGACATCGACAACATCGCCATGGAGTCGTCGTATTGGGACGAGTCAGAAACGTTGCAAATGAAAAATCAGCATTCGTGGGCCCACTGGGGTGAATTGTTGGGTGGACTGCGTGTGCAGGTCTATAAAAATTTTTACATGGGGTGGACAGCCCGGTATCGCATGGTATTCGGATATAAGAAGAACGCAGCTTCCGAGCCTTGGTTTATCCCCGGATTAGGGCCCAAGAGTTCACCTTTTGGGTTTACCTATACGGTGGGCTATCGCTTCTCGTTTGGCAAGAAAAGAGAGTTGACAAAAGAAGAACTGTCGGCCATCGAATAACAAGTATTGAAGATGTTGAAGTCAATAGAAAATTCGTTTCATCAAATTGCCGGCCTGTTCTTCCCGGGGACGGAGGTATGGCATACGATTGTGTATGTCGTGTTGATTATACTGGTAGCAATCGTTTGTGACTTGGTATGCAAACTATTGATAAACAAGTTGCTGCTTCCGGTTATTCGTCGCACCCGGTTTGAATGGGACGACCATCTGTACGACAAACAGGTCGTGGCTCGACTGGCAGCCCTGGCTCCGGCCTTTATCCTCTATGCCTTTTTACCCTCGGCCTTTGATGTGGATAACAGTTGGTCCGTGTTGATAGAACGCATCTGCAAAGTCTATATCATAGCCTTGATTCTTCGTTTCCTGAACGGTATGCTGAATGCCATTCACGATATTTTAAGTGAGAAGGAAGAGTTGCGCTATTACCCGGTAAAAGGAGGAATACAGACCTTGCAGGTGATACTCTTCTCCATCGGTTTTATCAGCATCATAGGTACGATTATCGATGAATCGCCGGCACGTCTGTTTGCCGGGTTGGGTGCTTCGGCAGCCGTGTTGATGTTGATTTTCAAAGATACGATACTGGGGTTCGTGGCCGGTATACAACTGTCGGCCAACAACATGTTGCACAAAGGCGACTGGATTACGGCTCCGGCTCATAACGCCAACGGTATCGTGCAAGACGTTACGCTCAATACGGTGAAGGTATTGAATTTCGACAATACCATTACGACTATCCCTCCTTATGCACTGGTGTCGGGCTCGTTTACCAACTGGCGCAGTATGTTTGAGGGTGGGGGGCGACGCATCATGCGGCAGATTTTGCTCGACGTCAACAGTATCGAATTTCTGGACAAGGAGCGGCTTCGAGGCTTTGAGCATAACCATCTGATTGGCGAGTTTGTTTCCCAGCGGTTGCAGGCAATTTCAGCGGCTCGCGCTGCCGATAACCTGTTTCAGGTCGAGGAGTTGCGGGTTACCAACAGCCTGTTGTTTCGAGTCTATCTCGAAAACTATATCCGACAAATGGGAAAATCAAACCCTGACATGCTTTACATGGTTCGTTACTTGCCGATGGCCGAAAAAGGCCTACCGGTAGAGCTCTATCTCTTCTCGACCGAAAAGACCTGGAAGGCTTACGAAGGGGTTGCAGCCGATTTGATGGACCACACGCTGGGGATAATAAAAGAGTTTGGACTGAGACTCTATCAAGCTCCCGGGAGCTATGATTTTCAATTGTTTAAAGAGCGATTCTCATAAGACCAGGAAAGGAGTCGAACAGATTCCGATAGGGGACTGCATATTCCCGGTTGGCCTAAGACATCTATTGAGATGGAGGCTTGAAAAGAGAGATTTGCCCCGAGTCAATATAAAAGGAGGCTTTTTATATTTTTTAGCGGTTTTGAGGTATAAAATATGTCTTTTAATGTGTCTATGTGTTAATTTGAAAAAAAATTCTAATGATAATTAGGGCGTATGCCCTGTTCCTGCTTATATTTATCCAAGGATTTAAAGTGCTTGTGTCTTTATTTTAGTAGTGCTATGATTTCTAAACCGGTAATAGCAGCATTGTATAAGAAATATTCAAGTCCCCCCGAAGATGTATCCTGTTTGGGGCTTGATGAGTTCGTATCTCTATGCGGCGATTTATACAGTATAGAGCTCGACAACGATTCTATTACCTTCGGACAAATGAGTGACGACAACCCATTCCGCAGAATTTTACTACGCAACATTTATGGTATTGAGTTTTTTGCCTATCATATAGCGTTGGTTTCATCATCATACATTCTGTTTTTCAATCGTGACCGTGTAGATGTAACCGTGCATTTCAAGACCGACAAGACCTTTTGGTTAACTCGGGTTTACTGTTGGATACGGTATCGATTGTTTCATCGCGGAAATCATTAACTCCGACGCTCCTCTTTCCCCTCTCTTTTTGCCTTCACGTAAAGATTTTTCTGCTATTCTGATAGTCTTTTAGCCCTTCCGATACCGACGGTTTTTTGAGTCAGCCCTTGTCTTGTCGATATGTATCTCTCTTGTTATCTTTGTAACAGATAAAGATTAAAGTCATGATTCGAACCATAGAGATACAATTACCCCATCACGAGCGGGGATACCATTTGGTAACCGCCGAAATTTTCAACCGTCTTCCTCAATTACCCGAGGTCGGTTTATTACACCTCTTTATCAAACACACCTCGGCGGCCTTAACCATCAATGAGAATGCCGACCCCGATGTCCGCAACGATTTTGCCTCGTTTTTCGACCGGATTGTTCCCGACGGAGCACCGTATTTCCGTCATGTCTACGAAGGTGACGACGACATGTCGGCCCACATCAAGGCATCGCTTCTGGGTGCTTCACTGACCATTCCCATCAAGGGCGGGCGTCCCAACCTGGGTACCTGGCAGGGTATCTATCTGTGTGAGTTCCGCAACGACGGAGGCTCACGACGCATTACGGCGACCATTGTCGGATAAGATTCATTCATCGGGCGGTATGTCGGCAGTTCGGTCAATCGATTCTAGAATAAACAAACAAAGCCACTCCTTCATGGGAGTGGCCTTGCCAAAATCTATTTCGTAAAAAAATTACAGGGTATAATCGTCGTCCATCATATTAAGGTCGGCAAATCCCTCTTCGTCAAGTTCCGAGGGGTCGTAGGTTTCATCGCCATAGAAATCTTCGTCGAGGTCCGATGAGCTGTTGGCTGCGTTCTTCTTCTCCAACTCTTCGAAATCCATGGTCTGTTGAGGCGGATTCCCTTCTTTGCGAGTGCAAATAGGAGCGTCCAAGTCTTTCCCTGTCTCAATCTCCTTCAATTCCATGAAGAACATGCGGTCGGTCATGTAGTCAAACACGAAAACCAGCCGTTGCCCCTCGTCTTCGATGAGCTCGCTCAGGCGGGTCGATGACATGATCCACGTGTCTTCGTCGGAATCCTTACCCATATCCACGAGAGTAATCTCTGTCTTTTTCTCCCAATCGTCGTCACAAATGAAAAACGAGGTCATTTGGTCTTTGGTAAAGCCCACCGAGTCGAGTATGGCATCGTGCAAATCGAGAAAGGTGGCATCGGAGTCTATGCAGATTTCCCGTCTGAAATTGTCAACTTCGTCCGAAACAATTCTGAATTTATAGATCATGATGTTCTGTTATTAGGTTCTTTTTTTGGATACGTAAAAGTAGTAAAAAACTTTCGCTTGCCAAACAATGCCTGTAAAAAATAGAGTACAGAATCACTTTTTACAATCGGGTAGGGAAGGTGGGTAGAGTCCGATGGAAAGGGCTTGGATCGACATGACTTAAAAAAACAACAAGGCATATCGCCATGATATGCCTTGCAGTTGTGATATAGAGTCGTATCTGTTTATCAGAAGCACCAGCCTACGCGCAGCGACGGGGTAGCGTGGAATCCGAATGCGCTTTCCAAAGTGGCTTGATTCCCCTTGTTTTCGTTTGTGGTCGAACCACTTACTATTGTAGTAGTACCTCTTTGGGTATTCATGGATTCATATCCCAAGCCCAACTCAAATCCTAAATAGAGGCCCTTGCACAGATAAACATCGACACCGGTAAAGACATTGACGCCAAATCCCAGGCCCGGACGCTTCGTTTCGGTTCTGTCGTCACTTTCCGAATTGTCTTGTTTTCCCTTCTGCATTCTCGTGAGCAGACCGATTTCACCACCTACATAAGGAGATATTCTTTCATATTTGGTAAAGTGGTATTCAAAACCGGGCATAATTGAGAAGGTTGTTTGGCTCGTGCGATCGTAACTCTCTATTTTGGTATCCCCATTCTCGGTGAAGGTGGTTGTTTTGGTAGAGTTTGTGTTCAATCCCAATTTCAAACGTACAGCCATGTTCTCGTTCAGATGTAAACGGACTTTTGCTCCATACTCGGGTAATGTGAAACCTCCGTCACTGGCACCGCCGGGAGAGTAATTCAATTCAGTCGAAACCGTCATTGCTTCGGGTTTGTACTTTTCTTGTGCATTCACGTTAGTCAGTACGAAGGCTGCCAAAGCTGCCACTAAGAAAACTTTTTCATGATGTGATTTTTTTTATTGTTCCTACTCTATTCAATGGTTTTCGGAGTCTCCATGGTATTGTTTATGTGTACAAATATATTTAAAAGTTTTTGAATTAAAAATATTTTAACTGAAATATTCTCTTTGCCAATTTATTATCCGACACAAGCAGGAGATAGCCTGATACAAAAGAAAAAGGCAGCAGTCTCACTTTCGTGCTACTGGCCGCCTCTTTCAAGTCCGTTTATAGTGTGGTTGCTCTTGTTTAGAGATACCCTTTGATAATACCACGCTTGGAATTGCGTACAAACAGGACTACCTCGTCACGCTCTTTGGTAGCCGGCAACTCGGCTTCGATACGTTCGAGAGCCTCGGTATGGTTCATGGCCGACTGATAAAGATACCGGTAGATTTCCTGTATGTTGCAGATGGTTTCGTTGCTGAAATTGCGGCGGCGCAACCCGATGGAGTTGATACCGGCATAGGAGATGGGATTACGTCCTACCTTGATGTAGGGAGGAATATCCTTGTTAACAAGCGAACCGCCCTGTATCATCACATGTGCGCCGATGTGGCTGAACTGGTGAATGAGGGTGCCGCCACCGATAACGGCATAGTTGTCGATATCTACTTCGCCGGCCACTTGCGTGGCGTTTGAGATGATGACATGGTCACCCACTACACAATCGTGAGCGATATGCGAATAGGCCATAATCAGGCAGTTGCTACCCACCACGGTTTTCCCCTTGGCGGCAGTTCCTCGATTGACGGTTACACATTCGCGCAGCGTGGTATTGTCGCCAATCTCTACGGTGGTCTCTTCGCCCTGGAATTTCAAATCCTGCGGAATGGCCGAAATGACTGCACCCGGGAAAATCCGGCAATTCTTTCCGATGCGGGCCCCTTCCAAGATAGTCACATTCGAACCTATGTGAGTACCCTCGCCGATAACTACATTTTTATCGATTGTAACAAACGGCTCGATTACCACATTGTTGGCAATCTTTGCATCGGGGTGTACGTATGCTAACGGTTGTTTCATTTCTTACTTGTTTTAGTATGTAGTATTTATTTGTTTTTAATAATCTGTGCCATAAACTCGGCTTCGGTCACGATACGCTCACCCACAAAAGCATAGCCTTTCATGTAGGCACAGCCCCGACGAACCTCCGATATGAGAGAGAGGTAGAAGATTACGGTATCGCCCGGTACGACTTTCTGACGGAATTTCACATTGTCAATCTTCATGAAATAGGTCGAGTAGCGCTCGGGATCCTCTACGGTATTCAGTACCAGCAGACCACCCGTTTGCGCCATGGCTTCAACCAGCAATACACCCGGCATGATGGGCTCGGCAGGGAAGTGTCCCTGGAAGAAGGGTTCGTTGCCCGAAACATTCTTTACTCCGACGATATGGCGTGTTCCCATCTCGATAATCTTGTCGACCAACAGGAAGGGATAACGATGAGGAAGCAACTGGCGAATGCGGTTGATGTCCATAATCGGTGCCTTGTTGGGATTGTAGACAGGGCACTGAATATCCTGGCGGCGCACCTCCTTGCGAATGAGGCGGGCAAACTGGTTGTTGATTTTGTGTCCTGGACGCGTGGCAATGATGCGACCTTTGATGGGTTTGCCTACCAATGCAATATCGCCCAGGATATCGAGCAGTTTGTGGCGGGCAGGTTCATTGTCGAATTCGAGCGGCTTGTTGTTGATGTAGCCCAGGTCGTCGACATGTTTGTGGGGAACACCCAGCAGATCGGCCAGACGGTCGAGCTCGGTTTGTGAAGTCTTTTGGTCATAGATGACGATGGCATTGTCGAGGTCGCCTCCTTTGATCAGGCCGTTTTTTACCAACGGTTCTACCTCTCTTACAAAGACAAAGGTGCGGGCGCTCGCAATCTCTTTTTTGAAGTCGTGCAAGTCGTCCAGGCTGGCAAACTGATTGCTCAGAATGGGCGAATCGAACGAAATGAGCGTGTTGATGCTGAACTCATCGTCGGGCAAAACAACAATTGACGAACCGGTAGCCTCGTCGTGCAACTCGATTTTCGATTTGATGAGATAATACTCCCGTTCAGCATTCTGTTCCACCAGTCCGCAACGCTCAATCTCTTCGGCATAGACGGCGGCACTGCCGTCGAGTATGGGTAATTCGGGCGCATTGACCTGAATCAGACAGTTGTCTATCTCGGCAGCATAGAGTGCGGCCATGGCATGTTCGATGGTGCTCACTTTGGCATCGCCTTCGGCAATGACTGTACCCCGACTGGTTTCCACTACGTTTTCGGCCAACGCGTCGATGATGGGTTGACCTTCGAGATCGATACGTTGTATCTTGTATCCATGATGTTCGGGAGCAGGGAGGAAGGTTGCCGTGATGTCCAATCCGGTGTGCAATCCTTTCCCGCTAACCGAGAAACTGCTTTTTAAGGTTTTCTGTTTCATCGATATATGGTTTTATTTGTTTTTCAGTTGTTCTTTCAGTGATTCCACTTCTTTCGCGAGTTCCTTTACCGTGCGGGTAAGGTCGGGCAGCCGTTTGATGTAAACGACCTGGCGGGCAAACTCCTTGGAGGGTACTGCCGGGTAGCCCATGATGATGGCGTCGTCGTCGACATGATTGGGGATTCCCGATTGGGCACCGACCTGAATTCGGTCGCCCAACTTGATGTGACCGGCTACACCCACCTGTCCGCCAATCATCGAGTGGCTGCCTACTTTGGCCGAACCTGCGATGCCGGCCTGAGCGGCAATGACGGTGTGTTCGCCCACCTCGACGTTGTGGGCTATCTGTATGAGATTGTCGAGTTTTACTCCCTTGTGGATAACCGTAGAGCCCATGGTGGCGCGGTCGATAGTGGTATTGGCTCCTATCTCGACATTGTCTTCGAGAACCACATTGCCTATCTGGGCTATCTTGGCATATTCGCCGTTGGCTTGCGGAGCGAATCCGAATCCGTCGCCACCGATTACGACACCGGCATGGAGCGTACAATTATTTCCAATGACACAACTGTGGTAGATTTTCACACCGGGATAGAGGGTCACGTTATCACCGAGTACCACATCGTTACCCACATACACCTGGGGATATATCTTTACATTCTTCCCGATTTTCACTCGTTCGCCAATATAGGCAAAAGCTCCCAGATAAATATCGTCGGGCAGGGTTACCGACTGGGCTACATAATGAGGCTCTTCAATACCTTTCTTGGCCGTGAGAGCTTCGTTTACCAGGTTGAGCAACAGGGCCAGGCAAGCATACGGGTCATCAACTTTGATGAGAGTTGCCTCGACAGGGTGTTCGGGTTCAAACTCTTTATGGACCAACACGATGCTGGCTTTTGTCTGATAAATGTAGTGTGTGTATTTAGGATTGGCCAGAAAGGTAAGGGTGCCGGGAGTCCCTTCTTCGATTTTAGACAGGTTGCTTACTTCGACCGAAGCATTACCTACCACCTCTCCATGCAGGAAATCGGCTATTTGTTGCGCTGAGAATTTCATGTTTGTTCTCTGTCATTAGGTTATACAATCGGCAAATTTCGCAATTTTTTTCAAATTCTTGGCCATTGCAGGTAGATTTTATTACAAAACAATTACGAATGCAATTCTTTGGGGAATATATGGTTTTGATTATTAGTTATATAATTCTTCTGTCGATTATATAGCCGATGGATTTGAACTCAGGCGGCCTTTTGTGAGAACAAGCATAAAGGTCTCATTTTTTTTGAGTAAATAGGTGATTTTTTAAGTGAAAGATGATTTTATTTCCGATAATTATGTTACCTTTGCACCCTGTATTTTTAAGGTGCTTATGAATAGAAGACCTTGATATGCAAATAGTTTATAACAAAATACATACAGCAATAAACTATGAAATTGATGCAAGAAAAGCTGGCGAAGTATGATGCTCCGCAGAAAGCCAAGGCTTTGGGTGTATATCCTTATTTCCGCAAAATTGAAAGCGATCAGGATACCGAAGTCTTAATCAATGGCAAAAAAGTTTTGATGTTCGGGTCGAACAGTTATTTAGGCCTTACCAATCACCCTAAAATCAAAGAAGCCGCTATTGCTGCCATTCGCAAGTATGGTACGGGTTGTGCCGGTTCTCGATTCCTGAATGGGACACTCGACATTCACGAAGAGTTGGAGCACCGATTGGCCAAGTTTGTAGGGAAAGAGGAGGCTATCATCTATTCGACCGGATTCCAAGTCAACCTGGGTGTCGTATCCTGTGTAACCGGGCGTGGTGACTATATCCTGTGGGACGAGCTCGACCATGCTTCGATTATCGAGGGTCGTCGTTTGTCCTTCTCTACACCTTTGAAATATCACCACAACGACATGCAGTCGCTCGAAGAGCAATTGCGCCACTGCGAGCCCGACAAGGTGAAACTGATTGTAACCGACGGTGTATTCTCGATGGAAGGCGATGTGGCCAATTTGCCCGAAATTGTACGGTTAGCCAAGAAGTATAATGCTGCCGTAATGGTCGACGAAGCTCACGGTATTGGTGTATTTGGCCGCGATGGTCGAGGTACGTGCGACCACTTTGGGGTTTCCGACGATGTAGACCTCATTATGGGTACATTCAGTAAATCGCTGGCTTCGCTGGGAGGATTTATCGCTACCGATAAGGTGACAGCCAACTATCTGCGACACAATTCCCGCTCATATATTTTCAGTGCAAGTATCACACCGGCCTCGACGGCTGCCGTGGGTGCCGCCTTGGATATCATGGAGAGCGAGCCCGAGCGTATCGCTCACTTGTGGGACGTAACCAACTACGCTCTTGAAGGATTCCGTCGTATCGGTTGTGAAATAGGTAATACCTGTACGCCCATTATCCCGCTGTTTATCCGCGATAACGAGAAGACCTTCCGGGTAACCCGCGACCTGTTCGACGAGGGTATCTTTGTCAATCCTGTGGTGGCTCCGGCCGTAGCTCCCAAAGACACGCTGATTCGTTTCTCGCTGATGGCTACACACACCTTCAAGCAGGTGGATATCGCTCTTGAAAAGATTGAGAAATGCTTCAAACGCTTGGAGATTATTAAATAGTATCATCTATAAATAGATTTGTTTTGCCGTTGGAGAGAATCCCTTCTCCAACGGCATTTTTTATGCTTGCAGAAGTCGGGATAAATAAATAGCCCGTTCCGGCACGAAGCGGGAACGGGCTCGTAACCCGGCAGGGTTGGAAAATCAGTCGTCGATGTCGATCAGGTTGAATTGCTTGTCAAAGGTCAACTCCAAGCCATTGGTAATCTTCACCTCGTAGTCGCGTTTGTCCCGGTCGATTTTCACGATTTGCGTGTCGGGATAGTTTTGCGATACATACTGAGCGATTTGAGCCGGAATCACAGCCGAGGGAACGGTCGAATATTTGCAGTCGATTTCTTTCCATTCGCCATCTTTCCAGAACTCTATTTTGGAGCTGTTGGTGAATACCACTTCATAACGCGTTTCCAGGAATTCCCGTTCGAGTTTGGCAAAAGCAACCTTCTCCTTGGAGAAGTGTGTCTTGATGAATTGTTGAGCCTTGGCCGGCAGCTGGGTTACCGTGATAGGCTTGTCGTTATCGGCGCAAGCGGTTGTAATACCAAAGATCATCAAGATAGCTGAGAGAATCATTAACTTTTTCATAACATTCAAAATTTTATTAGTCATACATTGTTTTAATTTGATGGTACAAAGATTGAGTACGATTTTGAAACGAATTTGAAATTTTGAGGAAAATCACGAAAAAAATCATTTTTTCCTCCTTTTTTATGGCCATGTAACGGAAAAACAATGTTTACCGTCGGTGTAGCGATATGCTATATCGCAATTATAGTAGTGGCATACGGCCTTGACCAAAGCCAGCCCCAATCCGGTAGAGCCCTCCTTTTTATTGCCTTGATAGAACCGGTCGAAGATATGCTCGGCATCGAGCGGAGCATCGCCGTCGTTGGCAATCGTCAGTGTGCGGCCATGTAATACAACGTCGATAGTCTGGTTGGGGTTCGTATGAACATAGGCATTTTTGAGCAGATTGGTGACCAGTGTAGAGGCCAGCGAGTCGTTCATCGATACGACAAAGTGGTCGGGGAGATCAATGTGGCAGGCAATGTGCCGCGACTCATATATTTCGTTATAGAGCGGAGCCTGTTCGCGAATGAGATCGGCTATGTCTACATCTTCACTCTCGGGGAACTGTCCGTTTTCGATTTTGGTCAAAAGCAGCAACGTTTTATTGAGCCGTACAATGTGGTTGAGCGACCGTTGCATTTTAAACAACTCCTCGACCTGCTTTTCATTCGGTTCGGTATTGTCGAGCAGCCATTCAATGCGATTGCCTAGGATAGCCAGCGGAGTCTGCAATTCGTGCGAAGCGTTACCAATGAATTGTTTTTGGCGTTCAAAAAGCTCTTCCGAACGATGGGCGGCCTCTTGTGCCGCTACGTTGAGACGGTGGAATTCGGTGATATTCGTATTGTCGGGGACCGGACTGTTGTGCTTACCCGGAGTATAGCTGTCGAGCCACTGCAACAAGGCATACAAGGGCTTCATGCTGTGGTGAAAAATCCAAGTCGTCAAGCCGATGAGTGTGAAGAGCAAAATCAAATAGAGCAGGATAATCCAGAACAGGATAGTCCTTACCAGATCATTTTTCTCAAACGTGGGCATGGCCACCTTCAACTCATAGTAGTTATCGTCGTTGTCACGGAAGATGGTCGATAGGATACGAGCCGGCTCGGTCTCCTCCTTCTCGGGAATATAAACCTCGGCATCGTAATATATAATGTGTGATTTCGATTCGGCATATTCCCTGTCGATGGGGGTAATCGAGTAGCTGTTGTTCGAGCCGCTGTTCAAGGGCGGCAACTCACGACCGGCCAGCATGCGAATGATAATCAATTCGGAGTAATCGGCCAGAGCATCGTCGGCCTCGTCGTTGATTTCGTCGACTGTCATAAAATAAAACAACGTGGCCCACAAAGCCATGAGCGGAATCAATACGGCCGAGAGACGAAGTGCTATGCGATAAATCAGTTTCATGCAGGAACGGGCAATTATTCGACAGGGGGAATCAGTTTATATCCGAAGCCGTAAATCGATTTGATTTCAATGTCAGCACCCGCATCGGTAAGTTTGCGACGCAGATTTTTCATTTGAGCATATACAAAATGGAAATTGTCGGCCTGGTCGGCGTGGTCGCCCCATACCGCTTCGGCCAGGACCGATTTGTCGACCAGGTGATTGGGGCGTTGCATGAAGTAGAGCAGAATATCAAACTCTTTTTTCAAGAGAGTCAGTTCTTGACCACCTACCAATACCCGTGAACTTTCGGGTTCAAGTTCCACATTTCCCAGGCGCAGAGCCATCTCACCGCCACTCTTTCCCCGACGCAGCACACTTTTGATACGAGCCAGCAATTCGGCCGTATGGAAGGGCTTGGGCAAGTAGTCGTCGGCCCCCATGTCGAGACCTCGAATTTTGTCGTCGAGCGAATCACGTGCCGAAATGATAATCACATTGTCGCGCTTGCGCTGTTGTTTGAGATGTTCGAGCAGATGCAACCCGTTTCCATCAGGCAGCATAATATCGAGCAGAATGCAATCATAGGTATATGCAGCCAACTTGGCATCGGCTTCGGCATAGGTGGTCGCTGTCTCAACCACGTAGTGCTCCTGTTCCAATGCCCGTTGCATAATCTCCCGCAGAGAGGGTTCGTCTTCGATAATCAATATTTTCATGTCTCAAATTTAGCCATTTGATTTTGTAGAGAATCTGAAATCGTTGTTTTTTTGTGCCAATACCATAAAAAAAGAATCCGCATCGCAGGAAGCGATGCAGATTCTCTATATATGAGCCGAGTGTGGTGAAGGTTACTCGCTCACCTCCTCGAATGCGTCTTTGCCAAGTCCGCAAACCGGGCATACCCAATCTTCCGGAAGATCTTCAAAGGGAGTGCCGGGTGCGATTCCACCGTCGGGATCACCTACTGCCGGGTCGTAAACCCATTCACAAGCTGTGCAAATGTACTTTTTCATACCGATAATTTTTTTGATAATACGTATTAATGTTTTACTATTCTAAAATTGATATGATTCCATATCGGTTGTAAAAATACACATTCCGACAATAGATTCCAAATTGTCAACGAGCTTTATGCCGCTCATTTTAATATTCTAACAAAGTATAGTAATTTTTGGTTATACGAGTTTCTGGTCGTGTAAGGCTCTATAAATTTGGTACTCCACCCAGTTTGTACTATTTTTGCAGGCAGAATAAAAAAACTGTTGGATTATGAAAACAAAAGAACAATTAATAGACGAGTTGATCGACTTGGCTTTTGCCGAAGATATAGGTGACGGCGACCACACAACCTTGTGTTGTATCCCCGCCACGGCCATGGGAAAATCGAAGCTGCTGATTAAGGAGCCGGGGGTACTGGCCGGTGTCGAGGTGGCCCGCAAGATTTTCCATCGCTTCGATCCCGAGTTGAAGATGACGGTCTATATCGAAGACGGTGCCGAGGTGAAACCTGGCGATGTACCCTTCGTGGTCGAGGGCCGTGTGCAATCGTTGTTGCAAACCGAGCGCCTCATGCTCAACGTGATGCAGCGCATGAGCGGTATTGCCACGATGACCCGTCGCTATGTGAAGCGGTTGGAGGGGCTGCACACCCGCGTGCTCGATACACGCAAGACGACACCGGGCATGCGTATGCTCGAAAAAGAGGCGGTTAAGATTGGCGGAGGTGTAAACCACCGCATCGGCCTGTTCGATATGATTCTGTTGAAAGACAACCACGTCGACTTTGCCGGTGGCATTGAGAATGCCATTACCCGTTGTCATGAGTATTTGAAGGCGAAAGGCAAGGACTTGAAAATCGAAATCGAGGTGCGCAATCTCGACGAACTGCGCGAAGTAATGCGCGTGGGAGGCGTGGACCGCATCATGCTCGACAACTTTACCCCCGAGCTTACTCGCGAGGCCGTGAAGATTGTCGGTGGAAAATATGAGACCGAATCGTCGGGTGGCATTACCTTCGACACGATTCGCGACTATGCCGAGTGTGGTGTCGACTTCATTTCGGTGGGTGCTCTCACTCACTCGGTGAAAGGACTCGACATGAGTTTTAAGGCTTGTTAATTGATATAACCCATAATAGAAGCGGAGCAGACCATAGAGGACTGTTCCGTTTTTTGTCATCTTACACCGATTCCTTCAAAATGCACCCGAGGCTGCACTCGGCAAGCGGGTACAGCCTCGGATTTTTATTTGTCTGTTTACAGGATTTTAGTTGTTGAGTATCACCCTGAATACCATATCCTCGGGTTGTTGCTGGGCAAAATCGTTGTATTGTACATAGAAAGCGATACTTCCCGGCATATAGTCGTAGGTATAAGTTTCGGTCCATAACATCTCTTTATCGTTTTCGTCGGTACCACCCCGGTGTATGGTGTAGGGCAGGGGAGTTATCACCTCATTCTCGGCTCCCGGAGATTACACCAGATAACCCAGCACATAACCGTTGAGATAGAGGTCGTCGGTAATATCCTCATTCTGGAATTCATACCAGTAGTAGGTATTGAGCCCGTCTTCCGTAGTGGCGAGTTTCCAGTCCTGTGATTTGACGGTATAGGTGTAATACTTCCAAAACATACCTTCGCCGGGGACTCCTTGCGGGCCTTGCGGTCCCATGGGCCCTTCGCAGGAGAAGAGTGCTAAACTTGCGATAACCAGCAATAAAAGTTTTTTCATCTGCCTTTCAATTATTTGTTCTTAAAAATAGGAGAACCCACACGAGAGGCCCGCCTGCCCGCACTTGGCTGGCCGAGCCGACCTGTCGGCTGGTTCTTTTTACAAATATAACAAGGAGTTGTAAAAAACAGTTCTGTTTTCGGATAATTTAATTTTTTTAATGAACCGATGCGGCTCGTCTTCGGCTGTCTGGACAAAGGATTCCCCGGGTGTTTGGAAAGAGGTTCCGATTTTTATTCACACGTGCGACAAATACACTTTTTATTAAAAATACCGATTTGTTATAAAATGCTTATGTCCTTACTACGAGAACCGAATAATTTGTACCTTTGTCGCGGAGAGACAAAGATAGAACGGGCCCGAAACCGGGCTTTGCTCGTCGAGTTCTGTTTTTGTTGAAATCATTGCGAAATACAAAGAGCTATGACAACAAATCGTACTTCCCCATTGATTCTCGGTTCCGAGCCTATCAGCAAATTGTTGGTGCAATATTCGGTGCCTGCCATCATTGCGATGACCGTCACATCGCTTTACAACATCATCGACAGTATCTTTATCGGGCACGGTGTGGGCGCACTGGCCATCGCGGGCTTGGCCATCACATTCCCGCTGATGAACCTGGTGATAGCCTTCTGTACATTGGTGGGTATCGGTGGAGCTACCATCAGTTCCATCTTTTTGGGGCAGGGCGATAAGGTCAGGGCCACCGAGGTAGTACACAACGTGCTGTTCATGTGTATTGTCAATGCCATCTGTTTCGGCGGTTTGACATTCTTGTTTCTCGATCCCATATTGCTTTTCTTCGGGGCCAGCCCCGACACCCTGCCATATGCTCGGGATTTCATGCAGGTCATTCTTTTGGGATCACCCATAGCTTATGTCTTTATCGGATTGAATAACGTGATGCGGGCTACCGGCTATCCGCGCAAGGCCATGCTCTCGTCGTTGCTTACGGTAGGTTGCAACATCATATTGGCTCCCATCTTTATCTTTTCGTTGGGGTGGGGTATTCGGGGTGCCGCCCTGGCTACGGTTGCTTCGCAGCTGGTCGCCATGGTGTGGGTGCTTATCCACTTTGCCAATAAGAACAGCTTCGTACACTTTGACCGCCGTTATGCCCGGCTGAAAGCTCGTGTGGTAGGCAAGATATTTTCGATAGGCATGTCGCCTTTCCTCATGAATATATGCGCCTGTGTCGTGGTAATCTTTATTAACAACGCGCTGCAACGCACCGGCGGCGACCTGGCTATCGGGGCCTATGGTATCGTAAACCGCACGCTCATGCTCTTTGTCATGATTGTGATGGGTATTACCCAGGGTATGCAGCCCATTGTAGGATATAATTTTGGTGCCAAACAGTATGAACGGGTGCGTAAGACGCTGCGCTATGCCATTACGGCCGGTGTATTGGTCATGACCGTGGGGTTCATATTGAGCGAAATCTTCCCGCACGCCATTGTGGCCCTCTTTACCACCAGCGAAGAGTTGGTCGGCCTGTCGGTTGTGGGGTTGCGTATTAGTTGTGCCATGTTCCCCTTTGTGGGTTGCCAAATCGTCATCTCCAACTTCTTCCAGTCAATAGGCCGGGCCCCGGTCTCGATATTCCTTTCGTTGTCGAGGCAGTTGCTGTTCCTGTTGCCGCTGTTGCTGATATTGCCCAATTACTGGTCTACGAATGGGGTGTGGTGGAGTATGCCTATCTCCGACTTTGTAGCCTTTGTGATAGCCGTGGTTGCCTTGATGATTCATCAGCGGTCTATCCATAAGAAATACTCTAATGTTCAATCCTAAAATAATAGAGTTATGAAAAAGAGATTAACCATTGCGCTGGTTGCGCACGATAACCGCAAAGCCGATATGGTAGAGTGGGTAAAACATAATGCCGAGTTGTTGTCGCATCATCACTTGGTATGTACGGGCACGACAGGCCGACTGGTCAAAGAGGCTTTCGAGGAGTTGCATATCCCGGCCGATGTGACTTGTATGAACTCGGGACCCTTGGGCGGTGATGCCGAGATTGCCGCATTGGTTGTGCGTCATCAAATCGATTTGGCCATATTCCTGATTGACGACCTGAATCCGCAACCGCATGAGGCCGATATTCAGATGTTGCTGCGTCAGTGCCGGGTACACAATGTGCCTATCGCCTGCAACCGATATAGTGCCGATTTGATGATTACCAGCACGCTGTGGGACGACGACAGCTATGTGTCCAGCGAGCCCAAGTATATCTATTTCAAACGATAAGGGCTATTGTTACTAAACAGGATTTTGTACATATATAAGATGAAGAGAGCGGTTTATATTTGCATAAACCGCTCTCCCTTTTTTATCCTTCTATTTCGCTCAATTCGAGCCAGCGGAGTGTTTTTTCGTCAAGCAAATCGTTCACCTCGGGCAGACGTTTTGATTTTTCGGTGAGCTCGGCTACATCGAGGGAGCCGCTGCACAGCAGGGTCTCGATGGTTTTCTTTTCCTCTTCGAGTGCGGCAATCTCGGTTTCGAGTTGCTCCATCTCCTTGCGCTCTTTGAAGGAGAGTCGACGTTTGCCATTCTCGGCGGGGTTCCTTTTCTCGGTAGAGGATTTCTTTATCTCTTGACGTGATTTCTCGGCCTGTTCGTTTCGCTCCTTCTGTTCCTGAGCCTCGCGCCATTCTCGGTAATCGGTGTAGTTGCCTGGGAAATCCTTGATTACACCGTTCCCACGGAATACCAGCAGGTGGTCGACCACCTTGTCCATGAAATAGCGGTCGTGCGAGATAACAATCACGCACCCCTTGAAATTACGCAGATAGTCTTCGAGCACATTGAGCGTTACGATGTCGAGGTCGTTGGTAGGTTCGTCGAGCACCAGGAAATTGGGGTTGCTGATGAGTACCGTACACAGGTAGAGCCGACGGCGCTCGCCTCCGCTCAACTTGTAAATATAGTTGTGCTGGGTCTCGGGGGTGAAAAGGAAATGCTGCAAGAACTGTGAGGCCGACAACTTGCGACCGTCGCCCAACGAAATCTCCTCGGCTATGTCGCGCACGGCATCGATAACTTTCATCTGGTCGTTAAACTGCATGCCCTCCTGGCTGTAATAACCGAACTTGACCGTCTCGCCAATGTCGAAATGACCACGGTCGGGCTTCACCTCGCCGATGAGCATCTTGATAAAAGTCGATTTTCCGGTACCGTTGTTCCCCACGATGCCCATCTTTTCATAGCGGGTGAAGGTGTAGTCGAAATTCTCGATAATCTTCAAATCGCCGAAACTCTTGGTGATGCCTTTGGCTTCGAAAATCTTTGAGCCGATATACGACGATTTCACTTCAAGCCGCACCTGTCCGGCGGCCTTTTCGCGGCGGGCCTTCTCCTGCAACTCGGCAAACGCGTCGATGCGATATTTGGCTTTGGTACCCCGCGCCTGCGGCTGTCGCCTGATCCACTCCAACTCGGTGCGCATGAGGTTGCGGGCCCGGTCTATTTCGGCATTGTGAATTTCGATACGTTCCTCGCGCTTTTCGAGGTAATAGCTGTAATTCCCTTTATAACTATATAAGGTGCGGTCGTCGATTTCGACAATCTGGTTGCACACCCGGTCGAGAAAATAGCGGTCGTGCGTCACCATGAGCAGCGTGATGTTGGAACGTCGCAGAAACTCTTCGAGCCACTCGGTCATGTCAATATCGAGGTGGTTGGTAGGCTCGTCGAGAATCAATAAATCGGGCTCGGTAATCAGCACGTTGGCCAGGGCCAACCGCTTCAATTGGCCGCCCGAGAGTTCCTTGACCGGCTGGTCGAAATTGTTGATTTTAAGTTGCGAAAGAATTTGCTTGGCCCGTTGTTCATAATCCCAGGCCTTGGCATGCTCCATGCGGTCAAGTAAATCTTGCAGCCGGTCGGGGTCATTGGCCCGAAGGGCTTGCTCATACTCGGCAATGAGACGAACCGTATCGTTGTCGGACTGGAAACACGCCTCGATAACCGAAAGCTCGGGCGGGTAGGAGGGCGATTGTTCCAGATAGCCCACCCGCAACCCGTTGCGATAGGTAATTCGTCCGCTGTCGTAATCCTCCTTATCGGCCAGGATATTGAGCAGAGTCGTTTTCCCGGCTCCGTTTTTGGCAATAAGTCCCACACGGTCGCCTTCGCCTATTCCCAAGGAAATGTTTTCAAACAAGATGCGGTCACCAAACGATTTGGTAAGATTCTCTATCTGTAAATAACTAACCATAGTCTCGTGTTAACTAGCCATCAAATTTACGACAAAAGTACCGATTGGGCAAATCACGAGTTTGCGAAGAGATGGATAGTCGAGTACGGAATGTGGAATATCAAAATAGAGATGTTTATCTGCCGAGGAAACAATCAAATCAAGGAAAAAATCTCTTCCGTGTAAAAAATAATCCTCAAAAACGTTTGCGATTAAGAATAAAGTCCTATATTTGCAAAGTTTGATTGAACTCGATGATGTAACAATCACGAGTTTCACCAATCTTGTTATCCTATCTATCTACCTGAAACACAAAAAACACACAACGCCGACATTATCCGTTATTGCAAGACCGTTAAGCATTTGGTCGGGAATGCAGAGTCTTGCGGGAGAAACAGCTCCTCCGTTCTCCTCCTTCTCTATCTTACATTTTCCTCAGAAGCAGATTCTACTGTTTCTTTTTCGAGTGAACCGGATTGGCTTTGAAGCTATTTGTCTACCTTTTTGCATATCACGAAGTCTCGAAACAAATTTCTACTGTTCGGGGAAATTAATTACATAAACACATTTCATCTCAAATGGATTGGAGATATAAACTATTTTCACGTTAATTATAATCAGCCCCCGGGGAGTTAACAACCATTAGCCAACTGAACAGTAGGGAAATATCCCGAGAAATTGCATTTGAATAAACGGCAAAAGGCTGTTGCCTATCGCGAGGCAACAGCCTTTTCTATGCGGGTCGGGTAGTGGGTATCCCGGTTGTAATGCCCGCTCACAAAAGGTTACAGCGGGTTGTAACCGGCCTCGGCAATCAAATCCTTGTCGTCGTTTACCCCGGATCCCAGCGTGGTGAGCATGTCGCCCATGAGCAATCCGTTCAGTCCGGCCAGCAAAGCCTGTTTCTGTGTCGCGCGCGAGAGTCGTGCCCGACCTCCGGCAAAGCGGATAAAGGCATGAGGCAACACCAGACGGAAGATGGCAATCGTCACCAATATATCTTCGTCGCCGATAGGGGCAGTGTGCTCCAACGGTGTGCCCGGAATCGGGCTTAATATATTCACGGGTACGGAACAAACGCCCAGTTCTCGCAACTCAAAAGCCAACTCGACGCGTTGCTGCATCGTCTCACCCATACCGATAATGCCACCGGAGCAGATTTCCAGCCCTACCTCTTGGGCCATACGGATCGTCTCCTTCTTTTGTTCCGAAGTGTGAGTTGTACATAACTCCGGGAAGTAGGACGACGCCGTTTCGAGATTGCAGTGATAGCGTTTCACTCCCGCCTCTTTCAACTTTTGCAGTTCCTCCCGTTTGAGCAATCCCATCGAGGCACATAATTTCAGATGCGTCTCCCGCCCCATATGGCGGTACAGGTTGCAGAAATAGTCCAGATCGTCGCCCCGTACGCTGCGACCGCTGGTTACGAGCGATAGTCGTTTGATTCCCTGCGACTCATGAAGCCTGGCCATCGCCATTGCCTCCTCCTCGGGAATAGCATCGTATGTTTCAATGTGTGTATTGTAGTGGGCCGATTGGGCACACCACTTGCAATTCTCGGGACAATGTCCCGAACGGGCGTTGATGATGGAGCAGCTGTCGAGGGTACGGTCGCAGAATTTGCGGCGAATCTCATCGGCCGCGGCATATAACTCCGGGCGGTTGGCATGCAAAGCCAAGTCGATTGCCTCGTCGGGGGTAATCTCACCGCCGTTCAATATACGGTTTTTGATTTCTTGCAGCATAGTTTTTCGTTTTAGGTCAAACACCTGTCGTGTCTTGCAGATGCAAAAGTAGATTTTTTAGCGAACAATCGGGGAATAAAAACCGATAAAATTGGACAGGGAGAAAATGTTTTGCCTCTCTGTTTTATAAATATTTCGTACTTAGGAAGATAAGAAAAATTGATATTTTTTTTGCACAAAGTTATTGCTATCTACAAAAAAATATCTACTTTTGTGCCCGGGTAAGTCCTATACGGCCAGCTCCTTGTGAATCCCCCAGGGCTTGACCGCAGCAAGGGTAGCCGGTTGTAGCGGCGCGATGTAGATAGCTTACCCACCTGCCTCTTTAGCTCAGTTGGCCAGAGCACGTGATTTGTAATCTCGGGGTCGTTGGTTCGAATCCGACAAGAGGCTCAAAAAAAGGCGACACTTTCGTGTGTCGCCTTTTTTATTCTTACCTTTATCCACCTTCACAAATCGGAATAAGCGGGAATGTCGGGCAAAAAAGTATAGCTGTTGGTCGCGTAGTCGATGCGACAGCAGTAATGGGAGAGCCCGTTGGAGACAAACAGGTAGTCGACTTGCAATACCCGGTTGTAACGCACAATCTGATCGAAGGTCTTTTGCGTAATCTCTATGTGTGGAGCCTTGTATTCGGCGATACACAGCGGGTTCCCGTTGCGGTCGTAGACCACCGTATCGCATCGACGGTTGCATTTGTTGAGCGTAAGCGATATTTCATTTCCCATCAATCCCCGGGGGAATCCCTTTTGATTCACGAGATAGGCCACGAAATGTTGCCGCACCCACTCTTCGGGCGTAAGCGTCACGTAACGTCGTCGCAAGTCGTCGAAGATAAGGAGTTTATCTTTTCCCTGTTTCAACTTGTAGGGATAAGAGGGTAGATTCAGTTCAATCATCTTGGAAATGAAAATTTGCGCTTTCTAATTATTTCTGTAAATTTACTCCAAAATTACCTATTTATGAAAACAAAGCAAGAGATTGTCGAAAATTGGTTACCCCGATACACCCAACGGCCGGTCGAGGAGTTTACGAAGCATATCCTGCTGACCAATTTTACCAAATATGTCGAGATATTTGCCTCTCATTTTCACGTCCCCATCGTGGGTGAGGACAGCAATATGCCCAGCGCTTCGGCCGAAGGTATTACAATCATCAACTTTGGTATGGGCAGTGCCAATGCCGCCACCATCATGGACTTGCTGAGTGCCGTAAAACCCGAAGCCGTTCTGTTTTTGGGAAAATGCGGCGGCATCAAGAAGGTAAACAAGTTGGGCGACTACATATTGCCTATCGCGGCAATTCGCGGCGAGGGTACCTCGAACGACTATTTCCCGCCCGAAGTGCCGGCGCTGCCGGCCTTCATGTTGCAGCGAGCCGTCTCCACGGCCGTGAGGAATCATCATCGCGACTACTGGACCGGGACCGTCTACACGACCAATCGTCGGGTATGGGAGTTCGACGACAATTTCAAGGAGTATTTGCGCCGCATTCGTTGCATGGCGGTCGATATGGAGACGGCCACCCTCTTCTCGGTGGGCTTTGCCAACCAGATTCCGGTAGGAGCCCTGCTGCTGATTTCGGACCAGCCCATGATTTCGAGCGGTGTCAAGACGGCCGAGAGCGACAAGAAAATCACCCGCGACTTTGTCGACGAACATGTACTCATCGGGGTAGAGGCGTTGAAACTGATTATTGATAAACGAACGACGGTGAAGCATCTGCGATTTGACGAGGATTAAACCATGGCCAAGAAAGAGACCAACCAGCATATTGCCATCTTGCAGGATATTCGCAACCGAATATTCAAACCTGTTTATCTGCTCATGGGCGATGAATCGTACTATATCGACCTGATATGCGATGCCATTATCGAAAATGCCTTGAACGAAAACGAGCGGGATTTCAATCAGACCATTCTCTATGGGGCCGATGTCGACGATTTTGCCATCGTAGTCAATGCCGCCAAGCGATTTCCCATGATGGCCGAGCATCAGCTAATTGTAGTCAAGGAGGCTCAAAATATCCGGGGCATAGATAACTTGTCCTACTACCTGCAAAAGCCGTTGATGAGCACAATCCTGGTAATCTGCTACAAAAACGGTACGCTGAAAAACAAAAAGATACTGGCTGGTATCGAGAAGATTGGGTTGGTGTATGAATCGAAAAAACTGTACGAGAGCCAGTTACCCGCATTCATCAATACCTATGTTGTTGCCAAGAAACTGGCCATAGACCCGAAAGCGGTATCGATGTTAGCCGACTTTGTGGGGAATGATTTAAGTCGTCTAAGCGGAGAACTTGACAAACTGGCCATATCGCTGCCCGAAGGGAGCATGCGCATCACCCCCGAGTCGGTAGAGCGCAATGTAGGTATCAGCAAAGACTTCAACAACTATGAACTGCTCAACGCCATCGTTACAAGAAACATATCGAAGGCAGCCCAAATCGTACAATATTTCGAGCAGAACCCCAAGAATAATCCGCTGGTGGTGACCATCAGTGTCCTGTTCAATTTCTTTTCCAATCTGTTGTTGTGTTTCTTTGCCACCGACCGGTCGGAGAACGGCCTGGCCAAGGAGCTGAATCTGCGCTCGGTCTATCAGGCCCGCGATTACACGACGGCCATGCGCAATTACAACGCGTTCAAGTGCATCGATATTATCGACTTGATTCGCCGATATGATGCCCGATCGAAAGGAATAGGCTCGGGGGCTTCGAGCAACGACGGCGATCTGTTGAAAGAGTTGGTATTCAAGATTCTTTACAGCCCGTATCAGAAGTGATACAAGTACCCCAGCGAGATGGTGATGATTTGGTTGTGCGAAGCTGAAAACACATCTTTCTTGCGGTTCTTGAAGATGTCGCCCAGACCATAATAATATCGCCCTTCCAGGACAATACCGTGTGATTTCCTGATGCGGAACTCTATTCCGGCTCCGGCCATGATGCCGTAGTCGATTTTATGGGCAATGTCCATCGTATATATCTCTTTTACCTTGCTCTTTTGGCTAAACTCGGGCAGATTATTGATGTCGAAACTGCTCTTGTAGCTATCGCCGAGCAGAAACCCGATTTGCGGACCGGCGTTGATAAATCCCCGCACAACCCGATTGCCGAAAAAGAAATGGGTGAGAAAGGGGACTGTCACATAATTGAGCGTATGTGAATAGGTGTAGGGGTCGGTGTCGAACGTCTCGTTCCAACCGGCCTGAGTAAAGTTGACCTCGGCAATGAGGCCGAAATATTTCTCTTCGATATAGCGCACCGAAACCCCGCCCGTGTATCCCAACAGCAGAGCCTGTGTAACGGTAGGAGTAAATGATACTCTTGACAAAGTCGTACCGCCCTTTACCCCCACGGTAAACTCGGGTTCATAATCACTGCGTTGTGCCCAGCCCGTTTGCAGAGTTACGACAGCCGACAGTAATAAGATATATCGCAATAGTTTCATCGATCGGATTTATTCTCTAATTTTCTTGATGGTGAAATCGGGAGCAAAATTAACGAAATAGAACGACTTGTTGATGAATCCGCTCCAGTTGTTTATACGCTGGAAAGCAAAATCGGTTTGAATGCGGTCGCTCGAATTTTCCAATTTCTGCACGGCAAAGTTCTTCCCGTAAGCCCGTATGGCCGAGAGGAAATAGATGCCGGTGTCGAATCCCAAAAGCGCATATTGGGGACTGGCGTTGATCATATCCTTATTATACCAATATAAGAAACGTTTGTGGAACGACTTGGCGTTTTCATCAAAAGGATTGGCGTAGAAGCGAGAGTACAGATAGGTGTTTAATTTATAGAACTCGTTCAAGTACTCGGGCACCTGTGTCAACCACTCGGGATAACCGAAGAGGGCAATATCGAGATCTTCCCGTTGTGCCTTCAATGCTTCAAGCGGTGCAATGATGATTGACAATATTTTTTTTCGAGCTGATGTAGGTACAAATACGACCCCACTTTGTCCGGCCCAAATCGAGTCCTGATTCTGCAAATTCAGTTCGTTGCCGAATTTTATTTCGCTATATGCGATGTGAGCCCGCGAGAGTTCCTCTTTCAGCCCGTTGACAAAATCTTTCTTGTCACTCTCTTCTGATGTATGGGTCAAGAATACCACCTTGCGGTTCCCCAAATAGCGAATAAACCGGTCGGCCGCCTCGGCATACAGATAGGAGTGGGGGATATTGGTCTGGAAAATTTTGGCATTGTGCGAAACCTCTTCGTTTTTGAGCGAGAAGGTGTTGATTACGTTAATGTCGTTGGCCAGACCGAAATCGGCTATTAACTTGATTTGGTTATCGTCGTCAGGGGCAATAATCATATCCATCTCCTTCAATTGCGGATCGGTCAGAATATTACGTACCGTTGCGTCCGATGCCTCCGAATCATAGGCATACACGTTAATCGATGCACCTTGCCGTTTCAAGCTGTCGACCGCCATCAAGAAGCCTTGATAATACTCGGTATAAAGACTGGCTTTGGTATCGGGGTGCGCCTGTTTCAGCATGAAGGGCAGGATAACCGCTACGTTGATTACCCCCTTCTTGTCGCTTTTGTACAGCTTGTTGTAGATGTTGTTGATTTCGGCACTGGTGATGGGGTTCTCGGCCGTTACCGTATTGTATTCGATTCCAGCCGGAATGTAGATAATATCGTCCTGTTTGATTTTCTTGATATTGGGATTGCATTTCTTTATCTCCTCAACCGTCGTACCGAATTTCTTCGAGATGCTATACAGGGTCTCCTTCTTGCGCACCTTATATTCGGTATACAACTGTTGGGGCGCTATGGTCACATTCATCTCTTTGGTATTGGGAGTGAGACGTATGACCGAACCCCTCTTCAAATTGTTGGGCGAAATGCCCGGATTGAGTTTGAGAATCGTCTCAATATCAATGTCATATTTTTGAGAGATGGAAAAAAGAGTCTCTCCCGCATTGATTGTGTGATAGACATATTCTCCCGAATTTCCATCGGTTGCAACCGAGGGCGCCTCCTGATTCACCTTATCGGTAACCGGGGGGGATACGGGTTTGGATTGAGCCGTAGTCGTTTTAGTAGTCGTGGTGGTAGTGGTGGCTTTGGCCTGTGTCTGTTTAGCCTTCTTTTGGCGATAATGCTGGGGAATTTTCAACGTAGCACCGGCCTTGATACCATGCTCCGAGCCTGGGTTCAGGTCTATGATACTCTGAATGGTAACTTTATACATCTTCGAGATGGAGTACAGCGACTCTCCCCGTACGATGGTATGCTCGAAGGTACTCTCGATTTCCGAGCCCGAAGCCTCTCCTTCGAGGGTCTTTTTTGTCGGAATCATGAGCAACTGCCCTCGTTTCAATCCATTCTTGGCTGCCGGATTGAACCGAATAATCTCCTCTTGTGAAATGCCGAATTTATGGGTGAGCGAATAAAATCCTTCCGAAGGCTTTACCTTGTAGATATAGAACTCTTTTCCATCGATTACTTTGGTTTGCAAGCCTTCGGTTTGAGCCGGAAGCATAAACAGCACGGCGAAACAGAATAGTAAGACTACCGTTATTCGTGTATATTTCATATTAGGTTGTTTGCGTTTTTTCGTGTTTGATGGTAATATACAAGTTACAAAAGTATATAAAAATATTATCAGTTGCAAGATGTAAGCCGATTATGGCTTGGCAGGAGAGTGCGACTCCGGTTTTTCACAGATGGGTCAATCGGATTATTGGGAAATTTTAAATTGTCGATGGAAATACGATTGACCGAAAAATTGTAACTTTGTCATTCATTTATTATCCGAATCGATATGTACCGACACCTCTTATTTTTGACCTGTCTTTTTACCGTAAGTGGGCTTTGTGCCCAGCAGATTACCGTATCGGGTGGGGGAAAACCGGCTTACAGCCATACCCCCGAAGCCAGTACCGGCCTGAACGGAGGCGTATTTGTCATCTATTCGCTCGACCAGGCGACTATCGAATTTTCGGGTGAAGACGAGTCGCTCATCTCGTGGAGTAAATTTGGACCGTCGGGTGCAGCCAATGCGACTCCGATTGCCGGAGCAACTCAAAACGGATACCTGTCGACCCTGTCTCTCACCGAAGGCGATTGCGGGTATGTGATTGAACAGAATGGGCGCAGTTACTACTTGTGGGTGATCGATTATTCACAGGCTCCTCTTGTCTTAAACGGAGCCTCGGTGTCGAGCGATGCCGGTCAATGCGAACAAACGACTCTTCAACTCGACGGGAGTGGGGAACGACTGAACTACTATTCGATAAATGGCGCTCCCAAGGTGTTGTCGCGCGAAATTACCGTCAGCTACATGACGCTGGTGTGGAACGATGAGTCTCTTTCATATATTCAAACGGTCCAGTCGGAAACTCTTGACAATTTCTCTTCGACCGTACAAGTGCCGGCTCCGCTTTGCAATACCGATTTTTCTATCTCGGGCGACCAACTGCTCAACTACTGGGGCATGGAGCAAACGGTATCGACCGGCGAATACATTACCACGGCGATAGGCGTGACGGCAAAGGCCGAGCAGACCTATCGGGAGGAGGCGCTCAATGAGGACGACCGGCATCCCACTGAATACTTGGGTGGTTC
This sequence comes from Barnesiella viscericola DSM 18177, assembly GCF_000512915.1. Classification (GTDB taxonomy): domain Bacteria; phylum Bacteroidota; class Bacteroidia; order Bacteroidales; family Barnesiellaceae; genus Barnesiella; species Barnesiella viscericola. The sequence goes on from NZ_CP007034.1 coordinate 253,767, forward strand.
GGCTCCGGCCGAAATCGAGTTTCAGGCCTATATGACCGATGCCGTTACCCACATCGAATGGGAATTTTCGGACAAGGAGGATTTCTCGACTACCATCGCCCGTTATAACGACCAGACCCTGCGCTACACGTTCCGCGACGAAGGTACCACCTACGTGCGCCTGATCGGCAGCAACAGTACGGCCGAATGTCAGGCTTACAGTGAGACCTTTACCATCAACATCGGAGAGCCCCGTTTGGAGGCGCCCAATGCGTTCTCGCCGGGTACAAGTCCCGGAGTGAACGACGAGTGGAAGGTAGCCTATAAATCGATTGTGAGCTTCAAATGCTGGATATTCAACAAGTGGGGGGTACAGATATGCTACCTCGACAGTCCCGACAAAGGGTGGGACGGCAGGTACCATGGCAAGTATGTCGATCCCGGTGTCTATTATTACGTAATAGAGGCCAAGGGATCGAACAATCAAAAGATAAAGTTGAAGGGACACATCAATATCTTGCGTTCCAAAGATTAAATCGAAGGAGGCAAACATGAAATTGAGACACTGTTTTATTGTCGCATTATCGGTCTTGTCATCGAGTTGGGCTTTTAGTGAAACGGCAACTGCACAAAAAGAGTTTTCAGACGTGGTGATTCCCGAGTTCCCGCTGCAAATGAAATTTGCCGGCGAGACGGTCGACCTGGATCGGCTGGATATGTACGAACGATTCGATCGCGAGTTGACCACCCTGTGCTATATGCACTCTTCCACCTCGTTGGCCATCAAGCGGGCCAACCGCTATTTCCCCATCATGGCGCCCATCTTGAAGGAGGAGGGGATACCCAGCGATTTTCTCTACCTGGCGGTTATCGAGAGCACCCTTAATCCAAGAGCCGTATCACCGGCAAAGGCGATGGGTATCTGGCAGATTATGCCTCGCACGGGACGTGAATATGGCTTGGAGGTGAACGATGATATAGACGAACGCTGCCATGTGGAGAAGTCGACCCGGGCCGCCTGCCGTTATCTGAAAGAGGCTTACGCCAAGTATGGCAGTTGGACAACCGTAGCCGCGTCGTACAATGCAGGTATGGGGCGCATCTCGTCGGAACTGGAAAAGCAACTGGCCGACCATTCGTTCGACCTGTGGCTCAACGAAGAGACCTCGCGCTATGTCTTCCGGATTCTCGCCATGAAGGAGATATTTTCGTCACCCTCGAAATATGGCTACAAATTAAAGACCCGCCAGCTGTATCAGCCTATCCGCTATACCGAGGTGAAAGTCGATACAACCATCAACAACCTGGCTCTCTTTGCCCAGTCGCAAGGTATCTCCTATGCCCAGTTGAAAGAGTCCAATCCCTGGTTGCGGGCCCGTACGATGCCCGACAAGTCGAGAAAAGTCTATTACATCAAGATACCACAAAAAGAGGATTTGTATTACACCAAGCGCAAGTTCACGGCTTACCGAAAAGAGTGGGTAATCGATAAAAAATGAAAGCAGAAGATCAGATAGAGGTCTATGGTGCCCGTGTGCACAACCTCAAAAACATAGATGTCAAAATTCCCCGGAACAGCCTGACGGTCATTACCGGACTGAGCGGTAGCGGCAAATCGTCGTTGGCCTTCGACACCATCTTTGCCGAGGGACAGCGTCGCTACATCGAGACCTTTACGGCCTATGCCCGCAACATGCTCGGCGGTATGGAACGGCCCGATGTGGACAAGATTACCGGGTTGAGTCCCGTAATCTCCATCGAACAGAAGACAACCAACAAGAATCCGCGTTCGACGGTGGGGACAACCACCGAGATATTCGATTTCCTGCGGTTGCTTTTTGCTCGGGCAGGAGAGGCTTACTCTTACTTGTCGGGCGAAAAGATGGTGCGATATACCGAAGAGAAGATTATCTCACTTATCTTGGACCGCTACCAAGGTCGCCGCACCTACATACTGGCTCCGTTGGTGCGCAACCGCAAGGGCCACTACAAGGAGTTGTTCGAGCAGGTGCGTCGGAAAGGGTATCTCACCGTCCGTATCGACGGCGAACTGCGCGAGATAACCCATGGCATGAAACTCGACCGCTACAAAAATCACAGCATCGAGCTGGTGGTCGACAAACTGGTGGTCGACAAGGACGACGAACGCCGGTTGCAGGAGAGTGTAAAAACAGCCATGAAACAGGGTGACGGCCAGCTGATGATACTCGACGCAGACACACAGGAGCTGCGCCATTACAGCCGCACCCTCATGGACCCCAAGACGGGCTTGTCGTATAGCGAACCGGCTCCGCACAACTTCTCGTTCAACTCGCCGCAAGGAGCCTGTCCCAAGTGCAAGGGATTGGGATATGTCAATATCATCGACCGTGAGAAGATTATCCCCAACGACGAGAAGTCGATTTACGAAGGGGGAATCGTTCCGCTGGGTAAATACAAGAACACGCTGATATTTTGGCAAATCGCAGCTATCTGCGAGAAATACGGCGACAGCCTGAAAACTCCCATCAAGGATCTCTCGGAAGAGGCGCTCGACGATATTCTGAACGGCACCGACGAACGTTTGCAAATCAAGAACGAGTCGTTGGGCTCCTCCAACTATTTCCTGTCGTTCGACGGGCTGATCAAATACATCGAGGTACAGCAGCAGAGCGACGCCTCGTCGCAAGCCCAAAAGTGGGCGGGGCAGTTTGTCACGACCACCGTGTGCCCCAGTTGCGAAGGTCATCGGTTGAACCGAGAGGCGCTGCATTACCGCATTGCCGGTAAGAACATCGCCGAACTGGCCGACATGGACATCTCGGAACTGTATGAATGGGTCAACCAGGTAGAGTACGAGTTGTCGCCCCAGCAGCGCCAGATTGCGGTCGAAATCTTGAAAGAGATTCGTAGCCGCCTGCACTTCCTCGTCGATGTAGGGTTGGACTATCTGTGCCTCAACCGGGCCTCGGCCACCTTGTCGGGAGGTGAGAGCCAACGCATACGATTGGCTACCCAGATAGGGTCGCAACTGGTCAATGTGCTCTATATTCTCGACGAGCCCAGTATCGGGTTACACCAACGCGACAACACCCGACTCATCAACTCCTTGAAAGAGTTGCGCGATATGGGTAATTCGGTCATCGTCGTAGAACACGACAAGGAGATGATGCTGGCTGCCGATTATATCGTCGATTTGGGCCCTCGGGCCGGTCGCTTGGGCGGGAACATCGTCTTTGCCGGGACACCCCAGGAGATGCTCAAAACCAATACCCTCACAGCGCAATACCTGAACGGGGAAAAGAAAATCGAATATTCACCCCAACGACGTCCGGGCAACGGTAAAAAACTTATTCTATCAGGTGCCACAGGCAATAACCTCAAAAATGTGACGGTCGAGTTCCCGCTGGGCAAATTCATCTGCGTAACGGGCGTATCGGGTAGCGGTAAATCGAGCCTCATTAACGGAACGCTGCAACCGATACTCAGCCAAAAGTTCTATCGTTCGCTGCAAGCCTCGTTGCCTTACGACCGAATTGAAGGACTGGAAAATATCGACAAGGTGGTGACCGTCGACCAGTCTCCACTGGGACGCACACCGCGTTCCAATCCGGCTACCTATACGGGTGTCTTTGCCGACATACGCAATGTCTTTGTCGAGCTGCCCGAGGCTAAAATCCGTGGCTATAAACCGGGACGCTTCTCGTTCAACATCGCGGGCGGACGCTGCGAGGTATGTGGCGGTAACGGCTACAAGACCATCGAGATGAATTTCTTGCCCGATGTGCTCGTACCTTGCGAGGCTTGCCATGGCAAACGCTATAATCGGGAGACTCTCGAAGTGCGCTTCAAAGGGAAGTCGATTGCCGATGTACTGGATATGACCATCAATCAGGCGGTCGAATTTTTCGAAAATATACCCTCGATTATCTCCAAAATAAAGGTGCTGCAAGAGGTGGGACTCGGATACATCAAGCTGGGACAACCCTCGACAACCTTGTCGGGAGGCGAGAGTCAGCGGGTGAAACTGGCTGCCGAGCTCTCCAAACGCGATACGGGGAAGACTCTCTATATACTCGACGAACCCACTACCGGATTGCATTTCGAGGATATACGGGTTTTGTTGTCGGTACTGAATCGACTGGTCGATAAGGGGAATACGGTGATTGTCATCGAGCATAACCTCGACATCATTAAATGTGCCGACCACATTATCGACATGGGGCCGGAAGGGGGACGAAATGGCGGGTACGTATTGGCTACAGGAACTCCCGAAGAGATTTGCAAGTACGACACGGCTACCGCTCGCTACTTGAAAGAGGAATTGAACGGATAGGAGATGTATATTTCAATTTTCCATAACAGGAGACTCAACGATGAATCGTTGGGCCTCCTGTTTTTCTATTTTGCATACGGAGTAAAAGTCGGTTAAAACAGTATAATCAATTATCAATTAGTGTAATAGAGATCAATTAGGGCAATTTTGACTCAAAATCCTTGGATTATTTCTTCATTGATTTACATCGGTACACAAAAATAGAAATGTAGGAGAGGATAGACTCTAAAAAATAGAAAGAATTACAATTGTAACAATATAGTTCTTTATTTGGGTTACATTTCACAAGTATATAAATGTAAATTTTAAAATGTAAATGTTTAGTTTATGTACCTGTAAATCAAATAGAGTAAAGATTGCATTTTTGAAATAAACAACAGTAGCAACTTATAAATCTAAATTATATCATAAATATTTATATTTATATATCTATTAATCAGCATTTTGCATACAAATATATAAAGTGAGATTTAAGTAGAATGTCTGGGAATAGTCTGTATTTCCTGCTCTTTATCCAATATTAATTAATCTATATAACTAGAAATCAATAGTATAACTAAATAAATATAAAGTAAAAGAATAGTATAATAAGCAATACATTACTACTGTAAAATGTTGTTCTTCTTATTTTTTTGTATATTACAATTCACATCTGCAACGTTTATATAGTTACAATTATAATTTTGATTTTTAATTTTTATTGTTTACATTTGTAATCTAATTTTGTATCTAATTTTCAATCGATCATGGGAGAAGAAGAGACCTTGGCCGTCGCCGGACGGATAAAGCAATTTATCGACCACCTGGGAATAACGATTACCCAGTTTGCCGACAACACGGGTATACAACGCTCGTCCATGTCGCAAATCTTAGGCGGGCGAAATCAGAAGATCAGTATCGCCACCATTGGTAAGATTCATGCCACATATCCCGAGCTATCGATTTACTGGCTGTTATATGGTCATGAGCCTATGCTCATCTCAACCGGGAGAAATAGTGTGGCCGGAGGTGAAGAAGAGTTACCTCGTCTATCAACTGGAGCAACGCCATTTATGTCGTTATTCGAAGCCGAAAATGCCGCAAATCCGGTCAACGATACGAACGCTCGCAAATATTCCAAGGAAAATGAGTCAAATCGAGACCGCTCTATCAATGAAAAATCTGGAAATGAGGCTTTAAATAGCGATTTCGGTACAAATACCGACAACCGGAAAACGAGTGAGAGAAATCGACGTATCGTCAAAATCATGATTTTCTACTCCGATAATACCTTCGATAGCTTTTCGCCCGACTTTTCGGACTAATCTCACGAGGTCTTGTACAAAACAGGTCGATCTGCTTCGTTATTATTTGTTTCTGCTCCCGGTTTAAGCTATCTTTGCAGCATTAAAGCGAAAGCGGCACAATCGCCTTGTATCAGGTAAAATTTCCCGGGGGCATCTGTACCGACTTTTGTCAGTAAATTTGATTTATGAAAAAATACATTCTCGATTTTCGTGTTTCCGAAAATGTACAGTTGCACGACAACTATGCACTCTTGAAATTGACACCTGCCGATGGCTGTCCGTTGCCCGAGATGCTGCCGGGACAGTTTGTCGAAGTGCGGGTAGATCGCTCCCCCAGCACCTTTTTGCGGCGCCCCATCTCTATCAATTTTGTCGATTATCCCCACAACGAATTGTGGCTACTCATTCGGAAGGCAGGCGAAGGTACCCGCACGCTGTGTGGTCTGCAAGCCGGCGAAATCCTCAATCTGGTATTACCGCTGGGAAATACCTTTACCCTCCCCGAAAGTGCTCAGGAACGAATCCTGCTTGTGGGTGGAGGCGTAGGAATAGCCCCCATGCTCTATTGGGGTAAATATTTGAAGGGAAAGGGCTATACGCCCCGGTTCCTGTTGGGCTTCCGCAGTGATAAAGATCTGTTGCAATACGACCAGTTCCGCCAGTTTGGCGAGGTGTACGTCTCGACCGAAGACGGCTCGTTGGGTGAAAAGGGATTTGTAACCCAACACTCTATATTAAACGAACCCTTCGACCGGCTCTATGTGTGCGGCCCTAAACCCATGATGGTGGCCGTAGCCCGATATGCCCGCGAGCGGCAACTCTTTTGCGAAGTCTCGCTCGAAAATACGATGGCCTGCGGTGTGGGGGCTTGCCTCTGCTGCGTAGAAGATACGGTCGAAGGACATGTGTGTGTATGCAAAGAAGGTCCCATCTTTAATATAGAAAAACTCAAATGGCAGATTTAAACGTTAACATAGGCGTATTGTCCCTGAAAAACCCGGTCATGACCGCCTCCGGGACTTTTGGTTATGGCGAAGAGTTCGCCGACTTTATCGACTTGTCGCGTCTGGGCGGTATTATTGTCAAAGGTACCACCCTGCATCATCGGGAGGGTAACCCGTATCCCCGCATGGCTGAAACTCCGTCGGGAATGTTGAATGCCGTGGGGTTGCAGAACAAGGGTGTCGACTATTTTATCGAGCATATATATCCCCGCATCAAAGAGATAGATACCTATTTTCTGGTAAATGTATCGGGGGCTTCGGTCGAAGATTATGTGGCTACGGCCGAGAAAATTGCGGCATTGGATCGAATCCCGGCTATCGAGCTGAATATATCGTGTCCTAACGTAAAGGAAGGGGGTATGGCCTTTGGTACCTCGTGTCAGAGCGCAGCTTCCGTGGTGCGTGCCGTTCGTGCCGCATACCCCAAAACGTTGATTGTAAAACTGTCGCCCAATGTGACCGATATTACCGAAATTGCCCGGGCTGTCGAAGCCGAAGGAGCCGATGCCGTGTCGCTGATCAACACGCTGCTGGGTATGGCCATCGATGCACAACGACGTCGGCCGGTGTTGTCGACCGTCACCGGTGGACTGTCGGGAGCTTGTGTCAAGCCCATAGCCCTGCGCATGGTATGGCAAACCTACCACGCCGTAAAGATTCCTATTGTGGGATTAGGAGGCATCATGAATGCAACCGATGCCATCGAATTTCTGTTGGCAGGCGCCTCGGCCATCGAGGTCGGTACGGCCAACTTCATCGACCCGCAAATTTCGGAGAAAATCGTGGACGGAATCAACGAATACCTCGAAAAAAATCACATTGCATCGGTAAAAGAACTGATTGGCGGACTTATGTTGTAATTTGCTGAAATATAATAAAATAAAAATAGCGAATATAGATTCGATGAATTTAATCGAGCTATATTCGCTATTTAAGTTTTGCTTTATATGTCGGGTGAGGGAGTGATATAAAGTATTACTTGATATCTACACCTCTCACCGGCATCAACAAGTCATTACAGAATATCGACCGAACGCTTGATAAAGTTGTTCAAAGCCTCTCCCTTCAACATGTTGTTGGAGAGCAAAGCCAAGTCGACCAACTGACGTACCAACGGATTCTTGTCGGCGTAGGTCTTCAAGACGTCCGACTCCTTCGACCGCAACTCCTTGGCCTTCTCTTCGGCGCTCTTCAATGCCTCTTTGTCGGCCACGGGAATCTCCTCGTCCTTCTTGTCTTTCTTGGCCTCTTGCAGACGGGTTATTTCGGCATTGACCGTATTCAGCTCGTCGAGTATCGGGGTCAACTGCTCCTTGCACGAACTTTCGGTATCGGCAATAATCCGTTGTGTTAAGGGGTGCTCGGTGTTGACAATGAGGTTGTAGCTGTCGGGCAGTTCGCCATAGATAGCCATACCCGGTTGTATGGCAGCCATGTCTTTCATACGGCGCATGAACTCATTCTGCGTAATCACAATGGGTTGTGCAGTAGCACCTACCGGTTCGAACATGACCAAGAAATCGCTCTTCTCGATAGTCGGAATCTGCGATTTGAATACCGTGGTCATGATGTCGCGCTGTTGCTCGTTGAGCGCAGCTGAAGCCTGGTTGTCTTTCTTCTGAATAAGCCGGTCTATCAAGTCGCTGTCGACCCGTACGAAACGGCATTTACCCAATTTCTGCTCCAGCATGCCGATGAAGTGGGGGTCTAACTGGCCGTTCATCAGCAATACGTCGTAACCCTTGGCCGTAGCCGTCTCGATGTAGCTGTATTGAGCCTCCTTATCGTTGGCATACAAGTAGATGAGCTGTCCGTCTTTATCGGTCTGATTGCCCTCGATCAGTTTCTTGTACTCGTCGAGCGTGTAATATTTCTCTTCGGTATCTTTGAGCAGGACAAATTTTTGAGCCCGTTCGTAGAATTTCTCGTCCGAGAGCATACCATATTCGATAAAAATCTTCAGGTCGTCCCATTTCTCTTCAAACTGCTTGCGGTCGCTGTTGAAAATCTCTTGCAGACGCTCGGCTACTTTCTTGGTAATGTAGCCCGAGATTTTCTTCACGTTCGAGTCGCTTTGCAGGTACGAACGCGATACGTTCAACGGAATGTCGGGCGAATCGATTACGCCTTGCAGCAACATCAGGAAATCGGGCACAATACCCTCGACCGAATCGGTTACAAACACCTGGTTGCAGTACAGTTGAATCTTGTATCGGTTGATATCGATGTTGTTCTTGATTTTCGGGAAATAGAGAATACCGGTCAGTTTGAAGGGGTAATCGATATTGAGGTGAATCCAGAAGAGCGGTTCATCGATACCTGGATAGAGGTCGGCATAGAATTTCTTGTAATCCTCGTCGCTCAAATCGGTCGGTTTGCGCGTCCAGGCCGGCTCCATGTCGTTGATTATTTTATCCTTGTCGGTGTCGACGTATTTACCGTCCTTCCACTCTTGCTCCTTACCGAACACTACCGGAACGGGCAAGAAGCGGCAATACTTCTTCAACAGCGTTTCAATACGTTGCGGTTCGAGGAATTCCTTGTTCTCGTCGTCGATATACAGAACGATGTCGGTACCCCGCTCGCTCTTCTCGATGTCGGTCATCTCGTAGGCGGGCGAACCGTCGCAACTCCACATCACGGCCTGAGCCCCTTCCTTGTAGGAGAGGGTGCGAATCTCGACCTTCTTCGATACCATGAAGGAGGAGTAGAATCCCAGTCCGAAGTGGCCGATGATGGCATTGGCGTCGTTCTTGTATTTCTCCAAAAACTCTTCGGCTCCCGAAAAGGCTATCTGATTGATGTATTTGTCAATCTCCTCGGCAGTCATACCTATACCGTGATCCGAGATGGTCAACGTTCCGGCATTCTTGTCGATGGAAACCGATACGTTGGTCGAACCCAACTCACCTTTGAAATCGCCAAAAGAGGCCAAAGTCTTCAATTTCTGAGTGGCATCGACGGCGTTGGAAACCAACTCTCTCAAAAATATCTCGTGGTCACTATACAAAAACTTTTTGATAACGGGGAAGATGTTATCGGTCGTAACCCCAATTGTTCCTTTTTGCATGGTTATATATTTTTATTACACTAATTTTCTACCGAATTTTTTTCAAAAAAAATGCCAGACTCAAAAAGTCTGACATTTTGACTTATTCTCGCGACGATTGTCACGACTCTTTCTTCGAGTCGATAATCGAGGAGACAATCTTGTGGTTCTCCTCGTCGAAATCGACACGTATCGTATCGCCCTCCTGGACGGTGGCCCGGATAATCATCTCGGCCAGTTCGTCTTCGAGATACTTCTGTATGGCCCGTTTCAACGGACGAGCTCCAAACTGAACGTCGTATCCCTTCTCGGCAATGAAATTCTTGGCGGCATCGGTGATTTCGAGGTGGTATCCCAGTGTCTCCACCCGTTTGTAGAAACCGCTCAATTCCAAGTCGATAATCTGGAAGATGGCCTTCTTGTCGAGTTGATCGAACATGATGATGTCGTCGATACGGTTCAGGAACTCGGGAGAGAAGGCCCGGTTCAACGCCTTTTGGATAACTCCGCGCGAGTAGTCTTTCTCCGAAACGGTGTTGGTCGAGAAACCTACACCTTGTCCGAAATCCTTCAACTGGCGCGTACCGATATTCGAGGTCATGATCAGAATCGTATTCTTGAAATCGATTTTACGCCCCAGACTATCGGTCAGCCGACCTTCGTCCAAAACCTGCAACAGCAGGTTAAACACGTCGGGGTGAGCCTTCTCAATCTCGTCGAGCAGTACTACCGAATAGGGTTTGCGACGCACCTTCTCGGTGAGCTGTCCGCCCTCCTCGTAACCCACATATCCCGGAGGTGCACCCACCAGTCGCGACACGGTGAATTTCTCCATGTATTCACTCATGTCGATGCGGATAAGCGCATCTTTCGAGTCGAACAGATATTCGGCCAGTTTCTTGGCCAAGTGAGTCTTACCCACGCCCGTAGGGCCCAGGAACATGAAAGTACCGATGGGCTTGTCGGGATCTTTCAATCCCACCCGGTTGCGCTGTATGGCCTTCACCACTTTATCGACAGCCTCGTCTTGTCCGATAATCTCACGTTTCAGTTCCCCGGCCATGGCCAAGAGCTTGTTCCCTTCGGCCTGAGCGATACGCTGCACGGGTACACCGGTCATCATGGCAACCACCTCGGCCACTTTCTCTTCGTCGACAATCTCGCGGTGCTGCTCCATCTGTTTCTCCCAGTTGTCCTTAGCCGTTTCCAAGGTACGCTGCAACTCCTTCTCCTTGTCTCTGAAACTGGCGGCCAACTCATAGTTCTGCGATTTTACCGCATTAATCTTATCCTCGCGACAGGTCTCGATTTGAGCCTCCAAGCTCTCAATCTCTTTGGGTACAGTGATGTTCGATACATGCACACGGGCCCCGGCTTCGTCGAGCGCATCGATTGCCTTGTCGGGGAAATTACGGTCACTGATGTAGCGGTCTGTCAATTTGACACAAGCCACCAATGCATCGTCGGTGTAGGTCACGTTGTGGTGATCTTCGTAACGGCCCTTGATGTTTTTGAGAATCTGCAAGGTCTCTTCGGGCGTAGTCGGCTCGACCATAATCTTTTGGAACCGGCGTTCCAAGGCTCCGTCTTTCTCGATATTCTTGCGATACTCGTCGAGAGTCGTAGCACCGATACACTGTATTTCGCCGCGCGACAGAGCCGGTTTCAGCATGTTGGCGGCATCGAGCGAACCGGTAGCTCCACCGGCTCCGACGATGGTATGAATCTCGTCGATAAACAAGATGATATTGGGATTCTTCGAGAGTTCGTTCAAAATCGCCTTGATGCGCTCCTCGAACTGGCCGCGATACTTGGTGCCGGCCACAATCGAGGCCATATCGAGTGAAATGAGCCGCTTATCAAACAAGACTCTCGACACCTTGCGCTGTACGATTCGCAGGGCAAGTCCCTCGACAATAGCCGATTTACCTACACCCGGCTCACCGATGAGTACCGGGTTGTTCTTTTTCCTCCGGCTCAGCACCTGGGCCAACCGCTCGATCTCGTTATCCCGACCTACAACCGGGTCGAGACGGCCCTCCTCGGCCGCTTTGGTCATATCGGTACCAAAGTTGTCGAGCACCGGCGTGTCGTTGCCGCTTCGCTGTGTGGAAGTACTGCTGCCACTGCCACCTTGTTGTTCCCGACGATAGTTGCGTTCGTCTTCCAACTCGTCGTCATCGTCGTCGGTAAACCCGGCACCCATGTCGCGAGGGGAGGGACGTTGTGCCGACTCCTCACGAGGTGTGTCGCCATTACCTTTTAAAAAGGCTGACACTTCGTCATAGGTAATGTCGTTCGTATGCAGAATCTGTGCGGCAGGGGAGTCCGACTCTTTTAATATAGCCAGTAACAAGTGCTCGGTATCGGTCTCCTGACTTTTCATGAACCGGGCTTCGAGCATGCTCATTTTCAAGACTCTATCTGTGCTCTTGCTGATTGTCAGCTCGCTGGATTGCTCCATATGGTTGTTGGAAGCGGATAGTTCATTTTCCAGGGAACTCTTTATCGTGCGAAGAGAAGCTCCCAGCCCCACCAATGCGTCGACAGCACGGTTGGAGCCATCGCGTATAATCCCCAGCAGCAGGTGCTCGGGAACGATGTTGGAATTTTGAAGGCGTTCGGCTTCTTCCCGGCTGTAACCGAGAATCTCCTTAACATGTTGTGAAAAGTTTCTTTCCATAAACAAATCTGTCTCCTTATATTGATTTAGCAAATATACCACCTTTACGCCAAATAATGGCAGGTAAATATTATTTCTTATATATAACAAATAATGTGCCGAATTTTCCCTTTTGCCAGCGATTATTTATTCAGATAGATTCCTCGATTTTTCAAAAAATGGTTATCTTTGTACGCTAAACATTCAATGTATAACCAATTTTTACTAATAAATGATTGACCAAGATAGAATTCTAAAAATAGACATCAATCAAGAGATGCAATCGGCCTACATCGATTATTCCATGTCGGTGATTGTAGCTCGCGCCTTGCCCGATGTGCGCGACGGTTTCAAGCCGGTACACCGCCGGGTGTTGTTCGGAATGGACAAACTTGGAAACACATCGGATAAACCTTACAAGAAATCTGCGAGAATCGTCGGTGACGTGTTAGGTAAGTATCACCCGCACGGCGATTCGTCGGTATATTATGCGTTGGTACGTATGGCCCAGCCGTGGTCCTTGCGCTACCCCCTGGTCGACGGCCAGGGTAACTTCGGTTCGGTCGACGGCGACAGTCCTGCCGCCATGCGTTATACCGAAGCTCGTCTCTCGCGCATTGCCGAAGAGATGCTTCGCGACATCGAGAAGGATACGGTCGACTTTACCCCCAACTTCGATAATACGCTCGAAGAGCCTACCGTGCTGCCCACCCGCATACCCCAGTTGCTGGTAAACGGGGCGTCGGGTATCGCCGTAGGTATGGCTACCAATATGCCTCCCCACAACCTGTCGGAGTGTATTGACGCATCGGTCGCCCTGATTGACAACCGCGACCTCACCATCGAAGAGCTGATGCAATACATTAAGGCTCCTGATTTTCCCACAGGAGGTATCATCTACGGTTTTGCCGGTGTAAAAGATGCTTTTGAGACCGGACGGGGCCGTATCGTAATTCGTGCCAAAGCCGAGATCGAGGTCGACAGCAATACCGGTCGCGAATCGATTATCGTATCTGAAATTCCCTATGCCGTCAATAAGTCGGAGTTAATCAAAAAGATAGCCGACCTGGTTGAAGAGAAGCGCCTAGAAGGCATCTCGAATATCAACGACGAGTCGGACCGTGCCGGTATGCGCATCGTCATCGAAGTCAAGAAAGATGCTAACGCCAGCGTTATCTTGAACAAACTGTTCAAAATGACCGACTTGCAGTCGTCGTTCAGTGTCAACAACATTGCCTTGGTCAACGGCCGTCCTCAAACACTGAATCTGAAACAGTTGCTCGAAGCCTTTATCAATCACCGCCACGAGGTAGTTATCCGTCGCACGCGGTTCGATTTGGCCAAGGCCGAAGAACGTGCTCACATACTCGAAGGGTTGATTATCGCATCGGATCATATTGATGAGGTAATCAAAATCGTGAGAGCTTCACAAACCCGTGAAGAAGCTCGCACCCGCTTGATGGAGCGATTCTCCCTGAGTGACAAACAGGCACAGGCTATCGTCGACATGCGCATCGGACAGTTGACCGGTCTTGACCAGGACAAGCTGCGTAACGAATATGCTGACATCGAGAAGATGATTGCTTACTATCACCAAATCTTGTCGGACGATGCCGTCTGCATGAAAGTGATGAAAGACGAGCTTCTTGAAATCAAAGAGAAATACGGCGACGAGCGCAAGACCGAAATCATCTATGCTTCGGAAGAGTTCAATGCCGAAGACTTCTATGCCGATGACGAAATGATTATCACCATCTCGCACATGGGCTACATCAAACGGACCCCGCTCTCCGAATTCCGGGCTCAGAACCGCGGTGGAGTAGGTGCCAAGGGCAGCAATACCCGCGAGGAGGATTTCATCGAATACATCTATCCGGCCTCGATGCATAACTATATGCTCTTCTTCACTCAGAAAGGCAAATGCTACTGGCTCAAAGTATATGAGATACCCGAAGGCTCCAAGAGCTCCAAAGGTCGTGCCATACAGAACCTGCTCAACATCGACTCCGACGATAAGGTTAATGCCTTTATCCGCGTGAAACGATTGCAGGATCCCGAGTACAACATGTCGCACAACCTGATTTTCTGTACACGCAAGGGTATCATCAAGAAAACCAAACTCGAAGCCTATTCGCGTCCCCGCCAAAACGGTGTGAATGCCATCACCATTCGCGAAGACGATCAGGTAATACAAGTGAGACTGACCACCGGCGACAGCCAAATCGTTATCGCCAACCGTCACGGCCGCGCCATTCGATTCCACGAAAGCGCCGTGCGTGAGATGGGACGTAATGCCACCGGCGTAAAGGGTATGACCCTCGACAACGATGACGATGCCGTCGTAGGAATGATTTGCGTCAACGATCCTGAGAAAGAGACCATCATGGTCGTATCGGAACAAGGTTACGGAAAACGTTCGCTCATCGAAGATTACCGCATCACCAACCGAGGAGGTAAAGGTGTGAAAACCTTGAATATCACCGAAAAGACCGGTTATCTGGTTGCCATCAAATGCGTAACCGATGAGAACGACCTGGTTATCATCAACAAGTCGGGTATCACCCTGCGCATGAAGGTTGCCGACGTGCGGGTAATGGGCCGGGCAACACAAGGCGTCCGGTTGATTAATCTGGAAAAACGGAATGACGAAATCGCTTCGGTCTGCAAGGTTTTGTCAGACAGTGTCGACGAGAACCTGCAAGACGATAGCGTTACTGAAATTGCAGAATAAAAATTATTAACTTCTAAAATAAACACGCAATGAAAAAAACAACATTAACGGCAGTATTACTGCTTTCGGTCATTTGCGCATTCGGTCAGAAGAAAGCTGTGAACCGGGCTTTCAGTGAGGCAAAAATGGAAAATCCCAATTTCCAAGAAGCTCGCACCGATATTCAAGGTGCCCTTACCAACCCCGAAACCAAAGACGATGCCAAGACTTGGTATGTAGCCGGGTTTATCGAAAACTCTTCTTTCGAGAAAGATAACGTTCAGAAGACGTTGGGAATCGCTCTTCCCAATGGAGATGCCCCCATGTACGATGCGTTGGTAAAGAGCTATGACTATTTCTTGCAATCCATAGCTTTGGATACTTTACCTAACGAAAAAGGAAAAGTAAAGCCCAAATATGTCAAGGATATTCGTAAGATCTTGAAACAAAACCTCGATGGCTATATCAATGCCGGTGTCTATTATTTCAATCAGAAAGACTATAAAAAGGCCTATGACGTATGGGGTATTTTCCTGGATATACCCAAACTTTCCATTATGAAAGATGAGAAATCGGGGCTTCCTGCCGATTCGACGATTGCCATATTGGAATTCAACCGGGCTTTGGCTGCCATGCAGACTCAGGACAATGCGTTGGCCATTAAAGCTTTGAATGCAGCCAAAGGGAATGATTATAATCGAAACGATGTTTACAAATATCTGGTCTATGAATATGAGCAGACACAGGATACTGTCAACCTGATTAGTACGCTTCAAGAAGGTGAGAAGTTGTTCAAAGACGAAATGGTCGAGGTTCAGGATAGAGACGGTAATCCCGTACTGGACGAAAACGGCAAACCTAAAATGCAAAAGGAAAATACCTACACCTTGAAGCTGATCAATCTCTACATATATGGTGGAAGATATGATGAAGCCATTGCTACGCTTGAAACGATTTTGGCCGAAGACCCTGAAAATGCCGAGTACTGGAATGTAAAAGGGAACCTGTATGAATCGCAAAAGAAGTATGACCAATCGATTGAATGCTTCGGGAAAGCACTTGAAATTAATCCTTCTTACACCGATGCATTAGGCAATATGGGTCGTATCTACTTCAACCTGGCTGTGCAAAAGAACAATGAGATCAGTGCTATAACCGATAACGTAAAATATGCCGAGGCTCGTGAGAAAGAGGTTCTTCCGTTGTTTGAGAAATCTCGTCCCTATTACGAAAAAGCATACGAATTGAAGCCCGAAAATCCCGACTACAAATATGCCCTCCGTAATATTTATTACAATTTGAACGATGCCGAAAAACTGAAAATGATAGAAGGCCAATAATAATCATACCGATTATTCAAAAAACGTTCAGAGAGGATTTACCTCTCTGAACGTTTTTTTGCATTATATAAAAATAAAAGCAGGCATTTGAATCTCAAATGCCTGCTTTTATTGGGTGATCCGCTTGGGGCTCGAACCCAAGACCCCAACATTAAAAGTGTTGTGCTCTACCAGCTGAGCTAGCGAATCTAACCTTGGTGCTTTTTGTAAAAGCGTTGCAAAGATAGGCGCTTTTGTCGAAATATACAAGGGTTGCGCCCAAAATATTCTATTTAATTTTCGGTATGCAGCCTCATTGAGGGGCTCAATTGGGTAGTCACTCAGCGCATCAGGCTTTCGAACAGCGGTATAAGCAGGGAGGTGACAACACCCATCAGGCCGATGGCCAGGCCACTGATAGCACCTTCGACGGCTCCCAGTTCAATAGCGCGGGCAGTACCCAGTCCGTGAGCGGCCGATCCCAATGCCAATCCGCGGGCAACGCGGCTGTTGACGTGGCAGCGGTCGAGTACGGCCGGGCCGATGATACCCCCCAATAATCCGCACCCGAATACGATGACGGCCGTGAGCGAGGGGATACCGTGCGAGTGTTCCGACAGGGAGATGGCGATGGGTATCGTGACCGATTTGGGTTGCAGCGACGAGGTGATGGCTTCGTCGACGCCCATGAGTCGGCAGATGGCTATAACACTCACAATACCCACAATTCCTCCGGCAAAGACGGCGGTGAGTACGGGTATCTCTTTACCCCGAATCTGTTCGATTTGTTCATAGAGGGCATAACCCAGCGCTACGACCGATGGCCCCAGCAGAAAACTGATGAAGCTGCTACCGGCACAGAACGTATCGTAGTCGATGTCGAGCAGGGTGAGCAGGGCTATGATAAGAACCATGGCCACCAACAGCGGGTGGAAAATGGCGATATGTTTTTTCTGGTGCAGTTTGCAACCGGCCAGGTAGCTACCCAGTACCAACAGCAGGATAAAGGGTGTGGAGGAGAATATTTCGTTCATTGCCCAACTCCTCCTTTCTTGCGCGAGAGCTTGCGGTCAAGATGCTCTTCGGTAAGCCCTACGACAACGATGACCAGCAGGGTGGTAACCACCGACACGGTGAGCAGTACCACCCAGTTGCTCATGAGTATTTTATACTCGTGCATGAGCCCGATACTGGCCGGAACGAAGAAGAGGGCCATGTTGCGAGTGAGGGTCGAGGCGGCCTTGTCGACGTCGCGTGGACGTACCCATTTGAGTGTGAGGGCCAGGAACAGCAATATCATGCCGCACACGCTGCCGGGAATGAGCCGCCCGATGAGCAGGCTCACCATCTCTCCCAATACATAGAAGAGCATGATGTAACAGAATCCTTTAATCATTTTCTTAATACCTTACTTGTTAATACCTAAACTAAATACCTAAAATCTTATCTCTCTTTTTATGTTTTGTTTTTATAGTGAATATCGTCTTCGCAGACGATAAAACCTTCGTCTCGCAGGAAGCGCAGGGCTTCGATCACCTCGTCCTCGGGGTAGGGTAGCGCGGCGGCTATCCGGTCGCGGCTCACGCAGTCGTTGCCGATGAACTGTTGTATGGCCCGGGCTATCACCTCGGGCTTTTGAGCCGAGGCTTGCTCCCGTTTCCTGTGCTCGATGCAGTTGTCGCAGCAGCCGCACTCGTAGTCGGCCTTCTCACCGAAGTATTCGAGCAACATCTGTTGACGACAGCGGGTCGAAGTGGCATAGGTGATCATACTCTCGATGCGGTCGGCCATGCGCTGTCGCCTATCTTCATAGGCTTCGCGGGTGATTTGCACGTAGCGGGGCTCCATGCGTTCGCGGGTGTAGACGATATAGGGCGTGCGTCGCCGCGGTATGTAGTGGAGCACGTGCAGACGGTTCAGCTTCAACAAGGCCTCGTAGACCTCTTGCTGACAGGCACCGAGCCGTTGGGCAAGCAAATCTTCGTGGATAAACACATAGTCGGCAAAAAGCCCGGTATAGGAGCGCAACAGGCATTGCAACACGCGGTCGGTGGCCGGGTCGGTGTCGCGCAAGTGGTAGAGTTCTTCTTTATGAACCAGCATCATTACCCGCGAAAGGGTGTCAGTCTCTTCGATAAATTCGATGTAGCCCGATATGGTGAGAATTTTCAGCGCGCTGAGTACCGGAGTAGTCGCATAGTTGAAGGTGGTGCAGAACCGTTTCAGGTTGAACTCATAAATCGAGTCCATGCCGCAGCCGAGTGCTATTTCGAGAAAGTTACCCACCCGTTCGTAGACCTTCAAGACAAACTCTTTGTCGGGAAACTCCTCAGTGAGCCGCTTGTGCAGGTTGGCCTTGTCGCGACGAGAATAGAGCAGTACGGCATAGGCACGGGTCCCGTCACGTCCGGCCCGACCCGCCTCTTGAAAATACTCTTCGGGCGAGTTGGGCATGTCCAGATGCACGACCACCCGAACATCGGGTTTGTCAATGCCCATACCGAAGGCGTTGGTCGAGACCATCACCCGGGTTTCATCGACCTTCCATTTGCGCTGTTTCTCGTTCTTCTCCTCCTGTCCCAGACCGGCGTGGTAGTAGTCGGCCGATATGCCGGCCCGGTTCAACTCTTCGGCTACCTCTTTCGTGTGCTTGCGGTTGCGCACATAGACGACGGCGCTGCCGGGTACCCGATGGAGGATACGCAGCAGTTGCTGCATCTTGTCCTCGCACGACCTCACCACATACGAGAGGTTGGGACGGGCGAAGCCGGTGCGGAATACCCGACCGTCGTGAAAGTCGAGCTTCTTCTGTATATCATCGGCTACAATAGGAGTTGCCGTGGCGGTGAGGGCCAGCACGGGAACGTGGGGCAGGGTGTGCCGTATCTGGGCTATTTTCAGGTAGGCAGGGCGGAAGTCATATCCCCATTGCGAGATGCAGTGGGCCTCGTCGACCACGATTAGCGAGACCGGCAGCCCCTGAATGCGGGCGGTGAACAGCTCGGTATCGATGCGCTCGGGCGAGATGTAGAGAAACTTGAATCGCCCGTAGAGGCAGTTGTCGAAGGTGACGACCATCTCGCGGCGCGACATGCCGGCATGGATATAAGCCGCCCGTATGCCCCGGTCGCGCAGGTTGTCGACCTGGTCTTTCATCAAGGCAACGAGAGGGGTAATGACGAGGCAGAGCCCTTCGCGACAGAGGGTAGGCACCTGAAAGGTGAGCGATTTACCCCCGCCGGTAGGCATGAGTCCCAAGGTGTCGTGTCCGTCGAGCAGCGAAGTGATAATCTCCTCTTGCATGGGCCGGAACTGGCGGTAACCCCAGTACTTTTGCAATATTTCGTAGATGATTTCGTGCATGCCTTTCCCGAAAAATCGGGTGCAAAATTACAATTTTATCTTTTACAAGATAGCAATCGCACCACGAATTTACAAGAACTTTTGGTAGAGAGGGAACTCACCGAGGTATCTTGCTTTGATTCTACCCCACAAGAGGATATGACAAAGGCCGTCGTTCTGCACTCGATGTGGAACGACGGCCTCGGTTGATAGGGTTATTCCGACGGTCTGATATCCTTGATAAACAGCTGTATCGAACCGCTGTTATGAGTATTTTCCTCGATGGTGTAACAGATGTCAAACGGTTTTCCGGCCTTGATGTGTTCAAAGTGTTGGCTCATGTTGAAGGCGATGCCGTTCATGATGTTCTTCGATTTGCTGTCGACCAGTTCGAGTTTCACGTGCTCGTTTTTCTTGCCTACGAGTCGGCTCGTACCGTAGTCGGTAACATGACGTGTACAGAAGATAGGCTTCTGGTTACCGGGTCCGAAGGGGTTGAACTGTTTAAGCAGGGCAAAGAACTCGGGGGTGATTTCGTTGAAGTCGATTTCGGTGTCGATGTCGATTTGCGGCTCCATCTGCTCGGGCAGAATGTGTTTGGCCACATGCTCCTCAAACCGGGCGGTAAACTCCTTGATGTGTTCCTCTTTCATCGAGAGGCCCACGGCATAGGTGTGCCCTCCAAAATTCTCGAGCAGGTCGCGACACGACTCTACCGCCTTGTAAATATCAAACCCCTGTACCGAGCGAGCCGAACCGGTGGCCAGTCCGTCGGAGAGGGTGAGGACCACGGCCGGGCGGTAGTAGAGTTCGGTGAGGCGCGAAGCCACAATACCGATAATGCCTTTGTGCCAGTCCTTGTTGTAGATGACAATCGATTTGCGGTGGTTGATGTCGACGTGCTCTTCGAGTATCTTGCTGGCCTCTTCGGTAATCCGCTTGTCCAACTCCTTGCGGTTCTCGTTGTACTGATCGATGTTCTGACTCTTTTCGAGCGCTCCGGCCATATCCTTGGCCACCAACAGGTCTACCGCCTCTTTGCCCGATTGCATGCGGCCCGAGGCGTTGATGCGGGGGCCAATCTTAAAGACGATGTCGCTGATGGTAATATTCTTGTTGTTGAGTCCGCACACCTTCAAGATACCTCGCAATCCCATGCTGGGGTTGGAGTTGAGCCGCTTCAAGCCGTGATAGGCCAGAATACGGTTCTCACCCGTGATGGGCACGATGTCCGAAGCGATGCTCACGGCCACCAGGTCGAGCAGCGGTTCCAGGTCGGCAGCGATGTCGATACCGTTGTTGATTGCAAATCCCTGCATGAACTTGTAGCCTACACCACAACCCGACAGATGTTTGTAGGGGTAGGTCTCTCCTTCGAGTTTGGGATTGAGGATAGCCACGGCGTCGGGCAACTGGTCGTCGGGCATATGGTGGTCGCAGATGATGAAATCAATGCCTTTGCTCTTGGCATAGGCTATTTTCTCCACGGCCTTGATGCCGCAGTCGAGGGCAATGATAAGTGTGATACCGTTCTCGGCCGCATAGTCGATGCTTTTGTCCGAGATGCCGTAACCCTCGTCGTAACGGTCGGGGATATAGTAATCGAGCCCCGAATAGAAATTTTGTAAAAACTTATACACCAGCGATACGGCAGTCGTTCCGTCCACGTCGTAATCGCCATAAATCATAATCTTTTCTTTACTCCCTAACGCACGATTCAGCCTAACGACTGCTTTTTCCATATCTCTCATGAGGAACGGGTCATGGAGATCGGACAACTGGGGTTTGAAAAACTTCTCCGCCTCGGCGACCGAAGTTACCCCTCGTTGAGCGAGCAGTCTACAAAGCGCAGGGACCCGTGGGTATCGGGCCTCTAATTGCTGGGCTATTTGCTGTTCGTTTGATGTAAGGTGTAAGTAATTCCATTTACTTATCATTTATATTTTTTTTATTTTTTATCGCTTTCGGTCCCGTCGCGTCGGACGGAAAAATAAAGCCCCGCCCGATGGAATTCAACGGGAATTTGCAGGCTGCGATGCACGTATGTGCCTTGCCTACATGTATATAACAATGAGCAGGAGATGTAATTGCTTACAGACAGTCCTTTTTTACCTCATTATTGCCGTAAAGTTATAAAAAGACATTCAATGTTGAGCCGTTTTTCGCCGTTAAAATTGTAATTATTCAAAATTTTAACGTCCTTTATTCGCCCCGGTCGGAAGCAGATTTCGCAACCAGCAACAGTTCATAGTCGACCACGTCGAGCCACTGTCCGAACTTGTAGCCAACCTCCTTGAAAAGCGATACCTGTGTGAACCCGAGCCGTGCGTGAAACGCGCGGCTAGTCTCGTTGTTGCCGGTGATGCAGGCAATCAGCGCACGGTAGCCCCTGTGGCGGCATTCATCAATTAATCTCTGCATGAGCTGTTTGCCCAATCCCCGGTTTTGACTCTGGGGCGACAGATATACGGTGGTTTCGAGGGTATGACCGTAGGCGGCCCGCTCCTTCCAGGGGTGGGCATAGCAGTAGCCCGTCACGACGCCTTCCTCTTCGGCTACGAAGTAGGGATAGTCGGCAGCGATATGGGCGATGCGGTCGCGCATGGCTTCGACTGTGAGTGGTTCGGTCTCGAAGGAGATAGTGCTGTGCAAAATATAGTCGTTGTAGATGGCTGCAATGGCGGCAGCGTCGTGTAGTGTGACCTCTCGTATCATCATTGTTGCGTTGTCTCTTTTCAGTGCACGAATATACAAAAGAAACGGGAAACCACTGTGCAGGGGACGATGGCTTTCGCACAAGAAAAACCGGGAGGCTATTGAGAATCCAATAACCTCCCGGTGGTAAATGCTTTGTATCGAATCGATTACTGGTCGACCATGTGCACGTCGACTTGCGGATAGGGGAAGTGCAGGTTGTACTTTTCGAACTGTTTGTACACTTGTTCATTGAAATCGTAATAGACTCCCCAGTAGTCTTCGGCAGCAGCCCAGGCGCGCACGGTTACTTCGACAGCACTATCGGCCAGACTGCTCAGTGCTACGAACGGAGCCGGAGTGTCCATCACCCGTTTGTCGGCAGCAAGAAGCTCCAATACCACCCGTCGAGCCGTATCGAAATCGTCACCGTAGGCAATGCCTATTGTCCAGTCGACCCGGCGACGCCCCTCCTTGGAGTAGTTGTTGAGGCTGCCGGTCGAAAGTCCGCCGTTGGGAATAATGATGGTTTTGTTGTCGGGCGTGTTGAGTATGGTGTTGAAAATCTGTATCTCTTTCACCGTACCCGAATATCCCTGAGCCTCAATGAAATCGCCCACCTTGTAGGGCTTGAAGAGCAGAATCATCACCCCGCCCGCAAAGTTTTGCAAGGTACCGCTCAACGCCATACCTACGGCAAGACCGGCCGAGGCGAAGATGGCCAGGAACGAACTGGTGTTGATGCCGAGAATACCGATAACGATGACAATCAGTATCAGCATGAGTATGATACGAATCAGGCTCAGCAGGAAGGTTCGCAGCGAGAGCTCGACATTGCGGCGGACAAAGGCTTTGGCGACAAAGTTGTGAATGCGGTTGATTATCCATTTGCCAATGAAGAAGACCGCCAGAGCAATGGCAATCTTGACCAATCCATGCAAAATGGCGTCGATAGCCTGTTCCGTGAATTGCTGGAACGAGAGGGACGACAGGGCCGAGAGCTTTTGCTGCCAGGTTTGTGCCACCTCTTCGGGAGCCGGGAGTTCGGGGGTCTGAGCCCACAGTGTAAGTAAAGAATTGAAAATAGACATATACATATAGAATTAAAGTTAATAATCGATAGGATAGACTTGTTGGTACCAGTCGAGTGTTGTATAGTATCGGTCGAGTGTCGAGTCGCCGGTTCCCATTACGTAGCAGCTTAGTCCGCAATGGGTACGCACGGTGAGTGTTCCCAATATCGCGGGAGTTGCTGCCTGGTAGAGTATTGTTTCGTTCAACGCCTGGTCGAGTTGTTGCAACTCGTCGGTCGAGGCGAACTGGGCCAGGTAGTCGCGCAGGTCGTAACAGATATACGGATAGCTGCGATCGAAATGCTGCACGTTTGAGAGGTCAGGAATCGTTTCACCCCGGTGTGCCTCGAATATCGTACGGACAACTTGGGCCAATCCTTCAAGTCCCCGGCAGTCGACCAAACAGGTGGTTGCAGTGCGGGAAACTCCCGTCTGACTGTTGTAGTGATTGTAGATGGCCTGGCACACTTGTCCCAGATTGAGCTGGTAGTCGAACAGCAGGGGTATGGTTAGGGCATAGGGCATGCCGGCTCCCATTACCTCAGCGGCCGAACCGATATAGTAGTCGGTCTTGTTGCGCAACTGATAGGCACACTCGATGCTGCCCATAAAGCAAGCGTCGGAGAGTATGAAGCGAAACCGGTGGTCGGGCAGAGCGTCGGCTAATTCATCAAGTTCCATATAGTACGACCCGTCTTGACCGAACGATCGGGTAGGGGCTATCTGCTTAGGGAGTTGATCACGTAGCGAGAGAGCCAGCGACGAATTGCCCGGTACCCACCCGGTGCTGTGCGACCACAGAATCAATCCATATTCATTAGCGGGGAACAACTGCGCGGTCTCGTCGACGACCGAGCGCAGCACCTCGCCTGTGGACGAATTGCGGTCGGGGTACTCCTTGACGATGACCTTTTGAGCCTGTCCCGAGGGGCCCGGTTTGATTTGTATGAGTTGCGGATTGGTATCGTATCCGTCGCGATAGACAATGAGATTGCCTCCGTTCAGTTCCCCGGCGGCGGCCGCCTGCATCATCTCGTCGATGTTCTGCGAATCGAAATAGCGGCTGGCTCCCAGATCGTTATCCGATAACATATAGACCAGCACGGTGCGGTTCACGGCAACCGGCTGGGGCTCGTCCTTCTCTTTGGAACACCCGGAGAAGAGTATGGAGACGACTGCCAGCAGCCATAACCATCGCCCTGGGGGGGTGAGAAGTAGGGGGTCGAGATTTTTCATAATTCGCAAAAATAACAGAATTTTTGGCAAGGACTGTTTTTTTTGAGTACTTTTTAGATAACCGATAGGTGAAAGTAGCGCGCAAACCCATACCTTTGTTAGACAAAAAATCGAGTATGAAGAAAATAGCGGTTCTTATTTGTATGATATGCCTGCCCTTGGGACTGTGGGCGAGGAACTATTATCAATGGGTCGAGCGTGCCGACAGTTGCATCAAGGCCAAAGATTGGGCGGGAGCCGAGGAGGCGTTGCTGAGTGCCTTGCGTGCCGAACCGGCCAACGGGCAGAACTCGCTGCTCATGTCGAACCTGGGCACGGTGCAGCGTTATGCCGGTAAATACGACGAGGCGCTCAGGAGCTACTCCAACGGCCTGTTGATGACGCCCAATTCGGTAACACTGTTACGCAACCGGGCGGCCCTCTTTTCTGAAATCGACAGCATCGACCAGGCCTATCAGGATTACAGCCAGATACTGATGATCGACGATACCGACGAAGACGCCCTCTATCACCGGGGGCTTATCGAGTTGGAGCGGGGCGACACGATTTCGAGTCGGGCCGATTTCGAGCGGCTGCTCAAAATCAATCCGGCCAGTGCCAACGGCCGCATCGGTTTTGCTTCGCTGTTGAAGGTGATGGGCTACTATCCCGAGGCGATTGAGGTCTATTCACAGGTTATCAAGTTCAACCCCGAGAAGGAGATTCTCTATGTGGGGCGGGCCGAAGCCTATCTCTTTGCCGGACAGTATGCCAAGGCCGACAAGGACATCGAGAAAGCCATGGAGTTGGCTCCCGACGACCCGGTGGTGTATGTGCTGCGGGCATTGGGCAAACTGGCCCGCTATGAACGGGAATCGGCCAAGGAAGATCTGGAACGTGCCGTCGAGTTGGGGTACGATCGGGAGTCGGCCGAGCAGTTGCTCCGGGAAGACGACTGACGTTGCGGGGTTCCCGATTCTCCTGACGCCTTTCGGGGAAAAATAATTTTTTACTTCTGTTGCGCCGACCAAAGAAAATTCATACCTTTGTTGTATGATTGGAATAGCGCGTCACATCGAATACTTGTTGCTGCATCACGGCCGCGTCACACTGCCGGGGATAGGTACGTTTGCAGTCGGCTATCGGGAGGCCCGGTTGTTGCCCGACGACAGTTCGTTCCTGCCGCCCGTGCGCAGCGTCGAGTTTCACCCCGACGAGTGCGGTGACGATGAGCGGTTGCTCCGTTCGGTGATGCGTTCCGGATTCATCTCCCGCGACGAGGCCGCCCGGGCAATCGCCAACGAGGCCGATGCCATTCGCCGGACCGTAGAGGCCGGTGACGATTACCGGCTGGGACGCTTGGGCCGTTTTGTATTGCACAACGGGCAGATAGATTTCCAGGTTAATGAGACTAATTTTGTCGAATATCCGCGGTTGGGATTTGCCCCGGTCGAGGTTCAGCCGCTTGAAGAGCCTGAGGCCGAAAACGAGACGGCAGTGACCGTTGAAGACAAGACCCCCGATCGCATCTATATATCCTTCCCCCGCCGGATTTTGCGGGCGGCAGCCGTAGCAGCAGCGGTCATCGTCTTTCTGCTGATGCTGTCGAAGCCCATCAATACGCCCGACACCACGGTCAACTATGCCGGCGTGCTCTCGGCCGAACTCTTCGGCCCATCGAGCACAGTTCAAGCGAGTGTAGACGAGGCGGTTGTCGATACGACGACACTCGCTCCCAATACGGTATCGGTCGAAGCCGAAGCGGCTCACCCGGCTACTACGGTAACCGAGGCCGGTACGACAGCCAACACCTATTACATCATCGTTTCGTCGCTTCCCTCCAAACGGTTGGCCGAGCAGCAAATCGAATGCTTCCGTCAACAAGGCATTTCGTGCGACCTGCACATCTACGAGACTCCGCGGAAAGCCCGCCTCTATGTCGCTTCGTTCGGCAACTTTGACGAGGCCCGCCAATACCTCTCGCAACTGGTGCGTGAGCAGCCTCTCTTTGAGAATGCCTGGATTATGAACGCCGGCGATTGAGTTTGTACAGGGTGGGGGGCCCGAGAAGGGGCTCATGAGTTTATCGAATCATCGGATAAGCAATGCTTAGTAAAAATCAAATTAAACGCATACAGTCGCTCGCCCGGAAGAAGGGTAGGCGCGACGAAGGTTGTTTCATTGCCGAGGGCAACAAGCTGGTCGAGGACACCTGCGAGGCTTTCGAGTGCGAGCTGTTGCTGGCTACCCCCCGGTGGCTTGCTGCGCACCCAGCTTGTTCCGACCGTTCGGTGCAGGAGGTGAGCGAGCAGGAGATGGCCAAAGTGTCGCAACTCACCACTCCCTCCGATGTGCTGGCCGTGTACCGCATACCTCGCTATCGGCTCGATGTCGAAGCGATGCGCCACGAGTTGGTCTTGGCACTCGACACCGTGCAGGACCCCGGCAATCTGGGTACGATTGTGCGGCTGGCCGACTGGTTCGGCATTCGGCACATCGTCTGCTCGCCCGAGACGGCCGACCTCTACAACCCCAAGGTGGTGCAGGCCACGATGGGAGCGCTGGCACGGGTGCGGCTCTACTATACCCCGTTGGCCGAGTTCCTCGGGGCGATGGAGCGGGCATCGGTCTACGGTACCTTTCTCGACGGCACCGATATCTATCACACCCCGCTTTCGAACCACGGGGTGATTGTGATGGGCAACGAGGGCAGCGGAATATCGCCCGAGCTCGAACCCTATATCGGCACTCGTCTCTATATCCCCAACTATCCGGCGGGGCAACCCACCTCCGAGTCGCTCAACGTCGCCGTTGCGGCGGCCATTACCTGTGCCGAGTTCCGTCGGAGGCAAATCATGTGAAATATGGCAAAGACAAAATCGGTTTACTTTTGCAATAACTGCGGGGCAGAGTCGCCCAAATGGATAGGCCGCTGTCCGGTGTGCGGCGAGTGGAATACCTATGTCGAGGAGGTAGTGAGCGCCAAGCCCGCCTCGACAGGGAAGGGTGGATATAGCCTCTCGGGCGAGAGCAAGGTACGCCCCCAGCGTATCGACGAGATACAGGTGACCGAGGAATCACGTATCGACCTGGGAAACGGTGAACTCAACCGGGTGCTGGGCGGTGGACTCGTGCGCGGGTCGCTGGTGCTGATAGGCGGCGAGCCCGGTATAGGCAAGTCGACCCTTATCTTGCAGACCGTACTTGGGCTGAAAGGATATAAAGTATTATATGTGTCGGGCGAGGAGAGTGCCCGACAGTTGAAATTGCGGGCCGAGCGCATAGGCGGCAGCGCCCCCGACTGTTACATCGTGTGCGAGACTTCTCTCGAAGATATTTTTGTGCACATTCGCAACGTGAACCCCGACCTGGTGGTCATCGATTCGATACAGACCATCGCCACCTCGACCATGGAGTCGTCGCCCGGCAGCGTGGGTCAGGTGCGCGAGTGCGCCGCCTCGCTGTTGAAATTTGCCAAGCAGACCAATACGCCGGTATTGCTCGTGGGCCACATCAACAAGGAGGGGAGCATCGCCGGTCCCAAGGTGTTGGAACACATTGTCGACACGGTGTTGCAGTTCGAGGGCGACCGTCACTACATGTATCGCATCTTGCGCTCCATCAAGAACCGCTTCGGCAGCACGTCGGAGCTGGGCATCTACGAGATGCGGCAGAACGGTCTGCGCGAGGTCTCCAACCCTTCGGAGATGCTGCTCTCGCAAGACCACGAGGGGTTGAGCGGTGTCGCCATCGCCGTCACTATCGAGGGGGTACGTCCCTTCCTTATCGAGACCCAGGCTTTGGTGAGTACGGCAGCCTACGGCACTCCGCAGCGTTCGGCCACGGGGTTCGACCTGCGGCGCATGAACATGCTGTTGGCCGTGCTCGAAAAACGGGTGGGTTTCAAACTGGCGCAGAAAGATGTCTTTCTCAACATCGCCGGGGGTATCAAGGTCAACGACCCGGCCATGGACTTGGGGGTTATCAGTGCCATACTTTCGTCGAACATGGATATGGCCGTCGAAACCGGCACCTGTATGACCGGCGAGGTGGGGCTCTCGGGCGAGATACGGCCCGTCAACCGGATAGAGCAACGCATACTCGAAGCCGAGAAGCTGGGATTCAAGCGCATGCTTATCCCGCAAAACAACATCAAGGGATTCGACACCTCGCGACTCTCCATCGAACTGATTCCGGTGCGTAAGGTCGAGGAGGCCTTCCGCCAACTTTTCGGATAAACAGGATAAGATTATGATTCAGGAACTGCAACTACGTATTTTGCCCGAGCAGGCCGCTTCGGAACAGAGCATTGCGGCTTATGTGGCTCGTGAGCAAGGAATAGATATGCGCACCATAAAGAGCGTACGGGTGCTGAAGCGTTCGATCGACGCCCGCCAGCGTACCGTGATGATTAACTTGAAGGTGCGCTTGTACATCAACGAATTTCCGCAGGACGACGAATTCCCGCACATCGACTATGGCGACGTGTCGGGCAAGCCGCAGGCGGTGGTGGTGGGAGCCGGTCCGGCCGGATTGTTTGCCGCCCTGCGCCTGATCGAGCTGGGCGTGCGTCCCGTGGTTGTCGAGCGGGGGAAGAATGTGCACGACCGTCGCAAGGACATTGCCCGCATCAGCCGCGAGCAGCGCATCGACCCCGAGTCGAATTACAGCTTTGGCGAGGGTGGAGCCGGCGCCTTCTCCGACGGTAAGCTCTATACCCGCAGTAAAAAGCGGGGAAATGTCGACCGCATTCTTCAAATCTTCTGCCAGCATGGTGCCTCGGTGTCGATACTCTCCGACGCCCACCCGCACATCGGGACCGACAAGTTGCCGGGTGTCATCGAACGAATGCGCAACCGCATTATCGAGTCGGGGGGCGAGGTGCATTTCGAGACCCGCATGGAGAGTCTGATTGTCGAAGACGACGAGGTGCGGGGTATCGTCACGGCCGACGGACGGGAGTTTACAGGCCCCGTGATTCTGGCTACCGGCCATTCGGCGCGCGATGTATACTATATGTTGCACGACAAGGGGGTAGAGCTCGAAGCCAAGGGTATCGCCGTGGGTGTGCGTCTGGAACACCCCCAACAGCTCATCGACACGATACAGTATCACAACCCCCGGGGGCGCGGCAAGTATCTGCCGGCCGCCGAGTATAGCTTTGTGACTCAGGTCGACGGGCGGGGTGTCTATTCGTTCTGCATGTGTCCCGGCGGTTTTGTGGTACCGGCCGCCAGCGGCCCCGAACAGATTGTGGTCAACGGCATGTCGCCCTCGACGCGAGGTTCGGCGTGGGCCAACTCGGGTATGGTAGTCGAGATGCAGCCCGAAGATTTTGGCGAGCAGTTCTCGGCCTACGGTGTGCTGGCCGGTATCAAGTTTCAGGAGAATCTCGAACGCCAGTGCTATCTGAACGGGAATTGCAAACAGACGGCTCCGGCCCAGCGCATGACCGACTTTGTCAACCGCCGCAACTCCTACGACTTACCCCGTTCTTCCTATTCTCCGGGGCTCATCGCCTCGCCGTTGCACTTCTGGATGCCCCCCTTCATCGTGTCACGTCTGCAAGAAGGATTCAAACATTTCGGCAAGGTATCGCACGGTTTCCTGACGCATGAGGCGGTGATGATAGGGGTGGAGACCCGCACCTCGTCGCCGGTGCGGATACCGCGTGACCGGGAGTCGATGACCCATATCCGTCTGCGGGGGCTCTATCCCTGCGGCGAGGGAGCCGGTTATGCCGGGGGTATCGTGTCGGCCGCTATCGACGGTGAGCGTTGTGCCGAGGCGTTGGCCGCCCATTTCACCGGTAAACCATTGTAATTCGACTGCTGTTTTTTATAGATAAACAGATAATATGATGAAACTGACCTATCTTTTTCATAGCGGTTTTTTGCTCGAAGCCGACGGTTTTGCCGTCGTGTTCGACTATTATCGGGAGGGTAGGGCTCTGCTCGACAATCTGCTGCACCGGGAGCAACCCCTCTATGTGCTGGTATCGCACGAGCATCGCGACCATTACAACCCCGAAGTGCTGGCATGGCACCGGCAGAACAACCGGGTTTGTTATATCTTCCCCCGGGAGATGGAGGGGCGTCGCGAATTGGCCGACCTGCCCCAGACCGTATTTCTAAGTAGGGGAGAATCCTATGCCGACGAGCGGTTGCAGGTAACCGCCTTCGGGTCGACCGATCTGGGCGCTTCGTATGAGGTCGTCATCGGCAAGCGGACGGTTTTCCACGCCGGCGACTTGAACAACTGGCATTGGGCCGACGAGTCGACCGAGGCCGAGGTGCGCGAAGCCGAGGAGGCCTATCGGGCCGAACTCGACTATCTGGCGCGTCGGGTCACCCGCTTCGACGTAGCGATGTTTCCCGTCGACGCCCGGTTGGGCAGCGATTATATGCGCGGTGCCCGGCAGTTTGTCGAGCGGTTCGAAGTGGGGGTGTTCGTCCCCATGCACTTCTATCCCGCCGTGGTTAAGGCCGAAGCCTTCGCTTCCATAGCCCGGCAGCACGGCGCCCGGTTTGTCTTGCTGAGCCATACCGGCGATTCAATAGAACTATAAACCAATAAAAAACAAATACAATACGATTATGGAAATAAAATCAAGATTCGACCATTTCAATGTCAATGTGACCGATCTCGACCGGAGTATCGCTTTTTATCACAAGGCTTTGGGCTTTACCGAGGCCAGTCGCAAAGAGGCTGCCGACGGTTCTTTCGTACTGGTTTACCTCACCGACGGGGTATCGCCCTTCCTGCTAGAACTCACTTGGTTGCGCGACCACGACCAGCCCTATGAACTGGGCGAGAACGAGAGTCACCTGTGCGTGCGGGTCGACGGTGACTATGACCAGGTGCGGGCCTTCCACAAGGAGATGGGCTGTGTCTGCTTCGAGAACGAAGAGATGGGACTCTACTTTATCCACGACCCCGACGATTACTGGATTGAGGTGTTGCCGGTCAAGGGCTGAGAGTGAGTCTGAGATGAATTGGAAAGCTGTCATTTCATAGGGAATGACGGCTTTTTTCTTTTGAATAAATCGTTGGAATCATAAAAAAATTATACCTTTGTAAGGACTTTGTGAAAAAGAGAAGAATAAGAATCTGTTCGATTTGGATAAATGGCTTGAGTAGATACGAGAATTTCATCGTTAAAGTGCTTTTGTCTGAACCATGAATTACAAACTGTTTTTAAGTTATGATTACCTTTTGCATTGCCTTGCTGCTGCTGATTGTCGGCTATTTTGTCTATGGCACATTTGTTGAGAAAGTATTTGGCGTAGAGCCGGATAGAGCGACTCCGGCTTATACCTCGACCGATGGAATCGACTACATTCCCATGCCTACCTGGAAAGTTTTTCTCATTCAGTTCCTGAATATTGCCGGATTGGGCCCCATCTTCGGAGCCATCATGGGAATCCTGTACGGGCCGTCGGCCTACCTGTGGATTGTATTTGGTACCATATTCGGCGGTGCTGTCCATGATTACCTCTCCGGCATGCTCTCGGTACGTCGCAATGGTGCCAGTTTACCCGAACTTGTGGGCGATGAATTGGGTGTAGTCATCAAGCAGGTAATGCGAGTATTCTCGTTGCTTCTGATGATATTGGTCGGGGCGGTATTTGTTGTAAACCCGGCCAATCTACTTGACCTGCTTATCGGTGAAAGTACCACTACCACCTTGTGGATTGCCATCATTTTCGGCTACTACATATTGGCAACGCTGTTACCTATCGACAAACTTATCGGACGTCTCTACCCGCTGTTTGGATTTGCCCTGTTGTTCATGGCAATTGGCATTATGGTATCGCTTTTCCTGCGTCCCGACAGTCTACCCGAATTTACCGCAGCCATCGGTTATACCCGATCCGACTCCGATGTCAACCCCATCTTCCCCATGATGTTTATCTCGATTGCTTGTGGAGCCATCTCGGGCTTTCATGCCACTCAGTCACCCATGATGGCCCGTTGCCTCAAAAACGAGAAGATGGGACGTCGGGTATTCTACGGGGCCATGGTAGTCGAGGGAATCGTAGCTCTCATTTGGGCAGCCGCTGCCATCGCCTTTTTCGACGGTTCATTCACGGCACTCTCCGATTATCTGAAAGGGAAAACACCGGCCATCTTGGTCAACGATATTTCAGTAGGGTGGTTGGGAACCTTCGGGGGTATCTTGGCCATGTTGGGGGTAATAGCTGCCCCCATTACCTCGGGCGACACGGCTCTACGGTCGGCCCGACTGATTGCTGCCGATTTCTTACATATTTCACAGAAGAAAATACGAAACCGGATATTGGTGTCGCTCCCTATCTTTGCCTTGGCCTGGGTGGTGATGATGATTGACTTTGAGGTGCTGTGGCGCTATTTTGCCTGGTGTAACCAAACTCTTGCCGTATTTACCCTGTGGGCGCTCACGGTATGGCTGGCTCGGGAACGCAAATGCTATTGGATTACGTTGATTCCGGCTCTATTCATGACGATGGTAACAATTACCTATATTCTATTTGCTCGTGAAGGATTGAGACTTCCTTACGAAATTTCATTGGATATCGCCTTTGTAGTAACGCTTGTATTGACTGTTTTATTTGCTCGATTCAAACGTACACTGCCAAGCCGTGTACCTTTAAAGAAATGATATGAATCAGTTGACCAATTATCATTCGCACAGTCAGTTCTGTGACGGTCATGCTCCCATGGAGGAGTTTGTGAAGGAGGCCGTAGCCGAAGGCTTTGTCGCCTACGGTATATCGTCGCACGCTCCGTTTCCCGTACCCAATCAATGCAACATGCTGCGGGAGCGTCTGCCCGAATACCTCGCAGAGTTTCATCGCATAAAAGAGCTTTATGGCTCGGCGATAGAGTTGTATGTGGGGCTCGAAATCGATTTTCTCGACGATTCTTTTAATCCGTCGATTCCCTATTTCAAGGAGTTGCCTCTCGACTATCGCATCGGGTCGGTACACTATATTGTCACCCCCGACGGGACTCCTATCGACACCGACGGGTCACCCGACCGTTTCAGGGGATATGTCGACACCTATTTCGGAGGCGATGTCGATGAAGCCGTGCGGCGCTTCTATCGCAGTTCGTTCCGCCTGGTCGAGTTGGGCGGTTTCGATTTTCTGGGGCATCTCGACAAGATAGGACTGAACGCCTCGCTCTACCGTCCCGGCCTTGACCGGGAGGCGTGGTACCGACGTCTGGTAGCCGACTATCTCGAAGCCATTGCCTCGCAACACCTGTTGGTCGAGGTCAATACCAAGGCCTTTGCCACGCGCGGCCGCTTCTTCCCCGGTGAAGACTATTTCGAACAGATGCACCGGCTGGGCATCGGGGTGGTGGTCAACTCCGATGCGCACTATCCTGCCAAAATCAATGCCGGGCGCCCCGAAGCCCTCAAAGCCTTGGCCCGGGCCGGATATACCACTGTGTGGCAATTCCACCGGAACGAATGGATTGAAACGCCATTGGAGTTGTAACCCCGAGTTCGGTTATCTTTCATCGAATATTATAAAGCTGTTTCTTTCATGGTTACAGCTTTTTTTGTATCTTCGTGCCGATTTTTTAGTAAATACTATATTTAGAAATATATGGGCAAGAAATTCTCCGAATATTCTCATTTCGACCTCTCCGAAATCAACAAAGAGGTTCTGAATGAATGGGATAAGCAAGACCTGTTTCACCAGAGTTTGGAAACCCGCGAAGGTTGTCCTTCGTTTGTATTCTACGAGGGACCGCCCTCGGCCAACGGTATGCCGGGCATTCACCACGTGATGGCTCGCTCCATCAAGGACCTCTTCTGCCGCTATAAGACCATGAAGGGCTTTCATGTAAAGCGCAAGGCAGGGTGGGATACCCACGGTCTGCCGGTCGAGTTGGGCGTAGAAAAGGCTTTGGGTATTACCAAGGAAGATATAGGTAAAACCATTTCGGTGGCCGACTACAACGCTACCTGTCGCAAAGATGTGATGAAGTTTACCCGCGAGTGGGAAGATCTTACACACCGCATGGGTTACTGGGTAGACATGAAGAATCCCTACATTACCTACGACAACCGGTATATCGAGACGCTGTGGTGGCTGCTCAAACAGCTCTACAACAAGAATTATCTGTATAAGGGCTATACCATTCAACCCTATTCGCCTGCGGCTGGTACCGGTCTGAGTTCGCACGAGCTCAATCAACCCGGTTGCTATCGCGACGTGAAGGATACTACTTGTATCGCTCAGTTCAAGATACGTAACCCTCGTCCCGAGATGGCCGCTTTCGGTGAGCCCTATTTCCTGGCCTGGACCACGACGCCGTGGACTTTGCCCTCCAATACGGCACTGTGCGTAGGTCCCAATATTGACTATAATCTTGTACAGACCTACAACCCCTATACGGGAGCTCCCATCAGCGTGATTGTAGCCAAGGTCCTTGTCCCCACACTCTTCAATGCCAAGGCCGCCGATTTGGAACTCGATGCTTACAAACCTGGTGACAAACTCATTCCTTGGAAAGTGGTAGCCGAATACAAGGGTAGCGACTTGGCCGGTATGGAGTATGAGCAACTGTTGCCGTGGGTAAATCCTGGCAAAGGTGCCTTCCGGGTTATTACCGGCGACTTTGTCACGACCGAGGACGGTACGGGTATTGTACATATCGCACCTACCTTTGGTGCCGACGACGACCGGGTAGCCAAGGCCAGCGGCGTACCGCCTCTCATGATGCTCGACAAGGACGGCAACCGTCGCCCTATGGTCGACATGACCGGTAAGTTCTACCTGCTGGAAGATCTCGACCCCGAGTTTGTGAAAAACAACGTCAACGTCGAGGCTTATCGCGAATATGCCGGCCGCTACGTGAAAAATGCGTACGACGATACCCTTACCGACAACGATGCCACGCTCGACATCGACATCTGTGTGATGTTGAAGCAGACCAACAAGGTATTCAAGATTGAGAAGCATGTGCACAGCTATCCCCACTGCTGGCGCACCGACAAGCCGGTACTCTACTATCCCCTTGACAGTTGGTTTATCCGCACCACGGCTTGCCGCGACCGCATGATCGAGCTCAACAACACGATTAACTGGAAACCGCAGTCAACCGGTTCGGGTCGTTTCGGCAAATGGCTCGAAAATCTGCAAGACTGGAACCTCTCGCGTAGCCGCTACTGGGGCACACCGTTGCCCATCTGGCGCACCGAGGACGGCAGCGAGGAGATCTGCATCGGGTCGGTCGAGGAGCTGTACAATGAAATAGAAAAATCGATTGCCGCCGGGCTGATGACCGAGAACCCCTACAAAAAACAGGGATTTGTGCCCGGTGAATATACGGCCGAAAACTACAATAAGATAGATTTGCACCGTCCTTACGTTGACGATATTGTGCTCGTTTCGCCCTCGGGCAAACCCATGAAGCGCGAGAGCGACCTGATCGACGTGTGGTTCGACTCGGGTGCCATGCCTTATGCCCAAATCCACTATCCGTTTGAGAACAAGGAGGCCTTTGACAAACGCGAGGTCTATCCCGCCGATTTCATTGCCGAAGGTGTGGACCAGACTCGCGGCTGGTTCTTCACGCTGCACGCCATCGCCGCGATGGTATTCGACAGCGTGGCCTACAAGGCCGTAGTTTCCAACGGTCTGGTGCTCGACAAGAACGGCAACAAGATGTCCAAGCGTCTGGGCAACGCCGTCGATCCCTTCGGTACGATCGAAAAATATGGTTCCGATCCCTTGCGCTGGTACATGATTACCAACTCGTCGCCTTGGGACAACCTCAAATTCGACTTCGACGGCATCGAAGAGGTGCGCCGCAAATTCTTCGGTACTCTCTACAATACCTATTCGTTCTTTGCCCTCTATGCCAATGTCGATGGATTTACCTTTGCCGAGCCCGAGATTCCCGTAGAGAAACGACCCGAGATCGATCGCTGGATCATCTCGCTGCTCAACTCGCTCATTCGGGAGGTTGACGAGCAGTTTGCCGCCTATGAGCCCACGCGTGCCGGCCGGGCCATCGCCGACTTTGTTAACGATAACCTCAGTAACTGGTACGTGCGGTTGAACCGCAAACGTTTCTGGGGCGGCTCGATGACCGACGATAAGCTGTCGGCCTACCAGACACTCTACACCTGCCTTGAAACGGTGGCTAAGCTCATGGCGCCTATCGCTCCTTTCTATGCCGACCGTCTCTATACCGACCTCACCACGGCTACCGGTCGCGACAATCGTTCGGTACACCTGACCGATTTCCCCGTAAGCTGCGACAAATATATCGACAAGGCACTCGAAGAGCGTATGCAGATTGCCCAGACCATGACCTCGATGGTACTGGCCTTGCGTCGCAAGGTCAACATCAAGGTGCGCCAGCCGCTCACAACCCTTATGGTACCGGTGCTCAATCCCGAACAGCAGGCTCATATCGAGGCCGTGAAAGATTTGGTACTCAGCGAGGTGAATGTGAAGGAGATGAAGTTTGTCGATAACGCGGCCGGCATATTGGTAAAACGGGTTAAACCCGATTTCAAGAAGTTGGGCCCGCGTTACGGTAAAATCATGAAGCAACTGGCCGCTACCATTGCTGCCATGTCGCAACCCGATATTGCCGAGTTTGAAAAGAACGGGTCGTTCACCTTCGACATCGACGGCCAACAGGCTACCATCGAGAAGGGTGACGTCGAGGTTATCTCGGAGGATATTCCCGGCTGGCTGGTGGCCAACGAAGGGAACCTCACTGTGGCTCTCGACATTACCGTGACCGACGAACTGCACCGCGAAGGTATTGCCCGCGAACTGGTGAACCGGATTCAGAATATCCGCAAGACCTCGGGATTTGACATTACCGACAAGATAGACGTCGCCATAGCCTACAATGCCGAGACCGACCAGGCTGTGAGGGAGTATCGCGACTACATGTCGCGTCAGGTACTGGCCAATACGTTCGAGATTGTCGACAACCTTTCGGGAGAGTCGGTCAGCGAGTTGGATTTCGATACCTTTAAGGTAAATATCCGAATTGTTAAATCCGTAAAATAATAGAGAGTCGTAGGGATATTTCTGTTATATTTGACCTGACATAAAATTACTTCTCCCGGCGGGGAGGAAAGGTCAGATAGAAATCAAAACTTTAACCAATAATAATTATGAGTGAAAAAACACGCTATTCCGACGCCGAGTTGGAAGAGTTCAGACAGATTATCAATGAGAAGCTCGAAAAAGCCTATCGGGACTACGATTTGCTGAAAGCTTCGATTATGAATACCGACGGCAACGATGTAACGGATACGTCGCCTACGTTTAAGGTCCTGGAAGAGGGAGCAAGTACCCTTTCCAAGGAAGAGGCCGGGCAGTTGGCTCAACGTCAGATGAAATTCATACAGCACTTGCAGGCCGCTCTCGTGCGCATCGAGAACAAGACCTATGGCATCTGTCGCGAAACGGGCAAGCTGATTCCCAAAGAGCGACTCCGTGCTGTTCCTCACGCTACGCTGGGCATAGACGCGAAGGTAGATGGACGCAAAAAGTAAGTGGGCCGCACACCTGCCCGTCGGCTCCCTGCGGGAAGCCGCAGAGCAGTATGCCGGTTTCAGAAGACTTATCGAAGCGATAAGCTAAACACAATTCGACCTTCGGTTGCTATCTTGTTATGGAAAGCACGAAGGTCGAATCTGTTTTTTTTGAATAAAGAAAGGAATGATGAAAAGACTGACCAAAGGCCAGATTGCCCTCGGGGTGATAGTTCTGGTCCTGATTATCGACCAGATTGTAAAGATATGGGTGAAGACCCACATGTATATAGGCGAGGCCATTCGGGTAACCGACTGGTTTTATATCGCTTTTATCGAGAACAACGGTATGGCATTCGGTATGGAGGTAGGGAGTAAGCTCTTCCTGACACTCTTCCGGGTAGTTGCCGTCGTTTTTCTGGTGTGGATTCTGTGGCGTATCAAGAACAAGCCCCAGATGCCCACGGGTCTCATTGTCTGCCTGGCCTTGATTATAGCCGGGGCTGCGGGAAACATCTTCGACAGCCTCTTTTATGGCCTGATATTCAACGACCCGATGCCGCCGCTGGTAGCCTCGTTTGTCCCGGGCGAAGGGTATGCCGGGCTCTTTTACGGCCGGGTAGTCGATATGCTCTATTTCCCGCTGTTTAGTTTTTACTGGCCCGATTGGGTGCCGGGAATAGGAGGGGAGCGGTTTGAATTTTTCCGCCCCGTATTCAATATTGCCGACTCGGCTATCTCGGTAGGCGTCGTCTGCCTCATTCTGTTTTATCACCGTTATCTCTCTACCGACCATAAGAAGAAAGAAGAGAAACCGCAGTGACGTATGAAGAAATTGGTATATCTCATAATTGCTCTGTTCGTTCTGGCCGCTTGCAGCCATGACCCCGACTATGTAATAGGCGAAAAGGATATGGTCGATTTATTGGTCGATGTCCATAAGGCCGAGGCGGTCATCGAGTCGAATTACAACCAATACAGCAGTAAAGCCGATAAAAAGAAACTGCGCGAGGCCGTCTTCTTGAAGCACGGCATTACCCAGGAGCAGTTCGACACCAATCTGGTGTGGTACGGCCATCACATCGAGGATTATATGAAGATATACGAGCAGGTGGTCGAGCGTCTCAAAGCCGAGAATGAAGAGGCCAAGAAACTGTTGGCCGAGGACAATTCGCAAACCATGTCACAACCCGGTGACAGTGTAGATGTGTGGAAACAACGCCGTGCCCATGTATTCGATACCCGTCAAGCCAGCAACTTGTTGACGTTTGACATTGCTCCCGATGAAAACTTCCGCACCCGCGACTATTTCGAGTTACGCTTCAAGGTCCTCTTACTGCCCAAGCTGTCCGTTAAACCTCAGGTCTATCTGGCAGCTCGACACATCAATCACGACATAGTCTATAATCAGCTCGACATCGATAGGGAAGGGTGGCATTCATTACCCTTGCAAACCGATTCGGCCATGGCTCTGTCGCGTATTAATGGTTATATAGTTCTACCCATGCAACCGGTTTCGGGTACCATGTATGTCGATAGCCTCACACTGATACGACGCCACTACAACGATCGCATTCCGACAGTAGAGCACCAGAAATCGTTACCCAGTCGGCCAAAATCAACCCGTGAACTCCGATTAAATAAAAAATATTAGCGCTATAAATTGAATTGCTCATATGAAAAAAGGATTCTTCTCACATCAATTGTGTTACAGACGTTCGCTGTTGAACAAGCATATTCTCTACCTGACCGAAGATAATCGGGTAGACCATATTCTGCCGTTCCAGCGAGAGGTTTCCCTGACCACCTTTTGTGAGGGGGTACTCTTTGTCGTTGCACCCACTTTTGAGACGGAGAAAGATGAGTTTTGTCATACTCTGAGCGAGCAGTTGTCCAAAAACTGTCTGCTCACCGTGGGCGAAGCAATTATTCGCAACCCGGTATATCTGCGTCATATGGCCGATGATGTAAAGCCTTGCAGTCTTTATACCATCACTTCAATCAATTGGGCAACAGCTCGATTGAGAGATGATCGTCTGGATTTGGTAAAGGTAATTTAGTCACTATATATGGATTGAATAATTGAAGTCGTGTCTTCAAAAATCTCTTATAAGTTTTTATTCCTCATATTCAAGAAAATCATTAATCATAAATCGCTTTCAATCATCATTTTATAAAAAGTCGTGAAAGCCTTGTCGGTAAAAATTTATATAGACTTCATTTTATAAATAGAAGGTTTCCCCAATCTTTTATTTATCATAATATAAATTATAAGACAAATTGAAATAAGTAGAATTATTTCGATTATTATTGGTAGACATGCTTGACAATCTCAGACCGTAAGAATACGCAACTACAATCCCCCTCCAAAATTCGATTTTAATACCTATCTTTGTCTTATGAAATATACAAAGTCCATACGTGATTTTCTGGTCGAGTATGCCGATGCCGATACCAACCGGTTACGCTTGATGAATATTCAAGCTGAGTTTGATGTTGCATGGGCTATCCTGCAAATTGAAGCTCGCAAAAAAATTCAACGCAAGTTGCCCACTTGGGCTTCCAACATGGACTTGATATTTCCATCTGTCTTGTCGACCGAACAATGTTCGTCGGAACAAACGGCTCAATATAAACAACGACTCATTTCCCCGGGCAATTTGGCCGACTTGACCGGAGGCTTGGGCATAGATACCTATTACTTTTCTCAGAAGGCGTCACAGGTAGTTTATGTGGAACGTATGGCTGAATATTGTCAAGCGGCACGCTCCAATTTCAAAAACTTGGGCGCCGATAACATTACGGTTGTCGAAGACGACTGTATACACTTTGTGCAGAATAACACTCATCGCTTTGACACAATTTATATCGATCCGGCTCGCCGAGGTTCGGGCAATAAAAGAATTTTTGCCCTCGCCGAATGTGAACCGAATGTGGTAGAACTCTTGCCAACATTGCTACAACAAGCCCGACGTATCGTGATAAAGGTCTCGCCAATGGCCGATATTTCGGCAATTCTGGCGCTCTTGCCCGAGATAACCGAAGTCCATGTGGTGTCGGTCCGAAACGAATGCAAAGAGGTGCTGCTGTTTATCGATTCCACCCTTTTACCGACCGATAACAATCCGATGATTTATTGTGTCAATATAGAGGCCACAGGCGATACATCGGTCTTCCCATTCCGCATGAGCGAAGAGAAACAACAGCCCCACTCCACCCCGTGTGAAAAGATAAGCCGGTATCTTTACGAACCCAACTCGTCGATACTCAAAGCCGGTGCTTATAAAGTGGTTGCTTTGAAATATGGAATAGCTAAGTTGCAAATAAACAGCCATTTATATACGTCCGATGTGTATATCCCCGATTTCCCGGGTCGGAAATTCGAGGTAATCGAAGCTCTTGATTTCAACACTAAGATTATCAAGGCAGTAGGGAAACAATATCCCTGCCTCAACCTCTCGACACGCAATTTCCCCATGGCTGCGGTCGAACTGCAAAAGCGGCTGAAATGCAAAGACGGGGGTGATTTCTATCTGTTTGCCACCACGCTTGCAGGGGATCGTAAAATTTTGATTATCACAAAGAAAACAACTATCGTTTAAACATACGATCCATCTGTCGCTTGTCTTCACGCTCCTTAATGGAGTCTCGCTTGTCATACTCTTTCTTACCTTTGGCAATGGCGATAGTTACTTTGGCCAACCCCTTGTCATTGATAAAGACCCGGGTAGGAATGATGGAAAAGCCCGATTCTCGCGAAGCTCGTTCTATTTTTGCGATCTCCTTACGAGTAAGCAACAGTTTACGGTCACGGCGTGACGAGTGATTGTTGTATGAGCCATAAAAATATTCGGCGATATACATGTTTTTAATCCATATTTCGCCGTTATTGACATAGCAGAAAGAGTCGGTCAATCCCGCTTTTCCCAAGCGAATCGACTTGATTTCGGTACCCGACAACACGATACCGGCATTGAACGTATCGAGCAATTCGTAGTCGAAGGTAGCCCGTTTGTTGCGTATATTTATCTGTGGTAATTTCATCGTTATCTCTTTTTATTAAATGACCCCGGGCATCAAAAAATAAAGCAGTTTCTGAATTGCCATCGGGATAGCCAGAAACAGCACGGTCATTGTGACCACATAGAGGATACTCTTTTGATCGGGCACCTCCATGTATTTCTGACTGTTCCAAATCACATAAGCCAACAGAAGCGGCAGAAAATCGACAATTCCCGGTACCGAATAAAAGTATCGGGCAATGAGTATTACGATGTCGAACAGCATATACAATCCCAGATTATACCCGACAAACCGTTTGATTCGCGACTCGGGCTGCACAACTTCCAATACTTGGGTCGAGAATACTTTTGTCACATACACCAGCGCATAGAACCCGCCAAAAAACTTGACAAACTCTATAATGGCTTCCTGCAACGCTCTCGACAGCGAAATGTCATTGAAAAAATATCCCAAAAAACAAACGACCGCCGTAATCCCCATAAGCGGATAGAGGAACTGATTCAAAAACAGAGGAGTCGCACAAGGCGCCTTATCGGTCTTTTGCCACGTTTTCCCCGGAGAGAACAGGAGCAAAAAGAGATGTTTCAAATCATTCATCATGCGGACAATATTTCTGATTCGTATGCAAAGATAATAATATTTGTTCTATTTAACCTCTCGGCAATCACATTCTCTCCTTTTTATGAGAGAATAAAAAAAATAAAATTTTTATCTTTGCATTTCAAAAAAGTTTCAGTTTAGTCCATTTTTTATATTAAAGAAGAGAATATGCCAACTATTTCCCATCGAGGTGAAATTATGCCGGCTTCACCTATACGTAAACTTGTTCCTCTGGCCAACAAGGCGAAAGAAAGAGGTATAAAAGTTTACCACTTGAATATCGGTCAGCCCGACCTTCCTACTCCACAAATCGGATTGGACGCTCTACAACATATCGATCGTCGTACCTTGGAATACAGTCCCAGCGAGGGAATAAAAAGCCTGCGTGAAAAACTGGTGCAATACTATGCCAAGTTCAATATCCACGTAACCCCCGAAGACATTATTATCACAACGGGAGGATCCGAGGCGGTACTGTTTTCGTTCATGGCCTGTCTCGATCCCGGCGACGAAATCATCGTCCCCGAACCGGCCTATGCCAACTATATGGCCTTTGCCATCTCGGCGGGAGCGGTCATCAAGACTCTCCCTTCCACCATCGAAGAGGGATTTGCCCTGCCCTCGATTGAAAAATTCGAGGCTCTCATCACGCCCAAGACCAAGGCTATTCTCATTTGTAATCCCAATAATCCTACCGGCTATCTTTATACCCAGAAAGAGATGAACCAGATACGGGATTTGGTCAAAAAATATGATTTGTTTCTCTTCTCCGACGAGGTTTATCGCGAATTCTGTTACACGGGGGCACCCTACATTTCGGCCTTCCACCTCAGTGGAATCGAAGATCAGGTCGTACTCATCGACTCGGTGTCGAAACGGTACAGCGAATGCGGAATCCGTATCGGTGCCTTGATTACCCGGCATAAGGAATTGAAAAAGAATGTCATGAAATTCTGCCAAGCTCGCCTCAGTCCGCCTCTGATCGGGCAAATCATAGCCGAAGCTTCAATCGATGCTCCTGAGAGCTATATGCTTGCAACCTATAACGAATATGTCGAGCGGCGCAAATTCCTGATTGACGGGCTCAACCGCATACCGGGTTGTTATTCGCCCATTCCCATGGGAGCTTTTTACACGGTGGCCCGACT
This sequence comes from Barnesiella viscericola DSM 18177, assembly GCF_000512915.1. Classification (GTDB taxonomy): domain Bacteria; phylum Bacteroidota; class Bacteroidia; order Bacteroidales; family Barnesiellaceae; genus Barnesiella; species Barnesiella viscericola. Next base: position 297,687 of record NZ_CP007034.1, read on the forward strand.
GCCGGTCGACGATGCCGACAAGTTCTGCGAGTGGTGTCTGTCGGAGTTTGAGTACGAAGGGCAAACCGTATTCATGGCACCCGCTTCGGGTTTCTATACCACCCCGGGGTTGGGCAAAAACGAAGTACGCATGGCCTACGTCCTCGAAAAGAACGAGTTGGCCAAAGCCCTGACGGTATTGAAAAAAGCGTTGGAAGCCTATCCCGGTAGGGTTGTTGCCAATGAATAACTGGAAGTTATATATTGCCAATCGCATTCATTTCGACAAAAGCAATCGAAAGAAAGCAACACCGCCGGCCATACGGGTCGCCGTGGCCGGGGTAGCTTTGGGTCTGGCGGTCATGATTCTCTCGGTGGCGATTGTTATCGGCTTCAAGCAAGAGATTCGTGACAAAGTGGTGGGCTTCGGGTCACACATTCAAATCACGTCGTTCGACAGCAACATGACCTATGAGAAGCAACCCATTCAATACACCGACAGTCTGGGCCGTGTACTAATAGCTCACGAGGGGGTTACCCAGGTCAATCCCGTAGGGACAAAGCTGGGTATGCTCAAAACCGACAACGATTTCATGGGGGTGGTTCTGAAAGGGGTCATGCCCGGCTACGACTGGACATTCTTCCAGAAATACCTGGTCGAAGGCAGTCTGCCTGTCATACAAGACTCGGTCACCTCCAACGAGGTACTTATCTCCCAATCCATTGCCAACAAACTGCATCTGCAAGTAGGCGACAAAATCTATTGCTATTTCGTCCAGGATCAGGTACGGGCTCGTCGCTTTCTGGTATCGGGTATTTATCGCACCGATTTCTCGGACTATGACAACCTGCTGATGATTGGTGATGTGCAACAGGTGCAGCGGCTCAACGGGTGGAATCCCGACCAATACAGCGAAATCGAGCTGCTGGTCAACGACTTCGACCAGGCCGACAACATTGCCTACGACTTATACACGCAACTCATCGACCGCCCCGACGATTATGGTACCCACTACTACCCGCAATCCATTCGCACGTTGAATCCCATCTTTTTCGGGTGGCTCGACCTTCTGGATATGAACGTGTGGATTATCCTTATCCTCATGGCTGCCGTATCGGGATTTACCATGATTTCAGGACTTCTGATTATCATCTTGGAACGGGCCAATATGATTGGCATTCTCAAAGCCTTGGGAGCCAACAACACCTCCATTCGCGAGATATTTCTCTACGTATCGACATTCCTCGTAGGTAAAGGCATGATATGGGGCAATGTAATCGGTATTACCTTGTGCCTGATTCAACAGCAGTTCCACATCATAAAACTCAATCCCGAAGCTTATTACGTGCCCTATGTACCCATCGAGTTAAACCCGTGGTATATTCTGTGGCTGAATCTGGGATGTCTTATTATCTCGGTATTGATGTTGATCGCACCGTCCTATATCGTCGCCCTCATTCGCCCGGCCAAATCAATCAAGTTCGAATAACAGATTTACATTAGACAAATACTTCCGCCCCTACTCCACCTCTTCTTCGACCTGTTTGGGTAAAAAGAGATTCAGCAAGAAATAGCCCACTATTCCCGAAGCCAACGATCCGGCTACAATACCCAATTTGGCGCGTTCCAACAACACGGCTCCCTCTGGGCCCATATCGCCGAATGAAAGATTGGCGATAAAGAGCGATACGGTAAATCCGATACCACCCAAAACCGATACGGCAGCCAGCGATTTCCACGTAACATGAGTGGGCATCGACACAATCTTTAATTTAATCACAATCCACGACGAGAGGAAAATACCCAGGAATTTCCCCAGTAAAAGGCCCAGGAAAATGGCCAGACTGATTTCCGAGAACAACGAGGAGAGTTCAAGGCCCGAGAGCACAATGCCGGCGTTGGCAAAAGCGAAGAGCGGGATAATCAAGTAGTTGATTACGGGGTGCAATGTATCTTCCAGATCCTGCAACGGACTGATAACCTTATCTGATGCCGACTCGATACTCTTCAAACAGTTGAGTTGCTCCTTCGAGAGCATGATGGACTGGTCGGTATCGGCAAACTGTTCCTGCGGGAAGTTGACAATCTCCTTGCGTATCGTACTGATAAAATGCGAGGTGGCCAGTACCGGCTTGGCCGGTACACAGAAGGCGACCAATACCCCGGCAATGGTGGGGTGAATACCCGAGTTCAGAAACAGGAACCACACAACACCGCCTAAGATAAAATAGAACATCTTGCTATTCACACCGGCACGACCGCCAATCCACAAGGCCAGAAATACCCCTACGGCATAGAGCAGATAGGTCACTTCGATATGACTCGAATAGAAGATGGCTATCACCAGAATGCCTCCTATGTCATCGACAACGGCCAGTGTGGTCAAGAATATCTTCAAGGCAATGGGTACCCGCTTGCCCAGCATGGCGAGGACTCCCAGCGAAAAAGCAATATCGGTAGCCATGGGTATGGCACTTCCACGCAGAAAGTCACTCCCCCGCCCCACATACATGAAGAGAAGAACCGGGACTACCATACCTCCGATGGCCGCCACAATCGGGAGCAAAGCCTGTTTCAGCGACGTGAGTTCGCCCACCAGAACTTCCCGTTTGATTTCAAGACCGATGGCAAAGAAGAAGATAGCCATCAACGCATCGTTGATAAAGGCCATAACCGTCATGGATTCTCCCCCATGACTGAACAGATTGAACCCGCCTATCTGCAAGGAGGCCGGTTGGGCCCACCACGAAAAATAGAGGTCGGCTAACGGGGAGTTGGCTAAAATAAAAGCTAAAAGTGTCGCTACGATCAACACATTGCCGCCGCTGGCGTAATTCTTGATCGATTTCTTTATGGCATACAAGCTGTCCATATCATTCTTTTTTTAGTTTAAACAAAGAAAACTCGTTACAGTTTTTCTGCCTCGGAATCAAAAGAACAGGAAGTGGCGGAACTGTCGTTTAGTCGAGCTTCAATACCGCGAGGAAAGCCTTTTGAGGAACTTCGACAGAGCCAATCTGTTTCATTCGTTTCTTTCCCTTTTTCTGTTTCTCCAACAGTTTGCGCTTGCGGCTTATGTCACCGCCGTAACACTTGGCGGTCACATCTTTACGCACCGGCTTGATGGTCTCGCGAGCAATAATCTTGGCCCCTATCGCAGCCTGAATAGCAATCTCGAACTGTTGGCGCGGAATGAGCTCTTTCAGTTTCTCGCACATGCGCCGACCGAAGGTTACGGCATTGTCCACATGGGTCAGGGTCGACAAGGCATCAACCGACTCGCCGTTGAGCAGAATATCAAGCTTCACCAGCTTCGACTCTCTGAAATCGTGTATGTGGTAATCGAACGAGGCATACCCCTTCGAGATACTCTTCAACTTGTCGTAGAAGTCAATCACAATTTCGCCCAGCGGCATGTCGTAAATAATCTCTACCCGGTTGCCCGATATGTACTCCTGTTTAACCAGTTCGCCCCGCTTGCCCAGACAGAGGGTCATAATAGGGCCGATGTAATCGGTTGCCGTGATGACCGACGCTCGTATGTAGGGCTCCTCAATGTGGTCGATCAATGTCGGGTCGGGCAATCCCGAAGGATTATGCACCTCAATCATGCCCCCCTTCTTGTCATAGACCTTATATGATACGTTGGGCACGGTCGTGATGACGTCCATGTTAAATTCGCGGTCAAGACGCTCCTGCACGATTTCCATGTGGAGTAACCCCAGGAATCCGCATCGGAATCCAAATCCCAGAGCCGCCGACGACTCGGGCTGGAAGGTAAGAGAAGCATCGTTCAACTGCAACTTCTCCAACGACGAGCGCAAGTTTTCAAAATCTTCGGTTTCAATCGGGTACACACCGGCAAACACCATGGGCTTCACCTCTTCAAACCCGTCGATAGCCGCGGAACATGGGTGGTCGATGTGAGTAATCGTGTCACCCACCTTCACCTCGCGCGAGGTCTTGATTCCCGAGATGATATATCCCACATCACCGGCCAACAACTCGTCGCGGGGAACCATATCCAGTTTGAGCACCCCTATCTCGTCGGCCTCATACTCCTTACCAGTAGCGACAAACTTCACCTTGTCGCCAGTGCGAATGCGACCGTTACAAATCTTGAAATAGGCAATAATGCCGCGAAAGGAGTTGAACACCGAGTCGAAGATGAGACATTGCAACGGAGCATCGACATCGCCCTTCGGTGGCTCTACCCGCTCGATGATGGCAGCCAGAATCTCCTCGACTCCCTGCCCCGTCTTGCCGCTGGCCCGGATAATCTCTTCGCGCTTGCAACCCAACAGTTCGACGATCTGGTCCTCCACTTCGTCGGGACGGGCACTGTCCAGATCGACCTTGTTGACCACCGGGATTATCTCCAAGTCATGCTCAATAGCCATATATAGATTCGAGATGGTCTGGGCCTGTATTCCCTGCGAAGCGTCGACAATGAGCAACGCCCCCTCGCAAGCGGCAATGGAACGTGACACCTCATAAGAGAAATCGACGTGCCCCGGGGTATCAATCAGGTTCAAAATATACTTTTCTCCCTGATAGACATACTCCATCTGTATGGCATGACTCTTGATGGTAATACCCCGCTCCCGTTCCAGATCCATATTGTCGAGCACCTGGTCTTGTAAATCTTTCTCGGCAATCGTCTTGGTATATTCCAGCAAGCGGTCGGCCAAAGTACTTTTCCCATGGTCTATATGAGCAATGATGCAAAAGTTGCGTATATTCTTCATTGAGATTAATCTGATAATATGTGGAAAGTCGGCACAAATATAGCGATTTTTACGATACGGGACAAGAGACAAAAAAGAGGGTAACCCCCACGTGGGATTACCCTCTGGCTGTAAACCAATGGCAATTTTCTTATTTCTTGAAATAGCGGTTGTACAAGCCCTCGAAACCTTTACCGTGACGAGCCTCGTCTTTGGCCATTTCGTGAACCGTGTCGTGAATTGCATCATAACCCAGTTCTTTGGCACGTTTGGCGATACGCATCTTGTCGGCGCAAGCACCGCTCTCGGCTTCCATACGAGCTTTTACATTCTTCTCGGTATTCCAAACTACCTCACCCAGCAATTCGGCAAATTTTGAAGCGTGTTCGGCCTCTTCCCAAGCGTAGCGTTTGAAAGCCTCGGCAATTTCGGGATAGCCTTCACGATCAGCCTGACGGCTCATAGCCAAGTACATACCTACTTCGGTACATTCGCCTGCAAAGTGAGCTTTAAGACCTTCCATTACTTCGGCATCTTCAACAACACCGTCACCGATATGGTGCTCGGTTACAAAGTCGAGTTTGTCCGATTCTACCAGTTCTTTGAATTTCGAACGGGGTTGATGGCATTGGGGGCAAAATTCAGGAGCTTCTTCACCTTCGTATACGTAACCGCATACAGTACAAATAAATTTTTTCATGATTGGTTATTTTTAGTTGTTAATGCTGTGTTTCTTTTTCTGACACGACGGACACACACCCTTGCAATACATTTGAATGTCGGAAATTTCAAAATCTTTGAGCATCTCCATCTGGAAGGGAGGCAAATCAAAATCGAAAATCTCGCCACACTCGGTACATCTGAAATGCAGATGCGGGGTCTCCCGTGCATCGAAGCGTGCATTTTTCTCGTCGATTGTAATCATCTGAATGACGCCTTGCTCGGTCAACAGATTCAGCGTATTGTACACGGTTGCCTTCGACAAGGTAGGTATCGACGGATACAATGCGTTGAATATCGTGTCGGCGGTCGGGTGAGTGTGATGCGTCATCAAATAATCGAGGACGGCCATACGCTGCACCGAGGGTTTGATATTGTACCGACGTAATCTGTTTTGAGCCGTTTCTTTCATCTTTCTTTATTTGTAATGATTACAATTTTGTAATAGCAAAAGTAACACTTTTCTTGATATGAATACAATAATTATTGTTAATAATTATTATTCTATCAGCGAACCGGGCAGAGGCCGACAGTTATACTGTGAAGCCATGATTTCGCCATAGGCTCCGGCCGACCGAATGGCAATCAAGTCGCCTCGCTCTGTGGCATTGAGTGTCACGTTCTTACCGAAACAGTCGGACGACTCACAGATAGGCCCTACCACATCATACTGCTGTTCGGCCATATCGGAGGTGATGTTCTCGATATAGTGATGAGCTTGATACAAAGCCGGACGAATAAGGTCGGTCATGCCTGCATCGACAATGACAAACTGCTTTTTGAGCGATTTCTTGACATACAGTACCCGGGTAATCAGCGAACCGCACTGACACACGACAGCACGTCCCAGCTCGCAATGCAACTGCTGTCCGCCCCGCAAATCAAGATTGTCGCGGAATACGTTGAAATAACTCTCAAAATCGGGTATAGGGTTTTTATCGGGATTGTCATAGTCGACCCCCAGTCCGCCCCCCACGTTGATATGCTTTACCTGTATGTTACGGCGAGCCAAATCATCTTGCAGACGGTTGATTCTCTCACAGAGAAGGCGGAATGATTCCATATTTAAGATTTGAGACCCAATATGGAAATGAAAGCCCACGAGCTGCACGTGCGTATAGTTTTGCATCTGAGCAAGTACCCCGTCGAGCATTTCAAGAGGAATACCAAACTTGTTTTCATTCAACCCGGTCGTAATATACTCGTGAGTGTGAGCGTCGATATTGGGATTGAGGCGCAAGGCAACCGAGGCAATCGTCTCCTTCTTGCGGGCAAGCTCCTCGATGACTGCCAACTCTTCGGCCGACTCTACATTAAAACAGAATATCTTGTTCTCAAGCGCATACTCGATTTCCCAATCGGCTTTCCCCACTCCCGCAAACACAATCTTCTTGGCCGGGAACCCGGCCGCAAGGGCAGCTTTTATCTCTCCACCGCTCACACAGTCGGCTCCTACCCCCGCGGCGGCGATAATTTTCAATATTCCGGGATTGGCATTGGCCTTGATGGCATAGTGCACCACAAAATTACGATCCTCGGCCAATCGGGTAAGGGTCGAAAGCGTATGGTTCAACAACGTCTTATCGTAATAGTAAAATGGAGTCTTTACTTGATTAAAATGACTAATAGGAAACATATACTTATATAAAATACTTATATAAAAATAAAGTGTCATGTAGAACTTGTTCTGCATGACACACAAATAATATTCGTTTATTTATTCTCGAACAAATACCGACTGAGCGATTGCAGGGCCTTCACCTTGTCTTGTCGGCGAACCAGAAACGAAATGTTGTAGTTGCTTCCACCATAGGAAATCATGCGCACCGGTATATCCTTCATGGCTTGTACCGCAGCCGATTCAAAACCCACGTGATTCCATTCCAAGTCTCCTACGACACAAATGATTACCATATCCTCGTCAACCGTTACGGTACCGAACTTGCGCAAATCGTCGAGAATCTCCTGCAAATGCTTGGTATTGTCGATAGTCAACGAGACTCCTACCTCCGAGGTAGTAACCATATCGATGGAGGTTTGGTAGCTCTCGAATATCTCGAACACCTTCCGCAGGAATCCGTAGGCCAACAGCATACGGCCCGATTTGATCTTAATGGCCGTGATGTTCTCTTTGGCAGCGACCGCCTTGATTTCACCATCAGTACTTTCGGGGTTGTTGTATATCAACGTCCCGGGGGCATCGGGTTGCATCGTGTTGAGCAACCGCACCGGTATGTTGTTCAATTTGGCCGGCAACACACATGTGGGGTGCAGAATCTTGGCTCCGAAATAGGCTAACTCGGCAGCCTCCTCAAATTGCAGATAACGGACCGGTTTTGTATTCTCTACAAAACGGGGGTCGTTGTTGTGCATGCCATCTATGTCGGTCCATATCTGAATCTCCTCGGCATTGATAGCGGCACCGATCAACGAGGCCGAATAGTCGCTGCCACCCCGTTGCAGATTGTCGATTTCGCCATAGGCATTGCGGCAGATATAGCCCTGGGTGATATAAATATCGGCATCGGGATTCTCCTGCAACAAAGCCGTGAGCTTCGTTTTGATAAATTGCGTATCGGGCTCAGAGTTCTTGTCGGTGCGCATATAGTCGAGAGCCGGTATCATCACCGATTTTACCCCCTGCTCCAACAGATAATTGTGCACCATGGCCGTCGACATGAGTTCGCCCTGTGCCAGAATCACCTTTTCCTCAAAGAGCGTAAACAAGTCTTTTGTAAAAGAGCGTATGTGATCAAAGCAGCCCTTCACCACATCGAGGGCCTTCTGTTTATATTCGTCGGTACTGTACAGTTCGTCGATAACTCTAATATACTTTCGTTCAAGTGTTCCAATCGTTTCGCGGGCACCATCGGTATTCTTCTTATACAGATAGTCCGATATTTCTACTAAGGTGTTGGTTGTCCCGGCCATGGCCGACAACACCACGATTTTGGGGTTACCGTCACAAATTAATTTGGCAACATCTTTCATGCATTGGGCGCTACCCACAGAAGTTCCACCAAATTTGAGTACTTTCATTTCTATTCTACTTGTTTTTTTAATGTAAACTTTATATTTATTGCTCCGCAAAAGTAGGCTTTTTCTGCCGGATTATCAACTATTCGGAGCGCAAATTAAACTTCCACCAGGCTCTTGTCCTCGCATTTCAAGATGCGTCCGGGAAACTCCTCGACCAGATTCAGATTGTGAGTGGTCATGATGACGGCCGTACCCGTCTCGCAAATATGGTGAAGCAGCGAGACAATCTGCTGCCCCGTTTGGGGATCGAGATTACCCGTAGGCTCGTCGGCCAGAATAATCTTGGGAGAGTTTAACAGAGCCCGGGCAATAACGATACGTTGCTGCTCCCCACCCGACAACTCGTGCGGCATCTTGTATGATTTCTTGCGCATACCCACCTGATCGAGCACTTCGGCTACCCGGGTGTCAATCTCCTCCTTGTCTTTCCAGCCGGTTGCTCTCAACACAAAAGCCAGATTTTCATAAACCGAACGGTCGGTGAGCAGTTGAAAATCTTGAAACACGATGCCCAATTTTCTACGCAGCAAAGGAATCTCCTTGTTGCGAATATGCCGCACATCGAAGTCGAGGACGGTAGCTTCGCCTTCGCTGATGGGGAGGTCGGCATACATGGTTTTCAGCAGCGAACTCTTACCACTGCCCACACGCCCTATAAAATAGACGAACTCTCCACTGTACAGTTCGAAATTGACATGATCCAATATAGTCAGTTCTTCCCGGCAAATCTGTACATCGGTATATTTTACGAGCAATTTCCTTTCCATAACACACTTTTATTTATGCCTCTTTTTTAATTCACGGGCCAAGTCTTCTATGCGATAGCCCTTCGAGGTAAGCAACACAATCAGGTGATACAGCAAATCCGAGGCCTCATAGATAAGCCGTTCATCACTTCCGTTGGTTGCCTCGATAACGGTCTCCACAGCCTCCTCACCCACCTTCTGGGCCATGCGGTTGATACCCGACCTGAAAAGCGAGGTGGTATATGACCCTTCGGGCATCTCGGCCTTGCGCCGATCGATGAAATCTTGCAAGTATTTGATGAAGGCCAGGTCGTTGTGATTCTCATCGCCGAAGCAGGTATCGGCTCCGGTATGACATACCGGGCCACAGGGTGTAGCTTGAATCAAGAGTGTATCCCGGTCACAATCTTTCTGAATCGATTTCACCAGCAAAAAATGGCCGCTCTCCTCGCCTTTGGTCCATAAACGTTTTTTGGTACGACTGAAAAAAGTCACCTTTCCCGTCTCTATGGTTTTGCACACAGCCTCCTCGTTCATGAAGCCAAGCATGAGCACCTTTTGGGTCTCGCAGTCCTGCACAATAGCCGGAACGAGCCCACCCATCTTATCGAAATCCAGTTGCTTTATCTCTTCTTTATCCATATTTCATATCCTTATGGGAATACCATATCCCGATAAATATTGTTTCAATGCTGGGATTGCAATCTCCCCGAAGTGGAATACCCCGGCAGCCAATGCCGCATCGGCCTCCCCTGCGAGAAATGCCTCCTTGAAATGTTCCATCTTCCCTGCACCACCCGATGCAACGACGGGAATCGGCAACAACCGATGCAACTCGCGCAGAGCTTCGCAGGCATATCCGTCACGAGTTCCATCGTGGGCGATACTGGTAAACAGAATCTCACCTGCCCCCCGGTCGGCAGCTTCGACCGCCCACTCAAAGAGCGTGCGGTGAGTAGGCACCCGGCCACCATTCAGGTAGCACACCCATTTTCCGTCCTCAAAGTTAGCATCTATTGCGATAACACACACCTGAGAACCGAAATTTTTTGCCACCTCTTCGATAATTTGTGGATTTTTCAAAGCAGCCGAGTTCAACGACACCTTGTCGGCCCCGGCACTCAACAGCCGGTCGACATCGGTCAACGAATGAATGCCGCCCCCTACGGTAAAGGGAATATCAATGCGGGCGGCAATGCGTTTCACCAAATCGGTAAAGGTATTGCGCCCCTCATACGAAGCCGTAATATCGAGATAGACCAATTCGTCGGCCCCCTGCCGGCTATAAAACTCACCCAGCGTTACCGGGTCGCCGGCTTCCCGAAAGTTCACAAAATTGGTTCCCTTTACAGTCTTGCCATCTTTCACATCGAGGCAGGGTATAATACGTTTTGCCAACATAATTTTCAAGAATTGACAGTCATGAAGTGCGAAATCTCGCCAAGCGATATTCGTCCTTCGTAAATAGCTTTTCCCAAAATAACGGCCGGGACACCCGCCGCCTGCAACGCTTCGACGTCGGCCCACGAACCTACGCCTCCGCTTGCAATCAAATAGATGCCGGGCAACTCGTCCAGCATCTTGCGATACAACTCCACGGCACACCCTTGCAACATGCCGTCGCGGGCAATGTCGGTCGTGATGACCTGCTCAATACCGGCCTGCATATAGTCGCGCACAAAAGGAATCAGTTCAATCTCCGAATCATCGAGCCACCCGCCGGTCGAAATCTTTTCGTCCCGCGCATCGGCGCCCAAAATGATTCGTTCCTTGCCATATCGCTCAATCCAACCGACAAACCGGTCGCGGTCACGCACGGCAATACTGCCACCCGTCACCAGATGAGCTCCACTCTCAAAGGCAATGCGCAAATCCTCGTCGCTCTTCAATCCGCCCCCAAAGTCAATAATCAATCCCGTGTGCCCGGCAATCTGTTCGAGTGTTTTGTAATTGACAATATGGCTGGCCTTGGCTCCGTCCAAGTCGACCAGATGCAAGCGGGTCAACCCGTTATCCTCGAAAGCCTTGGCCACTTCGAGCGGATTCTCATTATAAACTTGCTGCCTGGCATAGTCGCCCTGCGACAACCGCACGCAACGGCCTCCTATAATATCTATGGCCGGGATTAACTGAATCATAGGGTCAGGAAATTTTCAAGGATGCGAGCTCCCACCGCCCCACTCTTTTCGACATGGAACTGGGTGGCATAAAAATTATCTCTGTTCAACGCAGCTGAAAATGGAGTGATATAGTCGCACTGCGCCACACAGTCGGCCGAAACCGGGGCATAATAGCTGTGCACGAAATAGACATAGCTCCCCTCGCCGATTCCTCGAAACAGAGGTCCTTGCAGATTGTGCAACGTGTTCCAACCCATATGGGGTATTTTCTCCTTTCCTCCGCTCGGGACAAACCGTCGCACGGGAGTATTGAACACGCCCAGACAATCGGCATCGCCCTCCTCGGAATGCGAACAGAGCAGCTGCAACCCGATACAGATGGCCAGTACCGGCTGGGTGAGATTGACAATCACTCGGTCCAACCCATGTTCACGTAAATACCGCATGGCCGACGAGGCCTCTCCTACTCCCGGGAAAATCACCTTATCGGCTCGCGAAAGCACCTCGGGCGAGTCGCTGACTACCGGGTCGATACCTAACCGGCGTAAAGCGCACAAAACCGAATAAATATTCCCTGCATTGTATTTTATGACTGCAACCTCCATGGTTTATAATTTTGCCACATTTAAGAGTGCAAATATAGACATTTATTCATGCTTTCAAAATGTTTCACAAACAAATCAACAGCTGTTCACACATTAAACTGTTATTTTGACATATAAACTTTCTTGTATCGCTGAGCCTTGGCCGTTGACTTTTTGAGGCAATTGATGAATTTTTATTGAATTGAAATTGAAACCGAATCATATCCATACAGAAACAGGGAATACGGATTTCCATTCGGAAACCCGTATTCCCCCATATTTTGCGGTGCTTCTTAATCACCACTGCATGTGTGTATCTATTCCTTTCAATTCCTTGATTACAAAGTGGTCGTTCGCATCGGTCTGTACATCAGACAGGCGCATATGCTCCACAGCTACACTGCGCTCCGTATAACGCTTATCCCAGCTGTTATTTCGTATCTTGACATCTCTGCAACCATCTAACAGGAACGAAACCTTCTGCCAGGTATACGGACGATAATCAAAGGTCTTTATAATCTGATTATTCATGAAATACAGTCCTCGGGTAGATACGGCTCTGACAAGCGGTACATCAAACACATAAAAACGGTTATCTACAATTCGTATGTTTTTGTGATAAGGCTCCATATCTACCGTCGAGGGGATATGCGAAGGCGTAATGGTAATGACCGCCTCGCCCCATTGACTTCTGCTACCGTCTCGGTTACCAGAGGTCAAACAATTATCGAAAGTATTGTTGCGGATTGTGACATCGGTATTGGCTCCCGACTCATACCAGTAATCAAAATCGCCTTCGATGAGGATTGCCGTACCGGCCGTACTAAAATAGTTGTCCTCTATGACAACCTTTTTAGGTGTAGTTACCAAAATACCACGAGCCCGATGCCTTTTTTGTATCTTGCAGTTACGAATCTCTACGGCAGCGCACCAGGTTTTGCACTCCATAAAGTCGCCATTACCGATAGCCTCGGGGACAGGCTTGTCAAATGACACGTAATAGAACGAACCGTCCTCCGACAGTTTTTTGTCAGCAACAACCCCTACCTCACCTCGCTGGGCTTCGGGCTGCTTGATGAACCAATATTCATCACCTATCTGAACCGATCGGCCGGAACCTTTTCCTTCAACCGGGGCCATAACCGTATTCTGATTGACTCGACCAATTATTTTGACACTCGTGCCATGTACATTGATAAAATCATCGGCTTGCCCCGTATGGGCACAATTCAAGACGCGAATGGTTCCGCCGCATTCTGAAAAATGAGAGGCATCGGCTACCGAACTGAAATATCGCCCCTTGGCATCGTTGACAACCACCGAGGCATTATCCATCGTAATGTTCTCTGTGCGGTATCCCCAAAAGCCATTACTCAGGGAATGATACATTTTAATATCCTTCCACAGAATATTTCTGCTATTGGTCACACCTATACCCGTAGCAAAATAACGGACATGAAACAAAGAGACTATCGTTGTGTAAGGCTCTACCTGTATAGCTGGCTTCCCATGAAATCGCAGAACGCCTTCCGATATCTCCTCCACCGGCTTCTCAAATATATCGCCCAAGCTATTATAAGCAATCTCTTTGGTCTCCTTGTTGTATAAGGTTGAATACATGGTCATAACGGGTAATTTCCAATCCTCCCCTATGAAATACACTTTCCCATCGACGACTTCATAGGGATAGGCTTCTTTATCGATCTTAATATCCAAATAGGAGTCGGTAGAGCCGATAATTTCTCCCTGAGATATAAAAGGTCTATCCCAGTCCACACTGAAATTCCTCATGGTCAGGCTGTCACAATCTTCAATATGAGCAATTTCCATTTTCCCATGGAAAACAAATTCCGAACCTCCTCCATCTAGTGTGAACTTATTCAACCCTTTCAAATGAATACCCAAAGTTGCCGGTCGTTTCAGCACATCGTTTTCGTTACTTTTATCCGGATAGAAATCATATCGTCCCTTGGGGAACACCAACACAATATCATTCCGGCCCTGACAGGCCCGCAAGGCCTTCTTCAAAAATGGGCGCGTGTCCACCCCCGTATTGGGTTTCAGTCCAAAATCCTCAATTGATATTATTGTTGAAGCACAGGTAAGACCGTTTACAACCAGCAAACACAGCCCTAATATATAATATCGCATACAACCTTTCATTTACATCTGTCAATCACAGTTCACAATCTCGGTTACAGCCTCGGTTCGCTTATCGGATTCCAAGACATGATTTCCGACAAGTTCCCCACCTTTTACCGACTGGAAGCGTATCATGGGAGAGAGGCAATTCTCAAATTCATTGTTCTTCACCGTAATGCCGCAATGCAACCCGGCGGGAGCAGGCTTTTGAGAGTATCCGCTACCCGATACATTAATGGCATACTTCCGTTTATTGCCAATGATTCTATTCCCTTCTATAAACACATTATCAGAGCACCCAGATTCCAGCCACCAGGTTTCTGGTGTAACCAGGATAGACGATATCCAGTTCCCTTCAAACACATTGTTCACGACCATACCGTTCGAAGCCTTGATCAATACGCCTCTGGATCGGTTGAATGAGAAATTGCAATCCTTCACCAGGAATCCGTTACCCATTCTGTCCCGGTTCCCCACAACTGCTCCCAACTCGAAATCTACCACTTTATCCACTACAATGTTCTGATACTGATTTTCGGGATTTAACAGTGCTGCCTTTATATTGTCATTGGAGGGTAAAGTCTTTATTCGTTCCAGTTCCTCTGCACTGATTTTTCCGCCTTCGCTTATCGATTTCACACACAGCAGGGGCAAACGTTCTCCATCGTAAGTCACCACCTCGATCGTATCTCCTGCGGTCAAATCGCACTCTCCCAAAGGAACGATGCGAATACACCCTTCCGATGCGCCCAACGAAAAGAAATATCGGCCACCACTAGTGTCCGGAAAAAAATTCTCCGACAATGTTTTAATTATTAAACATCAATAAGTTACAAACATCAGAAAATTTTTCGATTAGAACATCAGTAACTTTGCGGTAGCCATCAAGAGGTTATCCGCAAGCCATGAACAAAGGAAAAACAATCTTCGCTCAGATTATGTCTCTCATTAACGAATACGAGTTCAAGAAATGTGTCGACCGCTACAAAGGTGACCGGCATGCTATCAAATTCAATTGTCGTGACCAGTTCATGGTGAAGAGTTTTGCACAGTTCACTGACAGAGCTGGTTTGAGAGATATAGAGACTACACTTAACCTCTGCGGCGACCTCTATCGCTCCGGAATCAAGGCAATACCTCGATCCACGCTTGCGGAGGCCAACGAGAAGAAGGATTGGCGTATATATCAAGACTTTGCGATGACTTTGGTAAAGGAAGCCACGATGCTTTACAAGGATGAAAAGCTGCGAATTGGTCTTGAGGAGATGATATATGCGTTTGACAGCAGTACCATTGACCTGTGTCTTAAGTTGTGTCCATGGGCCGAGTTTCATCATGGTAAGGGTGCGTTCAAGATACATACACTGATGGATCTGCGAGGCTCGATTCCCACATTTGTCATGCTCACGCCAGGCAAGGTTAACGATGCCAGGATGATGGACAAGATTCCTGTTGAAGCAGGTGCTTTCTACCTGATGGATAGGGGATATGTTGCCTTTGAAAAACTTTACAAGCATTTCCAGCAAAAGGGCGCCTACTTTGTTACACGCGCCAAGGACAATATGTCTTATGAGGTTATTGAGTCCAGACCTGTCAACAAAGACTCGGGCGTTCTTTCGGATGAGACTATCAGACTTGCTGGATATTACTCTACCAGAAAGTATCCCGACACATTGAGACTTGTTGTATATGAAGACATTGAGACTGGAAGAGTATATCGATTTCTGACCAACAACTTTGCGATTGACGATCCGCTGACTATTGCGGAACTCTACCGTGAACGCTGGCTGATAGAACTGTTCTTCAAATGGATCAAGCAGCATCTTCACATCAGGACTTTCTACGGCACTTCCAAGAACGCCGTGTACACGCAGATATGGATAGCCATTTGTGACTATCTGCTGCTCATCATTGCGAAGAAGCGATACGGGTTGGATCCAAGTCTTCATTCTATCTCTAACTCAATCGGACAAGTCCTCTTCCAGAGGGCGGATATCCGTGAAATTTATAATCAGCCGACAACTCCCGTTTGTGTTCCGGAGGCGGGTTCTGTCGAGCAACCTACTTTATGGTAAAATTTCTCCGGACAGCAGTGAATGTATATACCATTGTACAAGATGGTAATCAAACCGACATCTCGAAAATAACCACCGGCTTCCGAAAGATAGAAGTACGAGGGGCCGAATTGTATATCAATAACCGACGGTTAATGACCCAAGGGTACACCCCCCGTAGCCAAAATGAATGGCCGGCTATTGGAGCGGCCTATCCCGACTGGCTACACGACTATTCCAATAAAATGCAGGTTGACGGCCACTCCCGCATCATTCGATGGGAGCATACCATGCCCTCACCGCAGGACATCAAATCCTGTGACAGAGTGGGCCTTCTGCAAATCATGCCCGGAGCCGACCGGGAAAATGACTCACAGGGTAGAGAATGGGAAATGCGATGTGAAATCATGCGCAATACAATCATTTATTGCCGAAACAACCCGAGTGTCATTTTGTGGGAAGCGGCAAACAACCTTATCAGCAAGGAACATTTAAGCAACATGATTGCCCTACGGGATAAATGGGATTCCAGGGGTTACAAGCGCCCCATGGGCGGCCGTTCGGAAGGTCCCGAGTGGGTCTCCTGGATGTATGGCGTGCGCAAGGAAAAGTACAGACTCTCCATTGATACTGAATATCTGCGAGACGAATCGCCCAGACGCTGGTGGGATTCATACTCGGCTCCCTATTACCACAAAGAGGGTGAGTATATGCTGGTCGACAATGCCGGAGGGTGGAACAGAAACCAAGACAACATGTGTGTCATGCAGTCAATCGTTTATGAACAATACTACAAAGCAAGACCCGGTACAGGAGAGGCTGTCTGCAACGGAGGCACACAAATATTCTTTGCCGATTCCGAGTCATTTACAAGAAGCATCGATTCGTTCAGGCGCAGCGGCTGCGTCGATGGCATGAGAGTACCCAAAGATACCTATTATGCCAACAAAACCATGTGGAGCAACACCCCCGAACTGTGGACCGAGAATGAACCGTCGGTTTTTATCCCCGGCCATTGGAATTATGATGCAGGGACAGTAAAACCGGTATATGTATTTGCCAGTCCAGGAATAGCCAGAGTCGACTTGTTGGTGAACGGTATCCCGCAACAAGGTAAACAGGAAAACACATTCCTATACACATTCTCCAAGGTGTCATATACCCCGGGAAAGATTGAAGCCATAGGCTATGATAAAGACAATCGTATAATGGCAACCTATCATCTTCAAACGGTTGGGGCCCCTGCCTCAGTCCGCATGAAACTCATATCACACCCCCAGGGATTGAGAGCCGATGGTTCAGATGTCGTATTGATTGAGACCGAAATTGTAGACAAGCAAGGCAATCGGGCGCCATTGGCTCAAAATCTTGTCAAATACACCACCCAAGGCGACATCACCTGGCGAGGTGGATATTGGGAAGAAAATGTGAAAAAATATGCCAATCGGAAAGAATTGCCGGTTATCAATGGCATACATCGAGTTATACTCCGGTCGACCCTCCATACCGATACCGTAACGGTTATTGCCCAAGCCGAAGGACTTGAACCCGATACTCTTCAATTCATCGCCAACCCAATTGACGCAACCCGGGGATACTGTTCTGACCCCCCGGCCACTTTACCTGTCGCAATCGAACCTCAAAAAGAGATATACGGGAAAGATCTTCCCCGATATATCCTCCCTGCTGATGCCGAGCAAACCAAGACTGACGGAACGGCACTCTCGGCGACCAACGAGGCCATCTTTAACCTGTCAACGGTCTTCCCACAAGGAGCCCGATTAAAGGCCAATGTACAAAACGGTGACAGCATATACAGCGACCGTCCCTGGAAATTCAGTCAGTTACCCGAATATCTGAAAGGGGCACACTATCTGTTAGTAGCCAATGATGACGCTGGTACTTCGGCCGGAGAAGGAATTGTTTTCAATATTGGGAAAGCAGGACGCGTTTACATCGCTTATGACGACAGGAATGTTCAATTCCCTGTGAAGAGCAGTCCAACTCCATTTAAAATCACCCATGACAAAATATATGTAAACGGGTATCCGCACACCATATACAGGAGCGAGCCCATGAATGGAGGCGAATTAACATACTTGGGAACCAACAGTTGGATTGAAAAGGCTCCTGAGGGTATAAACAACTATATCGTATTCATAACCAAAGAGACCAACTGACCCGATTAAAAATTTCGAGAAGCATAGTATATGAAAAACATCTTGTCAACTATTGCAACCCTGTGTGCTTATAGCATCTCTACTTTTGGAGCCGAGACCTTGATGAGTTCTCCCGATACATCTGTTCAAGCCAGCTTAATTCTTGACCAGGGTAATCTATCCTATTCCGTCTCCTTCTTAGGTAAAGAGACCATAGCTCCTTCCTGCTTGGGCGTGATTGTGGATAAAGATACCCTAGGCACCCACTGTACAAGCCGAGGTTATTCCCAAAAAGAGATTTACGAAAAATACCCTACCCGCGGATTCCACACAGAAGCCTTGAATCATTGCAACGAATACACCTACGAACTTGAATCTAGGGGAATGAATTTTCGTCTACAATTCCGACTTTATAACGACGGTGTCGCTTTCAGATACGTAATCCCAACCAAACAGAACTCAACGGCCCAGCACATCGTACATGCCGAACTGAGTTCATTTCATGTTCCCGGCGGTATTCCCGTATGGTTTTTTGAACGGCCCAATGATTGGAAACTGAAAACATATGCAGGGAAATGGGGAAAGACCATCTCCGACAGTCTGTACTGCATTTCTCCAACCGGCCCTGTGCAAGGCCCTATTCTGCTCTATGAACTGGGGAATGAACACTACATGGCTATTACGGAAGCCGCCCTCTACAATTACAGCGGTATGCGGTTAAAAGCCCGGAAAGATTGTTCCCTTCAAGTGAATTTTACCGAGGCGGAAGGCTTCGGACTTACCGGCACCATCACAACACCGTGGAGAGTCATCTTACTCACCCAAGGGCTTAACGCGTTGGTAAATACCGATATTCTAACCAATCTGAACCCGGCACCAGACCCTAGACTTTTCCCAAGTACAGACTGGATAAAGCCCGGCCGCAGTGTATGGAGCTGGTGGAGCGAGGCCAAAGGATATATGACTCCCAAGTATGAAAAGAAATTCATTGACATGGCAGCTGAATTGGGTTTTGAATATACCACTATCGACGAAGGCTGGGAAACCCAATGGACCGACAAGTGGAAGCAACTACGTGAAATATGTGAATATGCGGCTTCTAAAAAGGTGAAAGTCTTTGTTTGGAAGCACTCCGAAACGATAAATAACCCCGACAATGACTATGCAGTCATGCGCAATTTTATTGACAGTGTAGCCGCATGTGGAGCTGCCGGAGTGAAAATAGACTTCATGAACAGTGAAAGCAAACGTACAATTGATTTTGACACGAAAGCATTACAATTGTGTGCCGAGCGACAACTTTTGGTCAACTTTCATGGCTGTCAAAAACCCACCGGGGAATTCCGAACCTATCCCAATGAAATAACCCGGGAAGGTGTTCGCGGATTGGAGCTTAATAAACTGCTGCGACACATACCCGCGAATCATAATGTAGCGTTGATATTTACAAGAGGTATTCTCAACAATAACGACTACACCCCTGTGGGATTCTCCAATCCGGGGAATACGACTTGGACACATCAACTGGCAACAGCCTATGCCT